>DATFYT010000250.1:0-8153 GCA_035314925.1 Mycobacterium sp. | reverse complement strand
CACGATGGTCCCCGGGCATACGCAGTTCACCAGAATGCCGTCCTTGGCAAGGCTTTTCGACAGGTTCTTGGTGATGCTGGACAGTGCCGCCTTCGACGCCGTGTAGGCGACGATGCGCGGATTCTGCCGCTGAATGGAATGTGCGGACAGTGTCACGATGCGGGCCCAGTCGGCGGCGCGCAGCATGGGCAATGCCGCGCGAACAGACCGGACACCTGACATGGTGCCAAGCGTGAACGCGGCGTCCCACTCGGCATCGTCCATCTGCTCGAAGTAGCCGTCGGCCGGACCGATGGTGTGGACCAGGCTGTTCAGCCGGCCCCAGCGGTCGGATATTTCAGAAAAGCCGCTGGCGATGGATGCGGCGTCGGTCATGTCCACGCTGATCCCGACGGCGTCAGGGGCGCCCGCCTTTCGGAGTGATTCGACCGCGGCGTCCAGAGCCGGCCTGCCTCTGGCCATCACGGCGACGCTGGCTCCTTCGGCCGCCAGGGTTTGCGCGATCGCTAGCCCCATGCCCTTGCTGCCGCCGGTGACGACGGCGGTCGATCCGGCCAAACCCAGGTCCATCGTTGCTCCTCACTACTCAGTCGCGCGCAGCGGCGTCAGCGATCGTTTCGGGTGTCACGCCCAGGCCGCGCAAGCAAAAACGAAGAGCACGCCGGCGGACCTCCGCACGTTGGCAATCGCCTGCGGCCCACTGCCGTTCAGTGCTCGCCCATACCACGCCCTGAATGGACTGTGCTTCGGTCACCGGGTCGATGTCGTGGAAGACATGAAGAATCAGCCCGCGGTGCAGTTGCTCGACGAGTGGCCTGAGCATTTGCTGGTAGGCGGGCTGAATCAGCTCGGGCGCGGCGAACATCTGCGACTGCGCCTCCAACGACAGTCGGCGCAGATCGGATTTGATTTTCGCGTCGAACGCGAGGTCTAAGCGTCCGTCGATCCATGTGGCCACCGCCTCGACCGGGTCGGCAGCCTTCGCCATTCTCCTTCTCAGTCGGCGCTCCTCGGCGCCGGCCATCTCGAGAAAGACCGCCGCCACCAGTTGGTCCTTTGATTCGAAATGCCGGTAGAACGCGCGGGTGCTCAGCTCGGCGCGATCGAGCACCGCCGCGATGCTGAGCCCGCGAACTCCTTGTTCGCGCAGCGCTTCCGACGTGGCGGCCACGATGGCGCGACGAACGTACGGGTCGGGCGCCAGTTTGTTTCGCCGCCGCCTAACCGGGCGCGTCATGCGGTCGCGTCGTAAGTCGCGAGGTAGTCCGCGAACCGTTCGCGGACACGCTCGGGCGTTAGCCCATAGTCCGCCAAGGCGTAGTCATGTGTGCCGCGCGCACCGGGTTTGTGCTCGCCGGCCCACTGCTCGACGGAACGCGCAGCGGCGTCGGAGAACGTCAAGCCCAAAGATACGTAGCTGGCTTGCAGCGTGCGCACCGGATCGTTCTGCAAGTCCGCGAAGGAGACATCGGAAAATCTGTTTCCACCAACATGTTTGCGGAAGTCCATCGCCCGACGGATAGCCTCCGCCCAGCTGTCGAGCTGCTCTGCGCCCAGCTCCTCGGGATCGTCACGGTCGCTGCTCCAGCTGCGCACGTACCGAATGAGGCTGCATACCGAACCGATGACTTTGGCGGGATCACGATGGCTCCACAAGAATTTCGCGTTCGGATACGCCTCGACGAGGGCATCGAGGGCGAACATATGAACGGGAGTCTTGAGGTGCCACAACGTCGGTGGGCAATGCCACTGCAGGAGTTTGAGCACCCGACGATGAAACGCGTAGGTCTCCCGCATGTCGCATTCCATCAGCCATGCCAAGTAACTCGGAACCCGAACGGCGCCGTCGAAGTGAAAGGTGCGGAAACTCATGCCCATCAGGTCCTGGCATTCGGTTGCCGCCGTCGCCTCGGAGTTGTGCAGCGTCTTCATTAGCGGGAACATCTCGTTCAGCATCCGCAGGCCTTCTTCGGCCTGTGCGATACGCGGATCGGTGTGTTGAGTTGCGGCCTCGGGCGGAGGAGTCGGCGCCTGCGATTCCCACATCCGCAACGAACGAAACTGGGGGTCGGCGGCCACCAGTTGACTCAGCGCCGTGGTCCCGGTCCGGGGTAGCCCGATGACGAAGACGGGCCCGCCCACTATCTCGTCGTCGATCTCAGGATGTTGCGAGTAAGTGTCCTCGACCTTGAGACGCTGGATCAGCGCGTTGCTGATCGTGGCGTGTTGGATGATGCGGCCCATCTCGGAAAGCTCGGCTTCGGTGTTCAATGCGTCAACCGTGCGTTCCAAACCCTCACGGTAGTAAGGCGACCCGAAGTCGTGTAGACCCGTCGCGGCGCGGGCGCCGTCTTGCAACTCGTCAGCCGAGAAGATCACAGCGCGAACCTTTCGTGGACGGCGCGCCGGCGGCGCTCGAGGATCGAGGCCCGCTCGTCAACACTGATCCTCGTGGTGTCGGCGGGCAACGCGGCGGCGATCTCGTCGAACGCCACCACCCGGGCGCGCGGGGTCGGCGCCGTCGTGGTGCGGACGCAGCGCAGGATCATCGCGCCGTTGCTGAATCCCGCTGTGTCAAGCCAATTCGCGACCCCGGGATCGCGCCCGCACACCGCCACCCGTACCAGCCCGTCGGCGTCCACCACGGTTTGATGCGCATTCAAGCTGGACTGGTGGCGACCGTAGTGAATCGTTTCCCACCACGGATTGCCGAGCGAAAAGCTCCAGTAAACCCCTTGGGGCGGTTCGACTTCGAGGATGAGAGCCTCATCGGAGCCGAGTTCCCAACGCCCGATCACCGGCTTGTTCTCTGCGGCCGCGCCGATCGCGGTGCGGTCGATCGGAGGCAGAAAGCCGTTCGGCGGCGCCGCCTCGCCGAACCGCAGAAAGAAATCGAGGTTGTCGTGAACGAAATCGCCCAGGGCGACCAGCTGCCGCGACACCACGCTGTCATGATCGACGACGGGGCCGTTGCTCTGCGTCGGCTCGCTGATCCGCTCGATTCGCAGTGACGATGGGGTCTCGGTGTCCCAGTCGTAGAAGAAATGCCGCACCGTCAATGTGGGGTGGGGACCATCGATTCGCATCCAGTTGCCGTCGCGCTCCTCGGCGGACAACACCAGCTCGAAGTTGCCGTCGGCGTCGGCGTCGAGTTCGTCGACCAATGCATTCGCGGTCGAGGCGATACCGTTCATCGTCTGCAGCCCTACATACCGGGCAGTGCCACGGTTACCGAACAGGCGATAACTCTCACCACCGCGCATCGTGGCACGGGTATACAGGCAGTCCGGACATTCCATTCCCCACGTCACGACGTCGTTGGTGCTCGCGCGCTGGACGCACAGGATCGGATCGGGATCGAATCGCAATGCCTCATCGATACCTGCCGCCAACAGCACCAGCAGATGCCGCATACCTGCCGCGAGATCGATCGGATTTCGGCTTGCGGGATCGGATTTGACGATCTGTGCCGCATTGTCGAGCCGGCGCATCAGATGCGACCACGCCGCGGCTACGTCCACGTCGCCGCTTGCCGGGGTCTCGCTGGCCGCCTCCGCAATCGAGTGCGGCAACCACGCCGTCGGCCGCTCTGCGCTCACACCACCACCACTTCCACCCGTTTGTGCAGGCACAACGAACCCATTATCTGAGAACAGTGTTTTCGTTTAGTACCCGACAACAATGACAGCGGACCCGGAGACTGTCAATGGGCGGATACTCGCGGCATGGCTCCTATTGCGCCAAGCAGAAGCCAGGGCTGTAATAATCGCGAATCCACGACCGTGCTTTCTGGTTGGCGAAACTGGTGTGGGCAGAGCGGAGGATTGTGACAGACCCCGAGGTAACCGATGGCGTGACGATCGTTCGTTTCGACAATCCGCCGGTGAATGCGCTCGACCTGGACTTGCTCGAGGTCATCACCGCGTCGATGCGCAAGGTCGAGGGGCCCGTCGTGATCACCGGTGCCGGTCGGTGTTTCTCGGCCGGTGTCGATCTGCGCGCGCTGGCCGACGGCGGCGCCGAGTATGCCGACCGGTTCGTCACGGCGTTGTCTGAGGCTTTTCTCGCGGTTTTTGACCATCCGGCACCGGTCGTCGCCGCGATCAACGGTCATGCCATTGCGGGCGGTTGTGTCCTCGCGATGTGCGCCGATGTACGGCTGATGTCGGGCGGGACGATCGGCCTCACTGAACTTTCGGTCGGTGTGCCCTTTCCGGTGGCCGCGCTCGAAATATGCCGTTTTGCGATGGGGACATCGGTGACGCGGGCGGCATTGCAGGCCAAGACGATTGACGCCGACACCGCGTTGGCCCAAGGATGGGTCGACGCGGTCGTGCCGAATGATGAGCTGATTTCCCAGGCGACGGCCACGGCGCGTGAACTCGGCCAGTATTCGCCGGCTGCGTATGCGGCCACCAAGCGCCAACTGCACCAGCCGGCCCGCGCCGCGATCGAGGCGGGCGCTGAAATGGATGCCACGGTGCGGGCCAGTTGGATCAACGAGGAAACGCGCGGCCGCATCGCCGCATTTGTCGAAGCGCTCGCCCGCAAACGCTAAGTTGGCCCACTGTGAGCCTTTGGATCGCCGACGCCGCGGAGACGCTGTTCGAAGAGATACCCGCCGCACCGGACGCGGTGCGCGACTTCTACGTGGACCTGGACAACATCAAAGTCGTCCATCCGCTGGTCGTATCGGTGCAGACCATCTCGCGCAGCGAGGCCGCCGACGGCTACGTGCAGACCTATCGAGTTCGCGACCGTATTCCATTGGGGCGGTTAGCGATCGGGATAAGCTACTGGGCCCGGGTCGAGGTGCCGGTGCACGGCGATGTGCTCACTGAGGCGCGTCAGTTCCCCCGGGTGCGGCTGCGCGGCACCGTGTCCTTCGAGCCGATCGACTCGGGTACTCGTCTGACCGAGCGGCTGCAGATTGCCGCTCCCCGTCTGCTGGCCTCGATGACCCGGCGCGAAGCCGTCAACGCGCACATCGCGATGCTGTCGGGCATCCGCGACCACTTCGCACAGTCAACTCGATGACGGCGAGGCCGATCGCCGCGCATGTCGGCATAATCGGTGTGTGCCAGAAACACACACGACGAATGCACTCGCCAACCCAGCTCAGCCGCATCACGCGCTGTTACGCGAGTTGGAGCGCTACATCGAGGCCCACAATCCCGACTTGACCGACGTCAACGTGCTGAGCGCGACGGACACGGGTCGAGCTGACAAGCATAAGCCGGTTCGCCACTGGTACCACGTCACGTACGAAGCGTGAAGGCCCGGTCCAGCAGCGCGAACAGGTTCACCGGGCTGTCCACTCCGATGTCAAGGCAAACTTCGACAGGTACTTCGTGGAGCTCCATCCGCCGTCGACCACGATGGTTTGCCCGTTGATGAAACTGCCGCCGGGCGAGCACAAGAACGCGACGGTGCTCGCCACGTCGTCGACGGTGCCCAATCGCTGATGCGGAGTCATCTCGACCTGCATCCGACGGAATCGCGGGTCCTGTAGACGCTCTTCGGTCATCGCCGTCTGGATCACGCCGGGCGCCACGGCGTTGCAACGTATTCCGTGCGATCCGTACTGGCAGGCGATATGGGTGGTCAGTGCGGTCAGACCGCCCTTGGCCGCGGAATATGGGCCACCGCGAAGACCACCCACGACGGCGAACGTCGACGTGATGTTTATGATGGCTGAGCCGGGGTGCATGTGCGGCAGCACGTCCCGCGCCAGCCGGAACGGCGCACGCAACATCACGTTCAGGAAGTAATCCAGAGTCTCGTCGTCGGTTCCGTGTAGCGGCGTGGGATTACCCACCCCGGCGTTGTTGATCAGGAAGTCGATGTGACCCCAACGTTCAACCGCCGTTTCGACGATGCGGCCGGGTGCGTCGTCGTCGGTCAGGTCGACCGCAACGGTTGCGATACGGTTGGACGCGCCGATGGCCTCGGCCAACTCGGCCAGCCGTTGCTCATTGCGGCCGGTGGCCACCACCGCCATTCCCATCTCGGAGAGTTTGGTCGCGCAGCCGAAGCCGATACCACCCGTTGCGCCGGTTACGATCGCTACCTGCATGTCATCCGTCCCTCTCGGTCAGGGCCGCCTGGATCTGGTGCTTGAGCACCTTGCCGGCGTCGTTTCGCGGGAGTTGTTCCCAGATCACTACTTGCTCTGGCGCTTTGAATGTGGCGACCCCCTGGGCCTGCAGGAAATCGCGCAGGCTCGCGACGTCGGGACCCGGCTTCTTCGCAGGCACAATGACGGCACAAGCCCGTTCCCCGGTACGGGTATCCGGCAGACCGACGACGGCGATCTCCGCGATGCCCGGATGGTCGATGAGAATGTCCTCGATCTCCTTGGGCGCGATGTTCTCACCGTTCCGGATGATCAGGTCCTTGGCCCGGCCGGTGACGACGAGGTAGTCGTCGTCGACCCAGCGGGCGAGATCACCGGTGCGGAAATAGCCGTCGGCGTCGAATGATCCGGCTTCGTCGTCGGGGTGCAGGTAACCGACCAGCATCTGCGGCCCGCGGGCGTGTATCTCGCCGGTGCGGCCGCCCAGCGCGACTTGCGCGAATCCGGGCCGCCCGTCGGTGTCGGCGGCATGGTCGGGGTCGAGCGGGGAGCCGACCGTCGTCACCGGAACTTCGGTCGAGCCGTACACCCGGGTGACCACCGCGCGCTCGAAATACTCGGTTGCTCTGCGGATCAACGACGGCGACACCGATGCGCCGCCGCAGACGAACAGCTTCAGCTCCGGCAACCGGGTGCCTGCGCGTTCAGCGGCAGCGAGTAACTGCTCCAGAAAAGGTGTCGCTCCGGCCATGTGCGTGCAGTGTTGCGTCCGGATGAGCGCGATCGCTTCATCGGCGTTCCAGCGGTCCATCAGCACCGTGGACGTGCCGAGCAGCAGCGGACATTCGAAGGCGTAGATCGAGCCGCCGATGTGCGCGATCGGCGACGGCACCAAAAACCGGTCGCCGGGCTGCACCTGCCAGTAGTCGCGGATCTGGCAGATCAACGCATGCATCGAATTATGGCTGTGCAGCACACCTTTCGACCGACCGGTGGTCCCCGATGTGTAGAGGATCATCCGCACCGCATCCGGATCCAGTGTCGGCAGCTCGACCGACGGCGAGTTCGCCGCGGGCAGCGATCCGCCGCCGCGCACCACGACGACTTCGGGCGGCGAATCCATCTGGCTGACGACCCGGTCCATCATCGACGCGTAGTCGTGTCGTCCGAAAACCGATGGCACGAACACCATCCGAGCGTCCGCGTCTTTGAGGATGAACAGCAGCTCGCGATCCCGCAGCGACGGCAGGATCGGGTTCACCACCATTCCGGCCATCGTCGCCGCCAGGTAAATGATCGTGGCCTCATGCCAATTGGGCAGCATCAACGACACCACGCTGCCGGTCGGCATGCGGGCCAGCAGTGCCTGCGCCAGCGCCGACGCCTGGTCGTAGAGGCTCCGGCAGTCCAGCTGGCATTCACCGTCGATCAGCACAGCTCGTTGCGGCGTGCGCCGCGCGGCCTCGACCAACGAGTCGGCCAGGGTGCTATGCACCCACCACCCGCGTGCGTAGGCGTCGGCGGCCCGCTCGTCATCCCAGCGGACCCGTCGTCCACCGATAACTTTGCCCGTCACGTTGCTTGACATCCAAGCGTGAGATTAGCCGCGGACCCGTCGCATCGTCATCGAGTGACGGAAACGCGCGGCGGGATGCGTATTGATCGTCACCTGGGCGACCTCACCGTCGGACGTGGTGTAGGTGCGGTGCACTTCGAGTGCGGGGCCACCGGCCTCGACGCTGAGCTCCTCGGCGAGGACCGGTGAGATGAGCACCGCCGCGATCTCCTGGCGAACCTCGACGATGCTCAGCCCGAAGAGATCTTCGATCAGCGGGAAGATCGGCCCGCTATGACGTTGCAGCAGTCTGCCCACCGCCGCAAACGCCCGGTTGATGTAGTACTCGGTCCGGCACACCGGAAACGTCGCACCCTCGATCTGCCGGAAACCGCGGACGGCCAACCATTCTTCACCGCTGGTAAGCCCGGTCCGGGTAGCCAACTCGTCGTCGATCCGGACCATGCCGGTGGACTCGATCGCGAATTGCGCGCCGGTCGCGAAGGCCAGCAGGTCGTTGAT
>DATFYT010000249.1:0-3111 GCA_035314925.1 Mycobacterium sp. | reverse complement strand
CACCATTGCAGATCACGCGAAAGGCGCGGGCGCGATCATAGAGCGAGATCAGTCGCTATTCGCCGACGAACGCGGACCGACCGAGATCTTCAAGGATCAAATCTATACGTGCTTCTTTGAGGACTTCGTTGGGGTGAAAGCGATGAAGGAGCTCGGTGCTGTCGACAACATGCTGATCGAGATGGACTATCCGCACAGCGACTCGACTTGGCCGAGTTCTATTAAGCGGGCACATGAGCAGGTTACAAATCTAAGCGAAGAAGAGAAATGGAAGGTTCTGGCTGGCAACGCGATGCGAATCCACCGCTTCGTACCGGAGTATCCAGACTATCCGGCGGGAATATGAGGTTTCGGGAACTCGGTTGCTTTATGGAGTAGCGGCCTGACGACTTATTGGTCATGTTGGTTGAACGTGAGCCGTAGCTAGACATTGACAATTGGGGCGATTCCCACTGAGCGCCTTGAGTCTTGACGTTGCAGACGAAAGGCCTTGCTATAGACAGTGTATCCGGACAATCAACACACACTGAAACGGCACAATCTGACCTGACGAGTCCATTAGAATCGCACCCAGGCTTCGATTTTGACGAGCCAACACGACTCGCCATTCTAGGCATCCGAATGGAGAATGATGGGCGAAAGAATCCGCTTCGACGGACGCACGGCGATCGTGACGGGCGCTGGCCGCGGCCTCGGTCGCGAATTTGCCCTTCTGCTAGCCTCGATTTTTCGCGCGGCCTGGTTGGATCGGAGGGAGCCGGTGCTGGCCGGCTTCTGATGCTGATTGTGGTGGATGGGTATGACCGTGCGCCCGTTGTCGCGTCGGTGGGGCGGGCTTTCCAGGCCGGTGGGGTCTTTCGTCTGGTCGGGTCAGGGTTTCTCGGTTAGGTGAACGCGTTGCGGATGTGGTTCCAGGCGGCGGCGATCGAGTGGGCCCAGCGCCATGTCGCGTCGATCCGCAACTGGGTTTGTCGGGCTCCTCGGGTGATGCGGGCGGCGACGTGCAGGACCCGGTATCGGAAGGTGTCGATCTCACATGCGGCCAGGGCGGGATCGGCGGCGAAGCCGATCAGTTTGGCCCAGGACACCAAATCTGTTGCTGTCAAGATGATTTCTAGCCATGCTGCGTTGGCGTCGGAGCGGTGGCACGGCAGGTTGGTCAGCCCGGTGGCTTTGGCTTGACGGATCCGGTCTTCCACGCGGGCGTGTTGGCGGTGGCGCAGTTCGAGCCCGCCGAGTTGGCCGTCGACGGTACCGGGTGCGGTGTCGGTGATGAAGGCGGTGACCCGATGTCCGTCGGAGTCGGTGAACTGCAGCTGCGCTCCGGGGTGGGGGCGTTCCTTGCGCAGGATCACCCGGGTCCCGGCCGGCCAGCTGCTCATGTCGAGCAGTCCGGTGGCTTCGGCGACCCAGGCGCCGTCGCGGATGGCGCCGTCGGAATCGATCGCCGGATACCAGCCGTGGTGGGCGTTGAGCACCTCGACCGCCTCGCGCAGGCGGGCATCGACGGCGTAGCCGAAGGAGAACCCCACCCCGGCCCCTCGGCACGCGTCGGCGAATGTGTGGGTGGCACCGGCGGAATCCGAGCGCACCAGGATCTGTTGCGCGCCCGGATCGTGCGGGTTGGGCCGATAGCCAGCCGGCAGCGATTCCAGTGCCCAACCCAGCACCCTGACGTGGTCGGCGGCGGTGTTACTGCCGGCGTTTCCGGGTCGCAGCAGCCCGGCTAGCGCTTCGCCGCCGGCGATCTCGGGTCGGTCCAAAAACACCAGCAGCGGGTGATGGCCGAACGTCTTCTTCCACGTCGCGGCCGCGTTCTCCTTGTTATCGGAGTGATCGATGGTGATGGTGGCATCGACATCCAGATGCAACCAGCCACCAGGGGCTGGCGCCGCCCCAGCAGCCCAGGCCCGCTCCCGGGCATGGGCGCGGGCCGTGCGGATACCGGGCAGGTGAGCGGCGTCGATCCGCGCATCGACCAGCCGCCACATCGTGGTCGTCGACGCGGCCGGACCAAAGACATGCGCCCGGTCCCCGCACCGCTGACCGACGCCGTCGATGCAGTCCGCGCCGTCGGCGACCGCGGCGACCAGATCGGCGAACACCGCACCCGGCGCGTAGGTCCACGGCCCCCCATAGGTATCGGCCAACGCGACCGTGACCTGCGCTGAGAGCCCGGTCAACTCCGCCAACTCGCGCAGCATCCCCACCCCGGCGTGCGACACGACACCATGGCCGTCCGCGGACACTTTCACCCGTGGTCGTGCTGCGATACTCTTCACCTGCGAAGTGCCTTCCCGCCGGAATCTTGGACCCTAGAGAAGTCTCATTATTCCTTGCAGGACAGGCACTTTCGCCATTCAAGGCCCGTGTCACACTGAGTTTCGCGGAAAATCCAGGCTAGAACACGCCCGATCCCAGGTCTTGACGATTCTTCAGGGCGTAGGTTCGGCCCCAAGACGATGAACAGGAGTCCGCCGTGCCCATATTCATGGTCGAGCGCACCTTCGCCGAGGAACTTGAACCCAGCATCGACGCCGCCGATGGCATCAATCGGATCAACGCCGAGGAGGGTGTCCGCTGGCTGTACTCGTTTCTGTCAGCCGACAAACGAAAGACGTACTGCCTCTACGAGGCACCGACGCCGGAAGCTATCAGAACCGCGGCGGTGCGGGCGGGTCTGCCCGCCGACGTCGTCGTCGAGGTAAGCGATCGCCTCACGCCGGACGGCGCATTGGCCGACATCTGACGGCCTCACCCGAGCAGCTCGTGATCGGCGGCATACATCGCCGCCTGCGTCCGATTGGCGGCGCCGGTCTTGATTAGGATGCTGCGAACGTGGTTGGCCGCCGTGTTGCTGCTGATGTAGAGGCGTTCTCCGATCGCCCGATTACTCAGCCCCGCGGCCAGCAGCCGCAGCACCTCGACCTCCCGGTCCGTCAGACCGTCCAGGCCCCCTGGCAAAACCCCTGTCAACAGCGAATCCACCAGTTCGAGAACTCGCGCCTGGCCGATCGGCGCCGCGATGTCACGGGCCTCTTCGGCCAGGCGCCGGGCCTCCTCGGCGCGACCGCACGACGCCGCAAACCAAGCATGCCGGGCCAGCGTCTC
>DATFYT010000248.1:0-2800 GCA_035314925.1 Mycobacterium sp. | reverse complement strand
CTGGATTCGAGTCGCAGGCTGCGGCGCCGGGGCCAAGCCTGAACCGACGCCTCCAGCCACGAACCGATCAGGCGCAGATCTTTGGGGTCGAATTGGTCGAACGGTTCGTCGGCCATTGCGGCGATGCGGCTGGGCAGCAGGTCTGGCAGGAGGATGCCCGCGTCCGCTCCGCCGTCCCGGTCGGGCGCGGTCCGGGTGACCCACGGCAGTTTTTCGGCGCGCGCATTGGAAGATTGGCTAGCCGCGGGCTGGACGATGCCAGCTGCGGGCGCTGCGGGTGTCTTGGGGCCGGCGATCGGCAGGACTGAGTCCGGGCTTCGTGTATCGCCGGGTTGGACAGTTCCGAAGACCTCTCGCAGCACCGCGTCGAAGGCACCGAGGTCCTCCATCCGGTTGACGAGGGTGAGCCTGGCGGCCCAGTACAGCGCCACCGTGGTTTGCGGTGCCAAGTGCTGGAGCGCCTGCACGAAACTACCCTGGCCGCTGGCGGACACCGAGACTCCCGCGCTGCGCAGGCGCGCTGCCAACGCCGCCGCGAACGCCGCCAGATCGACGCCACGCAACAGCAACGGGGTGCTCACGAGCGGCTAACTTCTCCGACGCAGCAGCCAGATCAGCACCAGCCCGGCGAGCAGCGCCGCCGCCGCCGAGCCGTACTTCATGAGCTGGCCGCCACCTGCGAGCTGCAGCAGATCGATGGGCTCTGGCTCGGGAGCGGGGTCTTGGCGGGTGCCCGGGACCGGCTTTGCCGGCCAGGCCGGGATCGGCTCCTTGGCGCTGGCCTCCTCGGCCGTATCGGTCGAACCCTTTGGGACGCCGGCATTCTCGGCGGCCAGTTTGGCTTCCAGGGACTCCACGAACTGGCCCAGCAGCTTCTCCGACACCTGTTGCAGCATTCCGCTGCCGAACTGAGCAAGCTTGCCGACGATCTTCAGGTCAGTGTCGACGCTGACATTCGTGCGACCCCCCTGCTCGTGCAGCTGGGCGGTGACCGTGGCGGCCGCGTTGCCGGTCCCGCGCGCCTCCTTGCCCTTGCCGTCGATAACCGCGCGGTGCTGGTCGCGGTCTTGCTCGACGAAACGCACCTTGCCGCTGAATTCACTGGTGACGGGCCCGACCTTGACTTTGACTTTGCCGAGGTATTCGTCGCCTTCATGGCCGATCAGCGCCGCACCGGGCATCAGCGGAATCACCTGCTCCAGGTCGCACAGCACGTCCCAGGCCTGCTCAATCGGCGCGCTGACGGTGAACTGGTTGGCGATCTTCATGCTGTGATCCCTCTCATCTGCGGCTGTATTCGATGAACGCGTCGCGGATCAGGGTGCGATCGTCCGGCGTCTTGGCCAGTGCCCCAAGGCTGGCCAGCGCCGAATCGACCGAATCGGCCGGGGCAATATCTGCGACGCGCAGCGACACCAGAGCCGCTACCCAGTCGATGGTCTCGGCCACGCCGGGCGGCTTGTCCAGGTCGAGATCACGCGCGCTGCTCACGAATTGGGTGGCATGCCCGATCAGCGGTGTCGTCGCCCCGGGCACCGTCCGGCGGACAATCGCGGCCGCCCGGGACGGCTCCGGGTAATCGATCCAGTGGTAGAGGCAGCGCCGCCGCAGTGCGTCGTGTAGGTCGCGGCTGCGGTTGGAAGTGAGCACCGCGATCGGCGCGCGCTCGGCGACGAAGGTGCCCAACTCCGGGACGGTGACCGCGGCCTCACCGAGGAACTCCAGCAGCAGCGCCTCGAATTCGTCGTCTGCCCGGTCGATCTCGTCGATCAGCAGCACCGGCGGTGTCGGACCCCGATGCCGCACACACTGCAGGATGGGCCGATCCACCAGGTAGGTATCGGTGTAGAGATCCGCTTCTTCGATACCGGTGTCGTGCGCCTCGGCCAGCCGGATCGCCAGCAGCTGGCGCTGGTAGTTCCAGTCGTAAAGCGCTTCGTTGGCGGTCAGGCCCTCGTAGCATTGCAGCCTAAGTAGTGTGGTATCTAGCACTGCCGCAAGGGTTTTCGCGGCCGTCGTCTTGCCGACGCCGGGCTCTCCTTCCAGCAGGAGCGGTTTGCCGAGCGTGACTGCCAGATAGATCGCGGACGCGGTTCCAGTGTCGAGTAGGTAATCCTGGGCGTCGAACCGGCGGATCACGTCGTCGGGGTCCGCGAAAATCATGATGGCACCGATTCCAGCAATCGCTGGTAGTCGTCCCAGGTGTCGACGTCGAGTGGCACCGGGCCCTCTACAGCGATCTCGTGTACCGGGTGCCGGCCCGACTGGACCAGCTTCCAGACTCCCTTGTCGCCGTGCAGCTGCGAAATTTCGCCAAATACATCGCGGCTGAACCAGAACGGATGCCCGATGCCGTCGGCGTAACGGCACACCATGACGTCGGCGCCCGGCGCCGCGGCGACTATCCGCTGCACCGTTGCGGGAGCCACGCGTGGCTGATCGCCGAGCATCAGCACAATGCCGGCAGCCCGCGGGTCTACCCGTTGTAGCGCGACACGCAACGACGCCGAACAGCCGGTGCCAAAGTCGTCGACGGCTACCACGTCGGCCCCGTCCAGCGGCACCACGTCGCGCACCGCTTGGGCAGCACCACCCAATGTGACGATGATCTGGTCGAATCCTGCGGCGCGGGCAACGTCGAGGGTGGCCCCCAGTATGGTCGTCTCCCGGTATGGCAGAACCTGTTTAGGCGTCCCTAGCCTGCGGGAGCTGCCGGCGGCCAGCACGACGCCGGTGATCCGCTGCGCTGTCATACGCCGGCTTTCCCGGCGGCAAATGCCGTGCGGCATCCTGGGCAGCA
>DATFYT010000247.1:0-9780 GCA_035314925.1 Mycobacterium sp. | reverse complement strand
CGCCTGGACCGACTGCATCACCGCCGGTGCCAATTGACCAGCCGCCCAAAGAATTTGGGACCGGAGGAGTCATATGATCCCTACGCTCAGCCAGGTTGAGGCTTACACCACCGACCACCTGGTGGACGCCGCCGAGCATTGGGATCACCTGGCCGACCACTGGGAGGATGCCCACTGGCAAGTCCGCAACCAGGCCCATGCGCTGGACTGGCAGGGTGTCGGCGGGGATGCCTTGCGGGCGCGCACAGCATCGGATTACACCGTTGCCAGCAACCATGCCGACCAACTGCGCGGTACCTCACGCATCGCCCGTCAACAGGCCGGCGAGTTGCAGCGCCTACGCAACCAGGTTCTCTACGCGGTCGAGGACACTGACAACGCCGGTTTCACCGTCGGGGAGGACCTGTCGCTCACCGATACTCAACCGAGCCGCACGACCGCCGAGCTGGCCGCTCGTCAAGCGCAGGCCCAAGTTTTCGCCGCAGACATTCGCAGCCGAGCGGGTGCGTTGGTCGTGGCTGATACCGAGGTTGCCGGCAGCCTCACCGGATCCGCTGCCGGCGTTGGCACTACCACCTGGTCGTAAACCGGAGTCACGCCCACAGTTTCAATGCGCCGATTGGCACCCAGCCGCAGCGAGTGTTGGCTAGTGCGATCGCAAGATGACGATCGCGTTGTCGAACTTTTTGAACGGCTTGAACGTCTCTGCGGGAACGCCGAAGACGGCGGACAACACCCGGGGCGGAAGCATGCTGAGGGACTCACCTATGCCGATGTTGTCTTTGGATTCGGGCGTACTGGTGTTCTGGATGATCACTATCTTCATGTCGGCCGGCCCGCGGTTCTCGAAGTAGTGGAAGGAACCCTGGGGTGCGAACACGACGTCGCCGACATGTTGGTCGAAGCTCTCGTGGTTGCCGTTCCCGTCGACGACGACCCACGCCGCGACTCCGCTGGTGACTATGTTGATCTCCCACGCGCTCGGATGCCAGTGCGGCTCGCGAATACCTCCCGGGTACAACGTGAGCGACACGATGCTGGCCTGTTGACCTTTGAGTATTGGAACGTTGTCCTCGTCCGCCTGCTGAAACCAGCCCCCGTCGTACTTGTTGACGGGCGAATCGCCGAGATGGAACAGGTGCGATTTCGAGGTGATCGTCTCAGCGGGTAGGCGGGGATCACCAAACCGTGTCGCGTCATCGGCCAGTGGCTGTTCCTTATCGGTGCGATAGCCGGAGACAAAACGGTCAACCCCCACACCGGTCGCGGCCGCGCCGGCGGCCAGGCCCGCTCCACCCAAGACCTTGCGACGATTAATCGGCACCCGTTGAAATTACCGCGACGAGCGCGACCGGTCTACCGGATAGCCGGGCGGCGCTCTCACGTTGTTCTCAGCGACGCGGAGCATGCTGAGCGTCGTGCACTCAGCTGATCAGGTGGCCGGATCCGGACGTCGTGTGGTGACGGCCCTGGTGTCGTTGCACGCTGTCGAGATCGTCGGGCTGTTGGTCGCCGCGGTCGTGACGGCCGGTCTGGCGCGCTCACAGCCCGGTCGCGGCATGGGATTAGCGACGCTGTTGCTGTTGCTTGCGATCGTGCCGGTCGGACGGCAGGGCTACCGACTGCTCGTCGGGCACAGATCACTGAACGTGGCTGGGCTGGCTGTGCAGTCGGGGTTGATTGTGGTTGCGATCGCGGTGGCCACACAGAACCTGGCGGCCGGTGCAATCGGGATCGTGCTCGGGTGCTCGGTGCTCGCCGGTTGGGGTCGACTGGCCAAGACGGCCGATCGGAGCACTGCCCCCAGTCTGCAGCCGTTGCCGCAGACCGCCCATGTCACGGCGACGGGACCGGCAAGCCAAATCGGGGTCAGCGGAGCAGTGTTGGCGGTGCTAACGGCATTAGTGGTGTTGGCCGCGCTGAGCGTGCGCAGCAACATCGTGTTCGGACTGGCGATTCTGGCCGTCATCTTCATTCCCCTCGAGCGGCTGTTCGCGCTGCGCCCCCGCCGCGTGCTGCGCCGCGGGTGGCGTACCGACCTGGTGCACTACCTGGTCAACGGTGCCGCGTTGAAGGTCGGGCTGGTGGTCTCGGTGGTCGTCGTGGGCAGCGTGTTGCGCGCGCTCGTGCCTGCACCGCTACGTCTCGGTATCGCCGCAAGTCCGACCTGGGTGCAGATCGTCGCCGGCTTCGCCATCACCACGGTCGGCGGCTATGCGGGGCACCGCGCCGCGCATGAGGTGCCGCTGCTGTGGCGGTTCCACCGGGTGCACCACAGCATCCGCGACATGGATTGGCTTGCCGCAAATCACCTGCATCCGCTGGACGAGACCTTCGGCCGCTCTGCTGCGGTGCTGCCGCTTTACGCGCTGGGTTTCGGCCGGATCAGCCTCGGCGCGTTCGTCATCCTCATCACGGTGCAGGCCATCTTCATCCACGCCAACCTGCGGATGAATTTCGGCCCGGTGCGGTGGTTCATCGCCACCCCACAGTTCCACCACTGGCATCACGCCCGTGAACCGCAGGCCTATAACACCAACTACGCCGGGGAGTTCCCGGTTCTCGACGCCTTATTCGGGACCCTGTACCTTCCCGCCGACCGCTGGCCGGCGCAGTACGGTATCGACGACGTCGAGCCGACCGGCTATCTGCGTCAGCTTGCCTGGCCGCTACGCACCCGGTGCGCGGCCGACTCCGACGCGGAGCGCCCAAAGTTGGTTGGACACGAGACATTCGCGCCAAGCGGCAGCGTCTACTAGTTCGACAGGTCGTCGTCGATGTGCGTCGACGGCGAACTCACTCATCTGGGCGCAGCTGTTCTGAGGTATGAAGTTGTAATTGCTCTAGGTCACCCAGTGTTGCCCAGTGCCGTCAGGCTGAATGGGTCCGTCGCACTTCTGGGCAAGTGGGTGGCTTACCCATCCGGCGTTGACGCATCCTGCGGTCGCCGGGGGAGCCGCGCTGATCAGCCCGCCGGCCATCAGCGCGGCGGCCACTCCTACCCCGATGTATTGCTTCGTGGTTTTCTTCCTTCCACGAAGTCCACTGCTACGGGTCGATGTGCGTCGATGGCGTGCCCAATTCGGGGTCACCGGGAGGTGGATTGCCGGGGCTCATGATGTAGCAGTCGGTCTCGGCGGGACTTAAAGGGCCACCGTTGTGAAACGTCACGCAGCGATCCCACCAGCCCTCAGAGTTGACGGGACCGTCGCACATCTCGGCAAATGGGTGCGCCGCCCATCCCGGATCCTGGCATCCTGCGCTCGCCGGGGGAGCCTCGGTGATCAGCCCGCCGGCCATCAGCGCGGCAGCCATACCTGCGACGATGTAGTGCTTCGTGGTCTTCTCCTTTTCCGAAGGGTTATCGGCTCAGTCGTCGATGTGCGTCGGTGGATCGTTGAAGGCGAGACCCCAAGGGTGCAGGTCAGGGCCCATCACGTCGCAGCGCTTGTCGGGTGTGCGATAACTGTAAGTGTCGCCCGGCAGGCCGCTATAGGTCGAGTTGAATAACACGCAACGTTGCCAGGTACCGTCGGGCTGGACGGGTCCATCGCACCTGCTGATAGCGATCCCTCCGTACTGGCAGCCGGCGCTGGCCGGGGGCGCCGCGCTGATCATGCCGCCTGCGATCACCACGGCAGCCAGTCCTGCGCCGAGGTAAAGCTTCATGAAATGACGCTAGCGCTTGTCCGGGGAGGGTTTGCTGCGTTTGACGTGATGATCCGGTGAAAATGACAAAACGCATTAGCGGCATGATGTGATCCGGATGGGAAATTGTCGACCTTGCAAAGGACCGGACGTGACGCGCCTGCTGATCGCCAACCGCGGTGAGATCGCGCTCCGGATCATCCGCACCGCAACCGAGTTGGACCTCGGCACGGTTGCCGTCTACGCCGAGGACGATGCTGACAGCCCGCACGTACACGCAGCCGACGAAGCGATCGGCCTGCCCGGCGCCGGCCCGGCGGCTTATCTGGATCACGCCGCGATCCTGGCGGCAGCCAAGAAGTCCGGTGCCGAGCTCATCCACCCCGGTTACGGGTTCCTCAGCGAACAGCCGGAATTCGCGCGGGCGTGCACGACGGCGGGGTATACGTTCGTCGGCCCCGATGCTGCCGCGCTCGAACTGTTCGGCAACAAGTCTGCGGCCCGCCGGGCTGCAGTCGCCGCCGGAGTGCCGGTGCTTCCCGCCACCGACGGGCCCAGCAGCGTCGAGGACATCCGCGCATTCTTGGCTGCCCATGAGAACGGGATCGTGATCAAAGCGCTTGCCGGCGGAGGCGGCCGGGGCATGCGAATGGTCCGCGGCGCTGAGCAGATTGACGATGCCTACCGGCAGTGCGCCGCCGAAGCCCAGCTCGGCTTCGGTGACTCGGCCCTGTTCGCCGAGGCGCATCTGGCCAACGCACGGCACATCGAGGTGCAGGTCGTGGCAACGCCGTCGCGCGCGCTTGCGCTGGGCGACCGCGACTGCAGCATTCAGCGGCGTTACCAAAAGTTGGTTGAAATCGCTCCGGCACAAGGTATTTCCACGACGCTACGGCGTGACCTACACCGGGCCGCGGCGCGGCTCTGTGCACAGGCCGACTACCGTGGACTCGCCACCGTCGAGTTTCTGGTGGCGGGTGAGCAGTTCGTCTTCCTTGAGGTCAACCCCCGGATCCAGGTGGAGCACACGGTCACCGAGGAGGTCACCGGGATCGATTTGGTTGCGGTGCAGCTGAGAATCGCCGGCGGCGCAGCGTTCCACCAGCTGAGGTTGCCGGCCGGGATCGTCGCGGACGGCCAAGAGGTGGTCGGGGCCCCCGCCGCGGTGCGCGGTATCGCGATCCAGACGCGGGTCAACATGGAAAGCATGGGCGCCGACGGGTCGGTCATGCCCACGGCGGGCACCCTCACGGTGTTTTCGCCGCCGAGTGGACCCGGTGTGCGCGTCGACACCTTCGGCCGTCCCGGGCTCACCCCGAGCCCGCGTTACGACTCGCTGCTGGCCAAAGTGATCACCCGGGTGCGCGGATCGTCGTTTTCCGCGGCGGTGCGCAAGGCGCAGACCGCGCTTGACGAATTCGGTATCGAGGGAATCCGCACCAACATCGGATTCTTGCGGGAGATACTGTCGCACAGCCAAACTCACTCAGATCCGGTCACCACAGGCTTCGTCGACGAGAACCTCTCCACCCTGGTCGGTGCCGTGCAGTCGCGGCGCAGCGAGCCCCGCGTCGCGTCGATCGAGCTGTATCCGGGTGAGGAGGTGCTGCGCGCACAACTGGCGGGCACCGTGGTCGAGGCGGCGACGGAAGATGCGGAGTTCGCGGCGGGCGCGCAGCTGGTCGTGCTCGAGGCGATGAAGATGCAGCATGTGCTGACGGCGCCGGACGCGGTGCGCACGGTCCGGACCCTGGTGACGCCGGGGCAGGTCGTCGGAACCGGAGATCCGTTGGTGGTCTTCACCCGCACCGGGGAACACGCGCAGACCGAAGGCGCCGCAGATGTCGATCTGGACCGGGCTCGTGCCGACCTCGACGAGGTTCGGCGCCGCCATATGCTCACCCTCGACGAGGGTCGCCCGGCTGCGATTACCAAGCGGCACAAGCAGAATCGGCGCACGGCCAGGGAAAACATCGCCGACTTGGTGGACCCGGGCAGCTTCGTCGAATACGGTGCGCTGACGTTAGCGGCCCAGCGCAGCAGGCGCTCCGAGGAAGACCTGATCGCCAACACCCCGGCCGATGGCCTGGTCGCCGGGCTAGCGGCGATCGGCGGAGCCGAAGCGGTCGTGCTGTCCTACGACTACACCGTGCTCGCCGGCACGCAGGGCATGCGCAACCACGCCAAAACCGATCGGGTTTTCGACCTGGCCGCCCGCAGAAAGCTGCCGGTGGTGCTGTTCGCCGAAGGTGGCGGTGGTCGGCCCGGTGATACCGACCTCGCCAACATCGCCGGCCTCGATGTGCCGACCTTCCGCACGCTCGGCGCGCTCTGCGGCCAGGTCCCGTTGGTGTCCATCGTCTCCGGGCGTTGCTTCGCCGGCAATGCCGCCCTGGCCGGGACGTGCGACGTGATCATCGCAACCCCCGACGCCAACATCGGCATGGGCGGCCCGGCGATGATCGAAGGCGGCGGACTCGGCGAGTGCCGGCCGGAGGACATCGGGCCAATCGACGTACAGCGGCGCAACGGGGTCGTCGGGCTGGTTGCGCGCGACGAGGTGCACGCGGTGTCGCTGGCCAAGCGGTACCTGTCGTATTTCCATGGCAAGCTCGACGACTGGGAGGCGCCCGATCCGCGACGGGCGCGACATGTTGTGCCGGAGAATCGGTTACGGGCTTACGACGTGCACCACGCGATCGAATCGGTCGTCGACGTCGGATCCGTGCTGGAACTTCGGTCCGATTACGGTGTCGGAGTGGTCACCGCGCTCGTCCGCGTCGAAGGCGCGGCGTTCGGATTGCTGGCCAACAGCAGTCATCATCTCGGCGGGGCCATCGACGCCGAAGCCGCGGACAAAATCGCCGATTTCCTCACGCTGTGCGAATCGTTTGGGCTGCCGATCATTTCGTTGTGCGATACGCCCGGGTTCATGGTCGGCCCGGACGCCGAAATATATGCCGCGGTACGGCGGTTCAGCCGGCTGTTCATCGTCGGTGCTCGACTGACCGTGCCGTTCGGAATGATCATCCTGCGCAAGGGCTACGGGCTGGGAGCGATGGCGATGGCCGGCGGCTCCTTCCTTGCCCCGGAGTTCACCGTCGCCTGGCCGACGGGGGAGATCGGCGGGATGGGCCTGGAAGGTGCTGTGCGGCTGGGATTCAACAAGGAGCTGGCCGCGGTCATCGACCCGATTGAACGCCAGAACCTGTTCGACAAGTTGGTCGAGGCCGCCTACCAGCATGGCAAGGCGCTCACCTCGGCCACTACCTTCGAACTCGACGACGTGATCGACCCGGCGGACTCCCGCGCGTGGATCACCCGGCTGTTGTCCAGAGATGAAAGGAGTCGGTTGTGAAGGTTGCCGACAAGGTCGCCATTGTCACCGGTGGCGGCAACGGCATCGGCGGTGCGCTGGCCGCCAAGCTGGCACAACAAGATGCGCGCGTCGTCGTTGCTGACCTGGATGCCGACGCTGCGCGCGCGGTGGCAGAGGGGATCAACGCCGAGCGGCCCGGCGCGGCAATCGCCGCGGGTGCTGACGTCACCGACACCACACAGATCCAGCGGCTGATCACGCTCGCAGAAAGCGGATTCGGCTCTGTGGATCTGTATTTCGCGAATGCGGGCATCACCGGCGTCGTGGGCCTGGAGGCTACCGAGAAGGAGTGGGACCGGTCAATCGACGTCAACCTGCGGGCACATATCCGCGCTGCGCAACTACTGATACCTGGCTGGGTCGAGCGCGGTGAGGGCTACTTCATCAGCACCGCCTCGGCGGCGGGACTGCTGACCCAACTCGGTTCGGCGACGTACGCGGTCACCAAGCACGCTGCCGTCGGCTTTGCCGAATGGCTGAACATCACGTACGGCGACCAAGGCGTGCGGGTGAGCTGTCTGTGCCCGATGGGGGTGAACACCAAGCTGTTGTATGAAGGCGAACAGTCCGGTCACCCGCTCGGTGACCTGGCCACCCGAGCGGTGACCACCGCGGGCGACGTGCTGGAGCCGGCGGACGTCGCCGACAGCGTGCTGACGGCGATCGACGAGGAACGCTTCCTGATCCTCCCGCACGCCGCCGTGCTGGACATGTACCGGCAGAAAGCCACCGACTACGACCGCTGGCTGAGCGGCATGCGCCGCTATCAGCGCAGCCTGCAAGGAGACGCGCTATGACCGACGAGAACCTCACCGGGCGAACGGCAATTGTCACCGGAGCCTCGCGAGGCATAGGGCTGGCCATCGCGCAGCGGCTGGCCGCTGCCGGCGCGGATGTCGTGCTCACCGCCCGCAAGCAGGAAAGCGCCGACGCCGCGGCCGAACAGGTGGGCGGTAGCGCGATCGGCGTGGCCGCCCACGCTGTCGACGAGGACGCTGCCCGACGCTGTGTTGACCTGACGCTCGAGCGCTTCGGCAGCATCGACATCCTGATCAATAACGCCGGCACCAATCCGGCGTACGGTCCGCTGATCGAGCAGGATCACGCCCGGTTCGCCAAGACCTTCGAGGTCAACCTCTGGGCGCCGCTGCTGTGGACGTCGCTCGCGGTCAAGGCGTGGATGGCTGAGCATGGCGGCACCGTGATCAACACCGCCTCGATTGGCGGCATGCATCAGTCGCCGAACATGGGCATGTACAATGCGACGAAAGCTGCACTGATCCACGTCACCAAGCAACTGGCGCTGGAACTTTCACCGCGGGTCCGGGTGAACGCGATCTGCCCGGGCGTGGTTCGCACCAGGCTTGCCGAGGCGCTGTGGAAGGACCACGAAGACCATGTGTCTGAGCGGACCGCGCTGGGGCGCATCGGCGAGCCGCCCGATGTCGCAGCCGCAGTCGCCTTCCTGGTATCGGACCAAGCGAGCTGGATCACCGGCGACACCATGGTGATCGACGGGGGACAGCTGCTGGGCGACGCGGGGGGATTCCGGTGAGCGCTGACGAGCAAGCGATCGCCGAGGATCTGCGCGCCCGGGTGCGGGCGCTGCTCGACGAGCACGATCCGAAGACCAGCGACCCGCAGGATTTCCTCGCAGCACGGTTCGACGCCGGCCTCGCGTGGGTGTATTTCCCGCGCGGTTCCGGCGGGCTGGAACTGCCGCGAGGCTTCCAGTCACAGGTCGAAGCCGACCTCGCCGCGGCTGGCGCGCCGCCGGGAGGCGGACCACACAACGGCATCGGGATGGGCATGGCGGCGCCGACTATCGCCGCCTTCGGCACCGCAGAGCAGCAGCGAAAGTTCCTGCGGCCGTTATTCACCGGAGAGCACTTCTACTGCCAGTTGTTCAGTGAGCCGGGCGCTGGATCCGACCTGGCCGGGGTTTCCACCCGCGCGGTGCGAGACGGCGACGACTGGATCGTCAATGGGCAGAAGGTCTGGACGTCGAGCGCGCAGAAAGCCCAGCGGGCGATCCTTGTCGCACGGACCGACCCGACGGTTCCCAAACACCAAGGCCTGACGTATTTCGTGTGTGACATGACCCACGACGGCGTCGAGGTCCGTCCGCTGCGCCAGATCACCGGCGAAGCCGAGTTCAACGAGGTGTTCCTGACTGACGTCCGGGTGCCCGACGCGAACCGGCTCGGCGCCGAGGGTGGCGGCTGGAAGGTCGCGACCACCACGCTCAACAACGAACGCGTTGCCATCGGGTCGATGGCCGGCATCGGCCGCGAAACCGGGATGATCGGCAAGGTTGCCGACGCCTGGCGGGCCGAACCGCAGCTGCGCAATCCGGCGATGCACGATGAGCTGATGCGGCTGTGGGTGGAAGCCGAGGTCGCCCGGCTGACCGCCGTGCGACTGCGCCAGCGGCTCACCGCCGGTCAGCCCGGCCCAGAGGGCGCCGGAATGAAGGTGACGTTCGCTCGTCTGGCCCAGGCGATTTCGGGCTTCGAAATCGAACTGCACCCGGAAGAGGGACTGCAATACGACGACTGGACCATGCGTCAACCCGAAGGGGTCGATTTCACGGGGCGCGAGCCTGGGTACCGCTACCTGCGGGCCAGGGGCAATTCGATCGAGGGCGGCACCTCGGAGATTCTGCGCAACACCATCGCCGAACGCATCCTCGGCCTGCCGCCGGAACACCGGGTGGACAAGGACATCGCATTTAAGGATCTGGACAAATGAGC
>DATFYT010000246.1:0-4480 GCA_035314925.1 Mycobacterium sp. | reverse complement strand
GGTCGTCGGGCCCATCCCAGGATGCCGTCGAGAGCACCCGATCGCCGGCCGTCAAACCCCTCGTTGACGCGGAGTCTTGGCAAGCTGCCAACACCTCGTCGACCGATCGGCCGGCCAAGGCCGGCCCGGGATTGCGCTCGGCGACGATTTGGTCGCCGTGGACCCGCACCGCGGTCGCGTAGTCGGTGACACCGACCGGCAGATCGGGCGCCGGACGGCCGAAGGGGTCCAGCGACAGCACCGCCACCTCGCCGGCGCCGGTCGCGTCGGCGTCATCGATCCGGTCGACTGTGCACAGGGCGACGTCGGCCGCTGAGCCGTCGAGCACCACCTCTGCGCCGATCCACCACACCCCGAACAGCACCGCCGCGGTCTGCCAGTGGGCCGGTAGTGACACCGCCACCCGGCTGGCCGGTCCGGCGGCCAACTCGTCGCGTAACAGGTTGCCCGTCTTGGCCGCCCAGTTGGCCAGTGTCACCGCGGACAGCTCGATGCGCTCGCCGGTGGCGTCGTCGTAGTAGGTGATGCGTGGGCCGACCGGGTCGGCGCGCAGCATCGGGTCAAGCACCGCTGCGCTGAGGGTGACGGTCACAAAGTGCCGCTCCTCCCCATCGCTTCGTCCCCCGCGCCGCTGCGCGGCTGGGGGTGCCCCCACTGCATCGTCGCCGGCACGGTCAGTTGACGCACTCGGGGTGCTCGGAGCCGGCAGTCAGGATCGGCGAGGGCGGGGGAGCGTTGTTGTTGGCCGGGCCGGAGTTCGTCGAGTTGGCCGCCACGGTGGCGGGCCCGTCGCTCAAGCCCGCGCCCGGTCCGGTGTAGTCGTTGGCCAGCACCACCCGAACCGATCCCGGCGGGACGGATGTATTGGCGATGACGGGCAGACCGCCCAGGTCTTTGGCGACGGCTTGCGCGCCCAGGTCGTCGGCCTTGGCGGCTTGCACCTGGCTGGCGGCCACGTGGGCGGCGTCATTGTTGCCCACCATGCCTGCAGCAAATCCCTTGGAGCTCAACACTTCTGACACCGCTGCCGCGAGCCCGTTGATATCGGTGTCGTTGACGACGTTGGCGGTGGTCTTGTTGGGCGTGTAGGCCAGCTCCTCGGTCTTGCCCTGCGCCTGATCGTGCAGCAGGCCCGCGACCCAGTCTTGCACCTGATGCGGATCGATCCGCACGACGCTGTGCATGCCGTCGTCGCTCCAGCCGGATTCGTCGAGCACCGGGATGGTGGCGAAGGCGATCTTGCCGCCGGCCAGCTTCTGCAGCTGGTCCACGAAATCCATGATGTCCCAACCCGATGACAGCACCACCGAGCGCTGGATGGCCTGCTGTAGCCGGTTGATCGTCGCCGGGCTCGACAGCGTCTTGCCGGAGATCACCTGGTGGGCCAGCGAGGCCATCACCACCTGTTGGCGCACCACCCGGTCCAGGTCGCCGCGGGGCAGATCGTGGCGCTGGCGGACGAAGCTCAGCGCCTGTGGACCGTTGAGCTTCTGCCAGCCGGCGGGAAAATCGGCACCCGAAAGCGGTTCGTACACCGGTTCTTTGAGGCATACATTGACACCGCCCAGGGCGTCGGTGATCAACGAGAAGCCCAGCAACCCGATCTCGGCGTAGTGGTCGACGGTGACACCGGTGAGGTCGGCGACCGTCTTGATCAGCGCCTCACGGCCGGCCTCGGTGCCCTCCCGCTCGGCCTCGTCGGGCGCCGTGCCGGATTCGACCAGGCTGACCCGCTTCTCTTCCTTGGTCTGGCCATAGACGCCGTTGATCTTGGTCTTGCCCAGCCCGGGCGCGGAAACGTAGGTGTCGCGTGGGATCGAGATCGCGGTCGCCGACTTCCCGTTGTTCGGGATGCGCACCAGGATGATGGTGTCGGTGTTGGTGGCGGTTTCGTCGCCTGCCCTCAGGGCCGCCAGTTCCTGGGCGCTCAACGGGTTGCCGTGGGCATCGGTGCGACTGTCCATGCCGACCAGCAGGATGTCGATCGCCCCGTCGTCCCCACCCTGACCCAGCGACGGCGCGAAGACGTGGAAGATGCCGTCCTCGAAAGAGCGGACTTTGCTCCACGCCACCCCGGTCACGAGGACGACCGCCACGGCCGCGACAGTCGCAATCACACGGGCCACACGTTGCTCAGACATCACACCAGACTACTTTCGTCACAGCAGTATCGCCGGTAGCGTGACTTCGGCGTGCCAGACTCGTGATGATGTCGAACAGGATCGTGATCGCCGGTGCCGGTGGGCAGGCCGGTAGCTGTCTCGCGGCCGAGGCGGTTCGGCGGGGACGCGACGTGCTGGCGCTGACGTCGTCGCAGTGGGACATCACCGATCCGCAGGCCGCGGAGCAGATCGTGCAGACCGGCGACGTGGTGATCAACTGTGCGGCCTACACGAACGTGGACGCCGCCGAGGGCGATGAGGAGCGGGCCTACGCGGTCAATGCGGCCGGCCCGGGGCACATCGCCCGGGCCTGCGCGCGCGTGGGCGCGCGCCTGATTCACATCTCCACCGACTACGTGTTCAGCGGCGATTTCGGTGGATCGGCGCCGCATCCCTACGAGCCTGACGACCTGACGGCACCGCATGGTGTGTACGGGCGGACCAAACTCTCCGGCGAGCAGGCGGTGCTGGCGGCGTTGCCGGAGGCGGTGGTCGTGCGCACCGCCTGGGTCTACACCGGCGGCAGCGGCAAAGACTTCGTGGCCGTCATGCGCAAGCTGGCCGCCGGCGATCGCGTCGTCGAGGTGGTCGACGATCAGACCGGATCGCCGACCTACGTCGCCGATCTGGTCGCCGCGCTGCTCGAGGTAGCCGACGGGAAGGTCCAGGCGCGCCTCGTGCACGCCGCCAACGCCGGCGAGGTGTCCCGCTTCGGACAGGCCCGCGCGGTGTTCGAGGGCGTCGGCGCCGACCCGGCACGCGTGGTGCCGGTGACCAGCGCTCACAACCCGCGGCCGGCGCCCAGGCCGGCGTACTCGGTACTGTCCGGTCGACAGTCCGAGCAGGCGGGGTTGACGCCGCTGCGGCCGTGGCAAGACGCGCTCGCTGAGGCGCTAGCGCGTGCTCTCGGGGCGCCTTCGCGCCCTTGACCGTTACTCTCTACGCGTGAGTGACGTCCTGCCGGTCGTGACGGTGACCTATTCTCCGGGCCCGCATCTGGATCGGTTTTTGGCGTCGCTGTCGCATGCGACCGAGCGACCGGTGAGCGTGCTGATGGCCGACAACGGCTCCACCGACGGGGCACCGCAGGCCGCAGTCGAGCGCTATCCGGGCGTGCGGCTGTTCTCGACCGGGTCCAACCTCGGCTACGGCAGCGCGGTGAACCGCGCGATAGCGCAGCTGGGAGATGCGTTAGAAGATGTCGGAGAGTGGGTTGTGGTGGCCAACCCGGACGTGCAGTGGGGACCCGGCAGCATCGACGCGCTGCTGGACGCGGTCTCCCGGTGGCCGCGTGCCGCGACGTTCGGCCCGCTGATCCACGACCCCGATGGATCGGTGTATCCCTCGGCGCGCCATCTGCCCAGCCTGATCCGCGGTGGCATGCACGCGGTCGTCGGACCGCTGTGGAAGAACAACCCGTGGTCGACGGCCTACCGCCAGGAGCGGCTCGAACCGAGCGAGCGGCCGGTTGGCTGGCTGTCGGGTTCGTGTCTGCTGGTGCGCCGCGCCGCCTTCGAGCAGGTCGGCGGCTTCGACGAGCGCTACTTCATGTACATGGAGGATGTCGACCTGGGCGACCGATTGGGTAAGGCGGGCTGGCTGAACGTCTACGTGCCGTCGGCGGAGGTGCTGCATCACAAGGGCCACGCCACCGCGCGCGAGTCGGCGACCAACCTGTCCGCTCACCACAAAAGCACCTACCTCTATCTCGCCGACCGGCATTCTGGGTGGCGGCGGGCCCCGCTGCGCTGGGCCATGCGGGGCGGGCTGGCCGTGCGCTCGCGGCTGATGGTGCGCGGCGCACGGCGGGAGGCCCGGCGCGACATGAGAGAAGGGCGGTGACGGTGGCGACCCCTCAAGTCGATGCGGTGATCCTGGTCGGCGGCAAGGGCACCCGGCTGCGTCCGCTGACCTTGTCTGCGCCCAAGCCCTTGCTGCCCACCGCGGGGCTGCCGTTCCTCACCCATCTGCTGTCCCGGATCGCCGCGGCCGGTATCGAGCACGTCATCCTTGGCACGTCGTATCACCCCGCGGCGTTCGAGAAGGAGTTCGGCGACGGGTCGCAGCTGGGCCTGCAGATCGAATACGTGCCCGAGCAGCACCCGCTGGGCACCGGCGGCGGCATCGCCAACGTCGCGTCGCGGCTGCGCTACGACACCGCGATGGTCTTCAACGGCGATGTGCTCTCCGGAGCCGACCTGGGGCAGCTGCTGGACTATCACCGTGAACAGCAGGCCGATCTGACCTTGCACCTGGTACGCGTCGCTGACCCGCGGGCATTCGGCTGTGTGCCGACCGAAAACGGCCGTGTCACAGCT
>DATFYT010000245.1:0-21619 GCA_035314925.1 Mycobacterium sp. | reverse complement strand
CAGCATGTTGACGATGTTGCGGAAGGCCTGATTCATCTGGCCCATGGTGTCGTAGGACGTCATCTGGGCCGTCCCGCTCCAGCCGGCACCGGCGATGTTTTGGCTCGATGACCACATCTTGCGGGCCTCGTCCTCCACCGTTTGGGCGTGCACATCAAAACGGCCCGCCATTGACCGCATCTCGTGCGGGTCAGTCATAAAACGCGTAGGCACTTAATTCTCTCCTTGATTGAGTAGTGATCGGAGTGCAATGGACCCGAGTTATTCGTGAAAGCCGGATCGGTCACCCGAGGTAACCGCCGACCTGAGACACACCGCTGATCCCCCCTTTCCAGCTACCCGGCTGCCACCGTGCGACGGACATCATCGACGGCGCTCAGCCCGCGGCGGCTGCGTTGGCGACCTCGGTGGCCGCATACGAACCGGCGCTGGTTCCCAGCGTGTTCACGAACATCTCGTGGATCGCGGCCGCTTGGGCACTGACCGCCTGGTACAGCTGGGCGTGCGCAACGAACTGGGCCGCCGTCAGAGCCGAAACCTCGTCGGCTGCAGCCGGAACTACGCCCGTCGTTGGAGCCGCCGCAGCCGCATTCTGGGAGCTCACTGATGAGCCGATCCCTTGCAGACTGCCGGCCGCCGCCGAGAGCGCCTCCGGCTGTGTGGTCACAAACGACATTTCGCTTCCTCCTTGGTCAGTTTCGGCAAGCTGCCCGTGGATGAGAATAGACTGACCTGCGGTTGCCTGCTGCTGCTAGAGCTGGGTGTTTGCAAGTGTTCACCAGTCGGCAACAACTGTTCATCTCCAGTAACGGCTGAGTAACGGGGGACGCCCGGTCAGCCCCCTTAATCGGGTGATGACCTGCGCGAATTCAATGGTCTCAGCCAGGCAACGGTGTTGGCCTCGTTAGCGGCGCATGGGCGAGTCACCGACGGCGGCAAGAGTCCCGCACGGACAAAACATAAAAATCTAGCCGCGGATAAGGTCAGCACGGCCCTCGTTATACGCGCGTCCAGCAACCATTCCCCGCGGCTATGCCGGCCGCCCGCCTGGTCGGCCGACCGTCAACCGATCGCTGAACTTTGGATGACCAAACGTTCTCGAAATGCCGGCCGCCGTTGGACGCAGTTAGGATTTCGGCATGCCGTTCGGCAACGGCGCGACCTTCGCGGGACACACCGTCCTGCGGCTATTGGGCTGCGGTGAGATGGGTGACGTCTACCTCGTCCAGCATCCGCGGTTGCCGCACTGGACCGCCTTGAAGGTCCTATCCGCCGCGCTGATAGAAGACCGCGAGTTCCGCGATAGGTTCATGCGCGAAACCCCTATCGTCACAACGCTGTACCACCCGCACATTCTCGAGGTCGAGTATCGCGGTGAGGCCGAGGGTCAGCTGTGGATCACGATGGACTACGTCAACGGCACTACCGCCGCGCAGCTCATCGCCAACCGGTTCCCGACCGGGATGCCCGCCGGTCAGGTGCTGGCGACCATCACAGCCGTCGCCGACGCGCTCGACTACGCCCACAGCCGGGGCTTGCTGCACCGCAACGTCAAACCCGCCAATATCTTGTTCACCAACCCGGCCGACGGTGAACAACGAATACTCCTCACCGACTTCGGGATAGCCCGGCCGCTCGGTGACCCGGACGCAGCCTCGGCGCGCGAGCTGACCGGTGACACGGTGGCCTATGCCGCACCCGAACAGTTGATGGGCTCCGACATCGACGGACGCGCCGACCAGTACGCGCTCGCGGCCACCGCGTTTCACCTGCTCACGGGTGCGCCGCCGTTCCAGCAGTCGAATCCGGTCGCCGTCATCAGCCAACATCTCACCGCGCGACCCCCCGGCCTGCGAGATCGGCGCCCCGACCTCGCACGCCTGGATGACGTACTCGCGACTGCGTTGGCCAAGAACCCCCACGATCGGTTCGAGAGCTGCCGCGCATTCGCCGACGCACTGAGCCACAGTGCCGGGGCCTGGAGCGGCGATCGCAGTCCCGAGGCCTACCTCACCGTCGTCGACTACCCCGAGGACGACGTGCTGGCGGCTCAGCCGGCAACGGGTGAACCGGCGCTATCCGGCGTCTTCCCGGCATGGGCGAAAACGGTGCGGCATCTCGCTCAGCATCACGCCACGACCGGAGCTCCGGATGCCGATGACGACTCCACCGCACCGGCGGCGGTCCGGCGTAGCCGGTGGCCCTGGGTTGTCGCGCTGGGTAGCGCGGCGGCCGCGCTATGCGCCGTTCTGCTCGCAGTCGGCGTCGTGATCGGCCGCGGGAACGAGACCTCGTCCCCGCAAGCTGCCGGCCCAATCACAGCCATCCGGAGCTCCGCTGCGGCCGCCGCGCCGCCGCCGCCGACGACGACGACCGGCCGTAATTTTCCCGGACCGGGAGAAGCGCTGGACGGGTCCTACCGCGTCGACGTCAATCGCGACCAGCAGACCTACAACAGCACTCCCGACCCGCAACCACCGAACGTCAGCACCTGGTGGGCTTTCCGTACCTCGTGCACACCCACGACCTGTGTTGCGACCGGGACCATGCTGGACGACAACAACCACCAAACCCCGAGCCCGACAGGCGGCAATATGCCGCTGGTGATGGATTTCCGCAACGGCGCCTGGCAATCACGACCGGACAAGGTGCAGTTCGCGTGCCTGGGCTCGGATGGAGCGTCGGCCCAACAAACCACCACGCAGGCCATCCGGCTGGCGCAATCAAACGGCTCGCTGCACGGCACAATGACCGTCACCGTCAACACCGACGAGTGCGGTCAGGCAGGCGCGACGATCGAAATCCCGGCAGTGGCCGCGCACGTCGGCGAGGTACCGCCGGCGGTCCAGGTGCCCAGCGCGCCGCCGATGGCCCCACCTGCGCCGGTCACAACGAGGCCGACCCGCTGACCTGGCGAGTCGGTGCGTCTGGTCAGCTGAATCGCAGCGGCAAGCTCTTGAGTGCGAAAGTCTTGCTGGGAAAACGGATTTCGGGCTCGTAGCCGGGAACCAGCTCGAATTCGGGAATCCTCTTCAACCATTCGTCGACGATCACGGTCAGCTCCATACGTGCCAAATGAGAACCCAGGCAGCGGTGAGGTCCGCCGCCGAATCCCCAGTGCCGATGCACCTTACCGTCCATGACCAGCTCGTCGGTGGAGATCGCATCGCTGCCATCGCGGTTGACCGCGGCCATGCATAAGTGCACCGAAGAACCCTTGGGCAACATCATGCCACCGACTTCAACGGTTTCGGTGAGTACCCGCGGCGCCACCGGCGCCGACGGCTCCAACCGGACGATCTCCTCGATGAAAACCCTGACCTGTCTCGGATTATCGCGCAGCATCGTGCGCAGTTCCGGTCTGCGCGCCAGCTCCAGCAGGGAGAAACCAATCGCCGCCGTCACGGTGTCCAGCCCCGCGAGGATCAGCAGGTGGCTCATGCCCAGCAGCTCGAGATCCGTGAAATCGCCTTCACCGGTCATCACCCGAGACAACATGTCCGAGCCCGGGTTCTCCCGCCGCTGCTTGATCGCTGCCGTGAGGTAGTCGTACAGGGCGCGCGCCGGGGCGGCGAGGTCGGCCTCGGTGACATAGGGTTTGTCGGCGATGATGGCGTCTTTCCAGGCGATCAGGCGGTCCCGGTCCTCCAAAGGCAGACCGTAGAGGTCAAGGAACACCTGGAAGGGGTAGGTGCTCGCGAGATCTTTCATCACCTCGCATTCGCCCCGGTTGGCGATGGCGTCGATCATGTCGGCGGCGTGGCGCTGCAGCACCGGTCGCGACTTACTCAATCCGTGCGGGCTGAAAAACGGCTGCAGGATTTTGCGATACCGGGTGTGTTCTGGCGGATCGAACCCCAGTGGAACCACGGGTATTGGACTGCCCGGCGGTTGAAGCGCCAGCCGTGACGAAAAGGCCTTTGGATTGCGCAACGCTGCCAGCACGTCCTCGCGGCGGGTGATGTAGTAGTAGCCGTTCATGAACACCACCGGCCCGGCGTCCCGCAGAACCTTCCACCCGACACCACGGTCGGCGGTCATCGGCAAGCTGTAGTAGTCAAGCCGCGGTAGGTGAAAGCCCCCGTACAGGCTTTCATTCAGGGTGCTCATACACACGTTCTTCCCGTTGTCCGTTGTCTCGATTGCATCCTAAGTGGCCCGCGACACCTCAGTTGGGCGATGAGCCGATGGGCATAGTGTCTTCTACAATCGGCACGTGTCCCGTCGAGGAAGGACAGCTCGATGAAGGTTCGTCTCGAACAGTCGAAATGCGTTGGGCATGCGCAGTGCTACGCGGTCGACCCGGAAGTTTTTCCCATCGATGAGTCTGGCTACTCGACCCTCGAAGAACACGAGGTGCGGCCAGAGGACACGCAGGTGACTCGTGACGGCGTCGCAGCCTGTCCGGAGATGGCGCTGATACTGGAAGAGGATTGAGGGCAATCAGCTTCGGAGACCGGCGGATTCAGGCCGGCTACCGGTCAGAGTCCGGGAGCTGATGCGGGAACCGGCCCCGCAACGCCTGGAGCAGACGCTGAATTTCGTCGATGCGCCCGCGTATCTGCCTCAGGTCCCACGACAACGTGGAGCTGTCGTCATCGAGTTGCCGATCGCCCGCCACCGTCATGCGGTGCGCGAGTTCGTGTAGCTCGGCGGACTCGGCCTGCAGCAGGCCTTCGAAGACCCGTGCCTGGGCTACCTCAGCAGGCGTCACCGGACGCGGGATGACGCCGGCTGCGGCGAGCGTCCGGCGATCGTTAGCGGGTTTCGGGAGTACCTGGGCGTCATTGTATTCAGCGGGCGCGGCCCATCGCCCGCGGCTATTTCGGGGCCTCCGTGACACCACCAGAGAAACAGATGAGTTAGCGGGTTGCACCATGTGCGTCTCCTGCCCCACTCCCCGATTGTTCACCCACAGGCAACCTACTCCCCCACTTTCAATGTCTCTGGGCATTCGGGAGATCCCCCGACTGTTCATGTTCGGGCAACAGACGCGACACCAATTGATGCCCAGCATTCACCTGGTCCGGCTCGAAGCTGCGTCGTCTGCTGCGTGAACGTGCGTGGCTATTACGCCCAGTGCTTATCCGGCAAACGGTGGGCGTGACATGACCGTGGGTTTGAACCCGTATCGGGGACCCGCGCCGCCGCCGAAGCCGCCGGCCCCGGCACCAGCCAGTGGCATACCGCCCAGCAGGTTTCCACCACCGCCGCCTTCCGGGGCAGCGCTGACGCTGCTGATAGGAAGCGGGGCGTGCGGGGCCGCCAGCGGGGCTCCGCCGATCCACGACGGAGGCACCGCCAATTTACCGACCGAGCCCGCGTTGCCCAGACCAGCGGCGACGCCCGGACCGACAGCACCGCCGGCGCCGCCGCCCAGCATGCCGCCAAGTCCGCCTAAGCCGCCGGCCGCGGCGCCGGCCCCGGCCGCCGCTGGTGCAGCTCCGCCGAGGGCTCCCAAGGTCTTCGCCATCTGAACCCCGAAGTTGCCCATACCAACGCTGAAGTAAGGCAGACCCTCGGTGTTGTAGAAGAAGCTCGCATACGGCGAGTAACTGCTTACGAACGCCGAAAGGTTCGTGGGCAGGGTACTGGTCCCGAATATGAAGGCGTAAAGCGATTGCAACAACGTTTCCGTAGGCGCCGTGGTGGCCGCTGACGTGGGCGCCGAGAGGCCTTGCAGATTGGACTGCAGCATCGAGGTCAGCTCTTGCAGGATCGACTGGGAGCTCGAGGCGCCTGAAGAGGCGGTTGCCGAGCTGACCGCGGCGGCCTGAGCGGACGTCCCGGCCGGGTCGGTTGTCGCCGTCGGCGAGGCGAACGGCGTCACCTGGGCGGCGGCCGCTGACTGGCCCGCGTAGCCGTACATCGCAGAGGAGTCCTGGGCCCACATCTCGCCGTACTGCGCCTCGAGCTGCGCGATCGTCGGCGTGTATTGACCGAAGACATTGGCCTGCGTATACGCTGCCGTCTCGGCACGATTGGCTGCGACAAGTGGCGGCGGCACCGTTGCCGCTAACGCCTGCTCGTAGGCGGCGGCCGCCGTCCTGGCCTGGGTGGCTGCTTGCTCGGCCTGCGCGGAGGTGGTGCTCAGCCACGACACATACTGCTGCGCGGCGCTCGCCATCGACGTTGACGCCGGCCCCGTCCACTCGTCGCTGGCCAGCTGTGTGACCACCGTGTCGTAGCCGGTCGCAGCCGAACTCAACTCGGCGGCAAGCCCATTCCAGGCCGATGCGGCGGCCTGTAGCGACGACGAACCCGGACCCGCATACATGCGGGCAGAGTTGATCTCGGGCGGTAGCGCCCCAAAGTCCACCACTAGACTCGTCTCCCCTAACCCGCGGCAGCCGCGTTGGCGGCCTCGGTGGCCGCGTACGACCCGGCGCTGGTGCCCAGGGTGTTCACGAACATCTCGTGAATCGCCGCGGCCTGAGCGCTGACCGCCTGGTACAGCTGAGCATGCGCGGCGAACTGGGCCGCCGTCAGCGCGGACACCTCATCAGCAGCAGCGGGAACCACTCCCGTGGTCGGCGCCGTGGCGGCGGCGTTCTGGGCGTTCAACGACGAGCCAATCCCCTGCAGGCTGCCGGCCGCTGCCGACAATGCTTCCGGCTGCGTGGTCACGAACGACATCCGGTTCTCCTCCTCAATAACAGTGAATTTTTACGACCTCCAGGCATGACAAAGGCCGTCTGACAAAAGGTTAGATCGTCACGGTTGGACAACGCCCCGACGTAGCAAGTGTTCACGCCTGGATGACCACTGTTCATCCTCCGGTATGAGGTGTTCATCGTGAATTTGGTTGTCCCTCCGACGTGCGGCGATCTGCGTGAACACACCGATTCCGCCGACCGTCGCTGGCGCACCGTTGCTGGGCAGGCGGACCCGTTTATTTCCATGGCGGATAAAAATCTTGTCGCGGATAATCGGCGGTCGGTGCTGGCGCCGACAGCGACCAATTGCGATGGGACGGCGCTCACTTCGCTCAAAACCGGTGATGGCATCCAAGGTGTCCTCAGTGCAGGCGGGTTGTCCGTTGCTATCCGGCCGATGGTGGCCGCGGCATCACCGCGTGGCGGAACCCGTATCGGACGACGAAGCCGCCGCTGCGGCGGCCCGCGCCCGCAAGGTTTCCTGACCCCATTGGTACGCCGTTAAGCATGGCATTCGACGTCGGTGCGACGCCGGGGCGGACACTGCTGACCAGCTGGGCCTCTTCCATCTCCGCGGGCGTCGCCCCGGGCCAACCCGCCGGCACCGACAACCTGCCGAGGGTGCTGGCCTGGCCCACTCCTGCCGATACCGGCGAACCACTGAAACCCAGGCCGGCGAATTGCGGCGTCGGGTACCAGGCACCACCCGAACCGGCCGTTGTTCCGATACCGAATGTCGTCTGCTGGCCGATGCTCCAACCGAAGTTCCCGAGGCCCGTCCCGAAATACGCCTGCCCCCAGATATATCTCAAACTATTGATGTTTGCGTTGGTAAGTCCGAGACCGAATGCGCCGGGAGGATTGTCGGCGAGAGTGTTTTGGATGAACTGCTGAAGCCATGTGATGAAGGGGCTCGTGGTTGCTGTGGTCGTCGCGCCTGATGTGGCTGACGTGGTCGTCGCCGTCGAAGCAGTGGTGGTTGACGCGGCGGTCGTCTGCGCGGAGGCGCTCGGCGCCGACGCGACGGCGTTTTGCGCCACCGTTGCGGCTTGGCCGGCCGGCGTGGCGGCGGCTTGGGCGACCGCGTCGGATTGATTGCTGGCCGCGTCTTGGTTGGTGGTTTGTGGTGGGGTGGCGAACGGGGTGACCGGTGCGGCTACCGCCGAGGCGGCCGCGTAGCCGTACATAGCGGCGGCGTCTTGGGCCCACATTTCGGCGTAGAGGGCTTCGGTGGCCATGATGGCCGGGGTGTTTTGGCCGAAGAAGTTGGTCGCGATCAACGCCATCAACAGCGCGCGATTCGCCGCGATCACCGGTGGGGGCACCGTCATCGCGAAGGCCGCTTCATAGGCGGCGACGGCCGCGCGGGCCTGGTTGGCGGTCTCTTCGGCCTGCGCGGCGGTGGTGCTCAGCCAGTTCACGTAGGGCGCGACCGCGGCAAGCATCGTCAACGACGTGGCACCGATCCACGGACCACCCGTCAGCTCCGCGATCGTCGACCCGTAGCCGGTTGAGGCAAAACCCAATTCGGCGGCCAGCCCATCCCAGGCTTCGGCAGCAGCCAACAACGGCCCGGGCCCGGGCCCGGAATACATCCGGCCCGAATTAATCTCCGGCGGTAATGCCCCGAAATCCAACAAGTGACGAACCCCTAATGTCAGCTAGCCGCGGTCGCGTTGGCAGGCTCGGTGGCCGCATGCGAACCGGCGCTGCTCGTGGGGGTACACACAGGCGAATCGCTGACGCCCTATGCGCTAGCCGCCCGATGCATGCCGGCGCGCGGCGAACTCCGCCGCTGTTAGCTCAGACAGCGCTTACCCGGCGCGAACCACACCGTCGTCGCGGCTACCGCCGCATGCCGGACATTGTGTGTGGTCACTAGCAAAATCCGCTTTCGTCCCCGAATAACCTTGAGCGTCTGGATTTCCTGAGCGCTGTTATTTGGTGACAGTAGATGGGCGCGGCAGTACGCGCCGGTGCAGCGTCGTCGTCATTTAACGGCTCTGCCATTCAACGGTTGCCGAACCAGTAAGCGTCGGTCGCTGAGTCGTCGGGGCGCCCAATCGCACCAGCTGCATAGACAGTGCGGTAAGAGGTCGCTTCGAAAGTTGCGAGTCGGTGGCATCGCGTCAGCTCGACGGGCGTAGCCGGATAAAAATCTTCGCGCGGATAAACCCGGCTATCCGGCGGATGGCGGGCGCGGCATCACGGCGTGGCGGAACCCGTATCGGACAACATAGCCGCCGCCGCGGCGGCCCGCGCCCGCAAGGTTTCCTGACCCCATTGGTACGCCGTTAAGCATGGCATTCGACGTCGGTGCGACGCCGGCGCGGACACTGCTGACCAGCTGGGCCTCTTCTATCTCCGCAGACGTCGCCCCGGGCCAACCCGCCGGCACCGACAACCTGCCGAGGGTGCTGGCCTGGCCCACTCCTGCCGATACCGGTGAACCACTGAAACCCAGGCCGGCGAACTGCGGCGTCGGGTACCAGGCACCACCGGCACCGGCCGTTGCGCCCGTTCCGAACGTCGTCTGCTGGCCAATGCTCCAGCCGAAGTTTCCGAGGCCCACCCCGAAATACGCCTGGAAGATTTGTCGGAGACTGTTCAAATTGCCGGAGCTGCCGCCGGTAAGGCCGAGACCGTACGCGCCGGGGGGATTGTTGGCGAGGGTGTTTTGGATGAACTGCTGAAGCCAGGTTGCGAAGGACCCCGTGGTTGTGGTCGTCGCGCCCGTCGTGGTGGTCGCGGTCGTCGACGCGGTTGTCGCGGTTGTGGTGGACGCGGTTGTTTGTGCGGAGGTGCTCGGTGCGGCCGCGATGGCGTTTTGGGCCACCGTGGCGGCTTGGCCGGCCGGCGCGGCGGCGGCTTGGGCGACCGCGCTGGACTGTTGGCTGGCCGCGTCCTGGTTGGTGGTTTGTGGTGGGGTGGCGAACGGTGTCACCGGTGCGGCTACCGCCGAGGCGGCGGCATAGCCGTACATGGCGGCGGCGTCTTGGGCCCACATCTCCACGTAGAGGGCTTCGGTGGCCATGATGGCCGGGGTGTTTTGACCGAAGAAGTTGGTCGCGATCAACGCCATCAACAGCGCGCGGTTGGCCGCGATCACCGGCGGCGGAACCGTCATCGCGAACGCCGCTTCATAGGCGGCGACGGCCGCGCGCGCCTGGTTGGCAGTGTCCTCGGCCTGCGCGGCGGTGGTGCTCAGCCAGCTCACGTAGGGAGTGACCGCGGCCGTCATCGTCAACGACGTCGGGCCGATCCAGGGACTGCTGGTCAGCTCCGACATGGTGGACCCATAGCCCGTAGAGGCAATCCCTAGTTCGGCTGCCAGCCCGTCCCAGGCCTCGGCAGCAGCCAGCATCGGCCCGGGACCGGGACCCGAATACATCCGACCCGAATTAATCTCCGGCGGTAACAGCCCGAAATCCAGCACTAAACCCCTCCGTTAGGAAGCCGTGATCGCGCCGGCCGGCTCGGCCGGCAGCAACCGATAACAGCCCCGCAGCGTCGTCGTGAACTGCTCAGAGATCAGCACATCCCAGTCGTTGACCGCCGGACCGATGTCGGCGTGCGAAGCGCGGTATGTGGTCACAGACGAAATGCGCTTTCTTACCTCGGTAACCTTCGGCGGCAACAACATTGAGCACGGATGCTCGTCACTGAAACAGTCGCTCGCCTGCGACATTAGATGGCAATTCGGGCCCTCGCCGCTACCGATGCCGACTATTCATTCCTAGCGGTGACTGTTCATCCGCCAGCAACTGCTGTTCATCGACCGTTCGGTTTTCGGTCATTCGTTGGCCGCGGTCCGCGGCACATGTCAGCCGGCCGCCGGCGAGAACGGAATCACGGTGGAACGCATCTCGAACCGGCTTGGTGCAACCGGACCGTCGCGTCCGGTCAGGTTCGTCACCGGCATCATCGGCGGCATGCCCGTCGCCGCGCCCGCGTGTGCCGCCGGAACTGCGCCGGCACCGGCAAACGGCAGCGCCGCCGCGGGCGCTGCGCTCCCCCAAGCCGACGGCACGGACAGCGCGCCAACCGAGGTGGCCTGACCCATCCCTGCGGAAATGCCGGGCATACCAGTGCCGACACCGCCGAACCCGGTCGACACCAGCATGCTGGCGCCCGAGCCGAGGCCAGCCGACTGGGCGGCGCCCAACTCGTTGGCCGCGGTGCTGACCGTGCGGGCAGCATTAGCCGTGCTGCCCGCCGTGAAAAGCTTGGACAGCATGCTCATCGGCATCGTTGCCATCCGCAACGGCGTGCTCAAGCTACTCAGCATCGACAGTGACGACGTCGAGGTCGTCGAGGACGTTGACGACGTTGAATCGGTCGCAGAAGACGTGAGGGCTGCCAAGCTCTGGGGCGACGCCAGGCTCTGCAGGGTCTGCGGCACCCCGGAAATCAGTTGCGGACCCGACGACATCAGGGTCTCGACATCGGTGCCGGCGGATGTGCCGGCAGTCTGGGCGGTCGCGGCGGTCTGTGCGGCCAGTCCACCCGGGTTGGTGGTCTGTGGCGGCGTGCTGAACGGTGTCACCTGTGCGGCGGTCGCTGACGTGCTGGCGTAGCCGTACATCGCGGCGGCGTCCTGGGCCCACATTTCGCCGTAGTGGGCTTCGGTGGCGGCGATCGCCGGCGTGTTCTGGCCGAGCACATTCGTCGCGACGAGCAGGGCCAGCAGGCTCCGATTGGCCGCGACCATCGGCGGCGGAACTGTTGCGGCGAATGCTGTTTCGTACGCTCCGGCCGCCGCGGTGGCTTGCGCGGCGGTCTGTTCGGCCTGCTCGCCAGTGGCGCCGAGCCAGGTCACATAAGGCGCGACGGCGGCAGCCATCGACACTGCGCTGGGACCGGTCCACGGCCCGGTGGTCAGGCTCGAGACCACCGAGCCGTAGCCCGCGGCGACGGAGTTCAGCTCGTCGGCCAGCGACTGCCAGGCCGCCGCAGCGGTCAGCATCGAGCCGGGCCCGGGGCCGGCATACATGCGGGTGGAGTTGATCTCCGGCGGCAATGCTCCAAAATCCAGCATCGGGTCATCCCGCCTTAGCCCGCCGCGACCGCGTTGGCGGCCTCAGTGGCCGCATAGGAACCGGCACTGGTTCCCAGCGTGCTGACGAACATGTCGTGGATCGCCGCCGCCTGCGCACTGACCGCCTGATACATCTGGGCGTGCATGGCGAACTGCGTAGCCGTCAACGCCGACACCTCGTCGGCCGCCGCCGGGACCACGCCGGTGGTCGGAGCCGCCGCGGCCGCGTTCTGCCCGGTCATGGCCGAGCCGATGCTCTGCAAATTTCCGGCTGCGGCTGTCAAATCTTCAGGCTGGGTGCTCACAAACGACATCCGGCACTCCCTTCACACCAGCACTCACCCGTCACTAGTTAGGGACATTAACTAGGCAAGATGGGCTGCTGTGATGTCCTAGCTATGCGTCAGCTATGACATTTCTGTCAGAAGGGCCGGGCTGACAGCCGGTGCGAGCCGGAAGTGGCTCCGCAAACGCGAAAGTCCCCCCGCCCTTACGAGCGGGGGGACTCACGACACGTGGTTATTTGCGCAGGTCGGTCGCCGCGACTTGCACGAACACGCCGGTGTCCTCGGACATCAGCAGACCACGACCGCGGGGCAGCGGGCCACCCTTCATCTTGCCGCGGATGAAGCCCTCGTCGGGGTCGGCGTCCATCACCAGCAACGGGGCGTTGGCCTGCGCCAGTGACCGCAGCATCGGGTCGCTGCCCGCCGAAGACCATCCACCGAACGTTCGGGTGACGATCACATGCAAGCCGACATCGGCTGCCCTGGTCACCCACGGCGCGGCCTTGTGCAGCGGCGAATCGAAGCCCGGCGGTAGCTGCTGGACGTCGTCGATGATCAAGAAGATCTCTGGTCCGCTCCACCAAGCCCGCGACAGCAGCTCCTCGGCCGACAGGCCCGGCGGCGGCTCGCGTCGGGTCAACACGGCGCCCAACTCGTCCATCATCGCAGCGACGCCGTCGAGGTTGTAGGCGAACTTCTCGACGTAGTCGGTGCCCAGCGTGGTCAGCAGCTGACGACGCGGGTCGACCAGCCACACCTGCGCCGAGGGACGCGATGTCGGTTGCGCGATGCTCGCTCCCGGCTCGTACACTCGACCGATCTCGGACATGATGGTGGCCAGCGTCGTGGTGCGCCCACACTCGCGCCGACCCGTCACCATCAGGTGCGCGTTCTCGGCGAAGTTGAGATACACCGGCTGCAGGTCCAATTCGTTGATGGCCCAAGCGATTCCGCCGGCGCCGACGTTCTGGCGCCGATCGGCTGCTGCGAGCGCACGCACCTGCTCCAGCCCGAACTTGGCGGGAAGCCTGCGCACCTGCGGTGCGTGGCCGGCCGCCACCCGGCTAACAGCCGCTGCGACGTTGTCGGACTCGAAGACGGTGTCCGGCGTGCTCATCAGCGCGGGCCTGCCCACCAGCGTGTGCAGACCTGACTGCGGATCGCTGTCCAGTCGCACGTAGTTCACCGCGACCATGCCGCGACCCGGCTTGACCGGAACATCCTTGGCGAACCGCGAGCGAACCAGCTTCGCGTCTTCGACCGCGGCCAGCCGCAGCTCGATCCGGGATCCGAAACCGCTGCGCACCGGCGGCCGCAACTCAGATTCGCGGTCGGCCGTGACCACCACGTGCACGCCGAACGACGGGCCCTGGTTGATGATCTGGTTGACCTGCTCGATCAGCACCTCGTTCTCTTCGGCCAGCGCCCGGTAGTTGTCGATCACCAGGTAGACATCGCCGAAGCCGTCGTTGGGCACGTTGCCGGCCTCGCCGCCGAACTTGCGCCGGCGGAACACGTCCATCGAGGGCACGTCGTACTCGAGGAACGTGCGCTTGCGCTCGCGAAGCAGCGCCAGCAGTTCCGCCACCGTGCGGCGAACGCCGTAGGGGTCGGTGGGGCCGACCACCTCGCCGACGTGCGGCAGCCCGGCCACCGTCGTCAGCGCGGTGCTGCTGTAGCCCAGGACGTAGAACTGGACCTGCTCGGGCGTATGAGTCAGCGCGGCCGAGCAAATCAGTGTCTGCAGCGCGGTGGTCTTGCCCGCGCCGCCGGCACCGAGGATCAGCACATTGGAACCCGGGCCCGACGTGTCCACCGTCCATGGCGGCTGGTCGTGCTTGAACGGCCGGTCGATGATCCCGAGCGGGAACACCAAGTTCCTGGCGGTCCCGTACTCCTCCTGCCAGGGCCGGCCGAGGAAGCGGTTCACCAGGTCTTCGATCGACACCGGCACGTCCAGCGGCGGTTGCCACAACCGGTAGGGCTCGAAGTCGATGCGGCGCAGCTGATCGATGATCACCGTGCCGACCCTCGGCGTCCTGATGGCCTCTTCCTCTTCTTCTTCTTCCTCCTCGTCGTGGGGCTCGCCGGCTCCGTTTCCGCTGAGAGCCTCGCCGTTGGTCAGCGTGTCGAAGTCGTCCGGTCCGCTGACGCTTACCTCGATAGGCGTGAAGCCCGTCGTAAACAGTTGCGGCCGAATGTAATCCACCGAATGCGTCAGCGCGGTCTGCTGATCGTCGTCAAGCGAAATGCCACGGCGGTAGTCGCGCCAGAGGAACTCGGCTTGGAACCGAACGATCTCTTCGAGGCTCTTACGGAAATAGCCCAAACCGGCCTGAGCGGGCAGGTTCACCGCGTTTGGCACACCGGCTGCCTGTGCCGCGCCGGCGGTCCGCGCTTTCAGCACCAACCGGTAACCCATATTCTCCATGAGCTTTTCGGCCCGGCTCTCGATGGTCTGAGAGGCCATCATCAGGTGGATCCAGTAGGCACGACCCTGCCGGCCGATCGAGTCCAACACGTCGACCGCGGTCGGCATGATGCGGAACCACTCGTAGAACTCGTCGATGACGACCACCAGCATCGGCAGCGGCGGAATGTCCTGACCGCGTGCGCGCATCCTGCCGCGCATCTCGTTGTACTCCTTGGCGTCGTCGACGCCGGCGTTGTCGCAGACCGCCTTGCGGCGGGCGATTTCGCCCCATAGCGCGTCCAGGAAGCGCTCCATCAGCGCCTGGTCTTCTTCCAGGTCGGTGATGATTCGGGACACGTGCGGCACGCCGGAGAACGGCTTAACCGCCGATCCACCCTTGAGGTCGGCCAACACGAACTGGAGCTCGTCCGGCGGGTGCGCCAGCATCAGCGACTCGATCACGGTGCGCACCAGCGTCGACTTACCGGAACCGGTGGTTCCGGACATGACCCCGTGCGGGCCGTCGCCGCCCTCGTCGAGGGACTTCATGTCCAAGAACAGCAGTTCGCCGTTGTCGGAGCGGTTGCCGAACGGGATCCGCAACCGGGACCGGCTGCTGAGCCCGTCGCGCCGGTTGCCCCACAGCGACTCGAAGTCGATCCCGGCCGGGTCCTCAATCCCGTAGTAGGACAAGACGTCTCGGGCGCCGATCTGAGTTACCCGCTGGCCGATCTCCTCGTAGGCCTCGGCCAGTCGCCAGTGCGCCATGCGCTGCGAGAACTGCTCGGCCTCCGGCTCGGTGACGTAGTCGGCCAGGGCGAAGAACCACCTGTTGTCGTCGATCACCATCCAGGTGTCGCGGTCACGGGGCAGCGCCTCGATCACCCCGACGTCGTTGCTGAACCGCAGCACCCGCTCCGGGTTACCTGTCCACAGCGCAGAGCCGGTCAGATCAAAGAACGTGACGCCGTCAACGCCGTCGACGCTGATGACGTACTCCCATTGCGGGTCGTCGACATCGGCGATGATCACGTGGTGGGGGGTTGGTGTCTCCGCCGACGAGCTGGCGTGCCGCGGAGTGAAAGAGCCACGGCCGGCGAACAATTCGGCTTGGTCGGCCGCGAACTCCCGTACCGACGCATACACCATCCGCGCGTTGCCGGCCGCGTCGCGACGGCGGGGATCACCAAAGTGCGGCAGCCACTTGACCCAGTCCCACTTCGCGGGTTCGGAAGTGACGACGATCATCTCAACGTGGTCGGGCCCGTGTGAATAGGCCAGCTGGCAGATGATCGCCCGCATCAGCCCCATCACCTGATCGCGATTGCCGTCCAGCGCATACCAGGGCTCAACAAGCAGCGACACCATCTTCGGCAGGTTGTAAACCACGCTCTGGTAGCGCCCGAACTCCTGCAGTGCCTTACCGGTTACCGGCTCCAATTCGATATCGGTCGGCATGTTCTGCGGCTCACCCCAGGTCACCTCCGGCCGGGTCATGCCCACTCCGACCCTGGCGACACCGAAGTTGAGGTCCTTGCCGTCCGGCTTGCGCTCCCACATCCGCGGCGAGCCGACCGCTGCCGTCAGGGTCGTCGGGTCGGGGTGGAACCACCGGTAGTTGGCGTCCATGCTGTCGGCGGATTCGTTCGCGGTCTCGCGCAGCATGTCGAGCATCAACATGAACTGGGCGCGCATCGCGTCCAGCTTCGGCCGGCTCATCTGCTGCTGGCCGCCGAAGCGACCGCCGAACATCATCATCGCGACGCCGCCGATCATGAAGATCGGGAAGATCGAGCCGGCGCCCAGGAACATCCGGGAGCCGTTGGCGACCGTCATGCCGACCATGCCGACCAACAGGCCGACCACCAGCACGCCGACCACGATCAGCCACCACGGCTTGCCTTCGGGCGGCGGAACACTCAGTGGTGTCGGTAGGACGATGTTTTCCGGTCGAACGGCGGGTGCGCGCTCGGGCGTCGGGCGTGCAAATCCTTGTTTCACTTCGGTACCACCAACTCTGCAGGGGTCATATCGGTCGGAAGGGTGTCATGGCGCACCAGTGCATCGGCGCGCGAGAGGGTGGGGCCCGGTGCCAGCAGCCGCAACGCCACCCAGGGCGCCGGGCTCGGCTGCGACGTCAATCCCAGCGCCGAGCGAGCATCACGAGAGTTCTCCACGCCGAAACGGACACCGGAACTCGTGAGCCACCATAGTGATTCGGATGTGGACGAAGCCGGGTCGTTGCCGGTGACTTCGACCCAGTTGCCGTAGTCGGGGCCGAAGAAGACCCGATCGGCTTCGCGGCCGGAACCGTCGGACTTCACCAGCGACACCACTTTTTCGCTGTCGCCGGCCTTCACCGGAATCGACGGCCCGGAGATCACCTGCACGCGGGCACGCTCTTCACCGCTGGTTTTCTCCCACCACCAGCAGGTCGCCGGGTTGTCACGGATGTCCTGCACTTTCAGCGGGCCATCCGGATAGGCGGACAAGTCCAGCCCGTTGACCACCGGCATCTTGGCCAATGACGACGGCGCCACGACCACCGGGGCATTGCCCGCCGGCGTGCCGGCGTTCTGCAGGATCTGCGCGACCACCGCCGTCACGGTTTGCACACCGTCGGCGAGCACCACCGAATATTGTTGCGGCCCACTGATTTGCGGCGTCACGATCACGGTTCCCACCGGTCCTGGTGCACCGGCGAACCCGGCCGGCTGACCGGCGTCCGGCACCTTCGGCACCGTCAGCTCGGGGCCGACCGGCAAGGAGTCGAACAGTGCCCGGCTCATCGTCCGCGCATCGTTGACGTTCTCAGGAGTCAAACCCAGCGGCAACAACACCGCGCGGTTCGACGCATCGATGCGCGACCGGCGTCCCTGCCGGATCACCCAGGTGTCCTTTTCGTAGCGCAGCACCACGGCGTCCGACCCGTTCAACACGTGCCGGCGATTCGTCAGGTCGGGCGTTCCGTCGATCACTGTGACTGTCACCGATGACGGCGCACCCACCCCCGCGGTCGACGTCACCGAGTCGCACACCAGCCACGACGACGACGCGGGGTTGGTCGGGGTGAATTCCGACGGTGCGCCGGGGATACCCACCAGCGGTCCGTGCGGCTGCTCGGCGATCTGACTCGCCCGCACCTTGTGCGGGTTGTCCGCCCGGCCGGCGATGAGCCGGGCCGATGCCAGATTCAGCGCCGGGTACAGCTTGTCCCCGACCTTGACATAGAGTGCGCCGGAATCCCGGTCGGCGATGACCGGTGACTCGTTCAGCTGCCCCGAGGGGTTGATGAACGACCACAGCAGCGCGCCCAGGCAAATCACCAGGGCGGCGGAGACCGACGCGACCACGGCCAGCGTTTGACGCCGGCCGGGCTCGATTTCCATCCGCACGCGCCAGCGGGTCAACGCCATCGCGGTCCGGCGGGCCAAGAACTGGTAACCGGTTACCTGGGTCCGGGTGGAGAGTCCGAGGCCGTAACCCGAACTTCCCTTCCCGCCGCTGTTCGAATCAGCCACGGTTGATCACGCTCCAGGTCGATGAAACGGATGAGTTCTGCGTAGTCCCACGATTCACAGGGATAACCGTAGGGCACCCTGGGCCACCTCGCCACGCGAGCGTACGGGCGTCGGGCGTGTGAGCCGCCGCGACGGGAGTGGTCTGCACCACAGTGCTGTCACCTGCCATCAGTAGTGGGGGGAAATCGATGAAAACTTCACTGCGCATCGTACGGCGAAGAGCAAACTCAGGTCCCCGAAAAAATTGCCGCAAGGTGAACACTCGGGTCGCATTTCGGTCATCTGATTAAGCAAGATGGCGGCATGACTCAGCTGGCACCCTCGTTGGTCGAACTCGCGGGGCGGTTCGCGATCGCCACCGACTATGAGGACTGGGCCGGTCGACGGGTGGGAGTCCCGGAAACCACGCTGGTGGCGGTCCTCGCCGCGCTCGGCGTGGCGGCCGCGACAGAGGCGGAGCGCCGCAACGCGCTGACCGCTCACGATCGCGCGTACTGGTCGTGCCGGCTGCCGGCGACCATCCTTGGGCGTGCCGGCACCCAGACACGGTTCTGGGTGCATGTGACCCACGGTCATCCCGCCGAGGTGTGTTTGCAGCTCGAGGACGGGACGGTCCGCACCGGGATACGCCAGGTCGACAACTTCGCAGCGCCGTTTGACCTGGACGGGCGCCCGGTGGGTGAGGCCAGCTTCGTGCTGCCCGACGATCTGCCACTGGGGTATCACCGGGTGCATCTGCATTCCGGGGATGACGAGGCCAGCGCGGCCCTGATCGTGACGCCGGGCTGGCTGGGCCTGCCGGAGCGGCTGGGTGGTCGCCGGACGTGGGGGCTGGCCACCCAGTTATATAGCGTGCGGTCCCGGCAGTCCTGGGGCGTCGGCGACCTGACCGATCTCACCGACCTTGCAGTCTGGTCGGGTTCCGCGTACGGCGCCGGTTATGTGCTGGTCAATCCGCTGCATGCGGCCGCACCGACCAAGCCGATGGAGCCGTCGCCGTACCTGCCGACGTCGCGGCGCTTCGTCAATCCGCTCTACCTGCGCGTCGAGGCCATCCCGGAATTCGCTTACCTGCGGAAGCGTCGCCGGGTGTGGCGGTTACGCGACGACGTGCAGCGCCACGCCGCCTCGCTCGATGCCATCGACCGCGACACGGCCTGGGCAGCCAAGCGGGCGGCCTTGAAACAGGTCTATCGGGTCTCACGCACGGCGGGTCGAGAACTGGCGTATGCCGCTTTCTGCGCGCGGGAAGGTTCTGCCCTCGACGACTTCGCCACCTGGTGTGCGCTGGCCGAGGAGCACGGGGGCGACTGGCATCAGTGGCCCGAATCGCTGCAGCATCCCGGCGCCGGCGGCGTCGCCGAGTTCGTCGCCGACCATTCGACGGCCGTGGACTTCCACCGCTGGTTGCAATGGCAACTCGACGAGCAACTCGCCGCTGCGCAGTCGCAAGCGGTGGCGGCCGGGATGCCGCTGGGTATCGTGCATGACCTCGCCGTCGGCGTGCACCCCGACGGCGCCGACTCTTGGGCGTTACAGGACGTGCTGGCGCTGGGGGTCACCGCGGGCGCGCCGCCGGATGAGTTCAACCAGTTGGGCCAGGACTGGTCGCAGCCGCCGTGGCGCCCGGACCGGCTCAACGAGCAGGAATATCAGCCATTCCGCGCCCTGATCCGCACTGTGCTGCGGCACGCCGGCGGGGTGCGCATCGACCACATCATCGGGTTGTTCCGACTGTGGTGGATTCCCCAGGGCGAAGCGCCTACGCAGGGCACATACGTGCGCTACGACCACGAGGCGATGATCGGCATCGTCGCGCTGGAGGCGTACCGCGCCGCGGCGCTGGTCGTCGGCGAGGATCTCGGCACTGTCGAACCATGGGTCCGTGACTACCTGCGCGACCGCGGTGTGCTGGGCACTTCGATCCTGTGGTTCGAGCTCGACCGCGACGGCAGCGGCGGCCCGCTGGCGGCGGAACGGTGGCGCGAATACTGCCTGTCGTCGGTGACCACCCACGACCTGCCGCCGACCGCGGGCTATCTGGCCGGCGAGCATGTGCGCCTGCGGGATTCGCTGGGCCTGTTGATGCGACCCGTCGAGGAGGAGCTGGCAGCCGCCGACGCCGAGCGGGCGGCCTGGATCGCCGAGCTCCGCCGCGTCGGCCTGCTGGCGAAGCATGCCGACGTCGTGCAGACCATTCTCGCCCTTTACCAGTACCTGGGCCGGACGCCGTCGCGGCTGCTGGGAGTCGCGTTGACCGATGCGGTCGGTGATCGGCGGACCCAGAACCAGCCGGGAACGACCGATGAGTATCCGAATTGGCGAATTCCGTTGAGCGGCCCCGATGGTCGGCCGGTGATGCTCGAAGACGTGTTCAACGATCCCCGGGCGATCCATTTGGCCGAAGCGATGCGCGCCCAGACGGCCGTCACCCACCCCGAGACCAGCTGCTAGTTTCACCTCTGCCATGAACGTCTTGAAGTTCGGCGTGGTCGCCCCGGTCGCCGCCGGGGTCACCGCAGACCCGCAGTGGATGGCCGCCTTCGCGCGCCATCTCGAAGCCTGCGGCTTCGAGTCGATCGTCGCCGTCGAGCACACCGTGTTGGCCACCCGCTACGACAGCGTGTACCCGTATGACCGCTCGGGGCGCGTCGAATTGGCGGCCGACTGCCCGGTCCCTGACCCGCTCGACCTGCTGTCATTCTTGGCCAGTCGTACCGATCGACTCGGGTTGGCCACCGGGGTACTGGTGTTGCCCAACCATCATCCGGTTGTGCTGGCCAAACGAGCGGCGACCGTTGATGCGCTGTCGGGCGGGAGGCTTCGACTGTGTGTCGGTGTCGGCTGGCTGCGCGAAGAAATCGAGGCATGCGGCACCGAATTTCAAAGTCGGGGGCGGCGCGCCGACGAGCAGCTGGCGGTGCTGCGGGCGCTCTGGGATGACCGGCCACAGGGCGTCACCCATCACGGCGAGTTCTTTCAGTTCGAAAACGTGGTGTGCAGCCCGAAACCCATTGCCGGAAAGCATCTTCCGTTGCACGTAGGCGGCCATAGCAAAGCAGCCGCTCGACGGGCCGGACGCTTCGGTGACGGCTTCCAACCCTTGGGGGTAACCGGTACACAGTTGGACGGTCTGCTGGCGCTGATGCGTGACGAGGCTGCGGCGGCCGGACGCGATCCAGCCGATATCGAAGTATCGCTGGGGCATTCGGTCACCAAGGTCGATGCCGAACGTGCCGAAAGGCTCGCGGCTCAGGGCGCCGACCGTCTGGTGCTGGCGATGCCACCGATCACCGATCTGGACCAGGCCAAGGACGAGTTGTCGGCCTGCGCGCAACGTCTTTCGCTGCCGACGTGATGCTCGGCGCAACGGAGCGGGCTGCTCTCAGCGACTTGGTACACCGGTACGCTGCCGGTGTCGATGACCGGCAATTCGATTCTGTCACGGAGCTTTTCACCGAAGCTGCGGAGCTGACGCTGCCGGAACCGCCGGCCGCGCTGGAGCCAGTCCGCCGCCATTGTGGCCATGCCGCGATCCGCACCGCGATCGAAGCCGTCGCCGCCACCATCCGCACCGAACACGCGATCGTCGGCGAAGTCTTCGACGCCGGAGCGCAACCCGATGATGCCCGCGGGCGCATCGCGTGCGTGGCGCATCACTGGAGCCGACACGGGGATGAGCTGACCGACGTGGCCTGGCATCT
>DATFYT010000244.1:0-12206 GCA_035314925.1 Mycobacterium sp. | reverse complement strand
CACCGGCATCACCAGCCTTGCAGACGCTCTGGTTAGCGCCTCGGTGGTGCTGACCGCCGCAATTATTTGCGCTGGCGCGGCAGGCGCCGACCCAAGCCAGCAGGATCAGTTTGTGGCGCTGCTCGAACAAGAACAGATTCCGCCCGTCGATGACGGTGAGGTGGCTGGTGTCGTCGCCCGAGCCCATCAAATTTGTGGCGAACTCAATGGCGGCACCCCGGTCGACACCATGGTAAACGACGAGATGAACCGTGGGTATGCGGACAATCCGCGTCTACACCTATATCCCGACCGCGTTAGAAGAACCGCAGTCAGATTCATCACCGCATCAGTGGACGTCTACTGCCCAAGCCATCGAGGCGAGCTTCCGCCGTACGAATAAGTCACTGAGCCCCGTTGGCGACTAGCGCGCAGACCACGACCCGGTGGGCCCGCGTTTTTAGTCTGCACCTCGGAGCCCGGAACGCTCGCGGCTGTTTTATATACCGCGGAAAAACGAAAGAAAACGGGCCAAAAACCTGATGAAAACTGTTGAATCGCAAAATAATCGAAGCAAGAAATTCAATTGTGCCGCAACATGATTGGAGCTTCACGGATGGGAACCCGACGCACCGCCCGAGACCGTCCGGAAAGGTACTCAAACGACTTCTGCGCGAACAATTCACAACGTCCGCCGTCCGCCCAGCTACCAGCGAGCAGCACTCAGGCTCCGCCCGTGCCGCCGACGCGAACCGAGCCAACTGACCAAGCCGTCCAGGTCAGGCAGTTCGCCCGATGGGGCCAAAATGGGGCCAAACCGCCGAAGCGAGTGCTCCAGCCCGTCCGATTAGACGGCCTCCGCCCAGTCTGCCCGGCCGAAAAACATCGGTGTAAGCCACAACTCCGCCTGAAAAGCGGAAGGTCGCCGGTTCGATCCCGGCCCTGGCCACCAACGGTTAGAGCCAGCTTGGTTGCCATGAACCAAACGGTGTCAATGGGTGCTTGTATTCACCGGGCGTCTTCGACATGTCGATCATCTCTGTGACGCCTTTGTAGTGGCCCATTGGCGTATCGGCAACGAACGTGTCGGGATCCGGATACAGGTGCTCGTCGTTTGAGCCGGCCGTCTTTGTCGCGTAGTCGCGATCGAAGATGCCTAACTCAGGAAGCCAAAGAGCCGTGCGGACCAACGAAACCCTGACGCGGTAGCTTCCGCCCTCCTTCGCACGCCGTAGCAGTGCCGATAGGATTCCGCAGGTTGCCAGCCAACCCGCCGCGTAGTCGCAGGCAACAAAGATCGACGGATGTTTGGGCTTCTCGTCGCTGCCCTCGATGTTGTCGAGGCCCAACGCGAAGGTGGCCGTGATGTCGAAGCCGACGCGACTCGACCAGGGCCCGGTTTCGCCGGCCCAGGTAATCTGCGTGTCGATCAGACCCGGCCGCTCTTTGAGCACTTCGTCCGGCGTGATATTGAAGCGCTGCCGCCATCCAGGGCGGCGGTTCGTCACCAATACGTCGGCCTTGGAGAGGAGTTCACCGAACTTCGCCCGGCCTTCTTTGCTATTCAATTCGAGCACGGTCGAGCGCACCCCGACATGCGAGGTGTAGTGCCAGAGCGAGTGCTCGACATCGGTTGGCCGCCAGACGTTGAGCGAGTCGGCGCCGTGCAGGGCCATAGCGCGACCGATCGACGGCGCGGCAATGACGTGGCTCGACGAGAGCAGGCGGATGCCATCGAGCGGCGTCGTCGGATTGGGCGTAAAGGGTATTGGATCGCTTTCGCCGACTTTCTCGACGCTGACGAGGGGTATCAGCCCCAGGTTCTTTGTGAAGGCATCCATCTTCAGCACATCTTTGATGTTGCGTGCGAGTGGCATGGGGATGGCCGCCTGCTCCGCGGCTGCTTCGAGTTCCTCGCCCTTCCAGTCTTTCACCGCGTCGGCCAGCGCCTGGTACGTGCCGCCCGTGGGTTTGAGGAGTTCGAGTGCGCGCTGGCGCAAGGCGGGGTAAGGCTCGGCAAACATGACCCACTTGCCATCTTTGGTGGGGACAATATCCGGGCCGCCGGCAAAAGGGCTGTATGGATCCGTGCGTCCGGGGAATCCATTGACCAGTTCCCACTTTCCATCGAGAAACGGTGTGAGGCGGCGCAGGGATTTGCGCACGTCGATGTGAATGTCCTGTCCCTCGCCGGTACGTTCTTTCCAAATCTTTGCGATCAAGATCGCCTTGGCCGCGAGCGGGATCGCGCTGATCGAGCCATAGGGCAATCGATCCGGCGTGATTGGGTCCGCGCCGTAATAGGTGACCTTGCCTCCGGCATCGGCAGTTGTCGCTCCCAGGCTCTGCAACAAGGACTCAACATGTCCGGGCACGTCTATCGCACTGCTCTGCAACGGATTGTCGTAGTTCGCGATTATGCGGTTCGCCAGCTTTTCTGCAGCGCTCACAGTCCATCTCCTTGTCGCGATCGGTTGCTCACAGCCACACGAGCCGGGCACCTCAAGAAGCCGCGAACGGCTTCCGGTCTCCGAATGATCGCGAGGAAATCCGACGAGGTCGATGTCCTGAGTGTCAACGATTGACAGTTGTTGTTGTGGCGGAGCACACCCGGTCGGACGATGGGTGCCAAACCGTGCTGGACCTCACTTGCTTCTATTCGCCGTCGAATGTCGACTTCGTCAATCGCGCCTTGTGTACCCATTAGTTACCTCCTAAGTGGCGTCAACCCGGCATGGCTTCGATGCGCATGTCACACATCGGCGTGCAGTCTCGTCTAGCGATTGAGCACGAAACCAGCGGAGGACGGCACATGATTCCTATCGGAACCCCGGCACGGGTATACCTGGTCACGATCACGGCACTGATCGGACTGCTAACCGCTGGGATAGGGGTCTGGTGTCTGATCGATCCCCGCTCGTTCGCCGAATCGGTCGGGTTTCCCGCACATGAGCACTTCGTGCACGACGTTGGCGCGTTCCAGGTGGGCCTTGGCGTCACGCTGCTGCTCGCACTGATCTGGTCGGATGCGTTGGCTACCGCACTTGCCGGATACGTCGTGGCGAACACCGTGCATGCCGTGAACCACATCGTGGACCTCGACCTCGGCGGTTCGGCCCTCCAAGCATGGGCGCTGGGCGCGGCCTCGGTGCTGTTAGTCATCGCGTTCGTGCTGCGGTTACGTCAGCTCGGCTACGTCCTGGGCAACGTCAGCGTGGCGACCGAGCCGCTGTTGGTCCCGTTCGTTCGGCAGAAGACGATCAGGCTCACCACATTTCGCAAGGATGGAACCGCTGGAACCAGTCCTGTCAGCATCGCGGTGGTCGGAGACCGTGCGTACTTTCGCACTTATGAGCGAGCGATCAAGGCACGCCGGATTCGGCGCAACCCGAACGTCGAATTCGGTTCGGCGACGATGTCAGGCGAGCCGATCGGGCCGATGCTGCCGGCGCAGGTGCGCCTGTTGGAGGGAGCCGAGTACCGACAAGCAGCGCGGTTGCTGCGGCGCAAGTATCCCGTCCTTCATGGCGTGGTGGTCCCGTCGATACACCGCCTGATGCGGTCGAAGTACGGACGGACGGTGCATGCGGAGTTGATTCCGTCGCCGTTGTCCGAACACGACGCAGCGGCCGAGATTGTCGTCACCGTCGTTGACGCGCGAGAGGCCTAACCCCCGCCGTAGGTGGGCCCTTGCACGCCGTCGCGGTAGGTAGTGCACTTCTGCGCGATGCAACACGTCTCGATCAGACTGGGAGGCGAACCGAAGTGAGGTGATACCTCCTCCGACGTGTATTGGCCGCCGGAACTCGCACATTGACTCTGAACATCGGTTTGCGCGTGGGCAAGAGGCGCGGTCAAGATCGTCGCCGCGACCGCAATTCCGAATACAAGGCGCTTCATGTTCCTCCGTAGCTCTGACGGCGACAGCTTACCGGCTCTGTGTTCGCCCCCGACTTCGTCGGTTTCCGCAGCACCCCTTGAACGCAGGTAAACTACAACCATGTAATTCGGCGTGACGCGGGCGAAGATCGCCCTCGCCGACCAAAGGAACGGCCCATGGACCCACTCAAAATATCCAGTGTTGAATTCGACGATCGGGATCCTTTTCGAGCGACCTTCAACGTGCACCTGACCCGCGACATGACCGACTTCGAGCGCCAGACGCTGCCCCCGCTGCTCTCCGGCAGCTTCTCACCGACAGAGGCTCGAGGTTCGGCAGTGGTAGCCATCAGAAATGCGACGATCGGGATGATCGAAGATCACCGCGACCTCCTCAAACAGATAGTCGCAGAAGCCGAATCGCTGGCCAAGACAATGGAAGACGATCAACATGCGGTTGCCGCCCAAGTGGCGGCCAGAGTGGAGGATGTCCGGGAGCGCGCCGCCGCCATCGACTGGAGCTGACGGGTCAGTCGCGGATAATGAGGCGGTGACCGCCACGCGTCGGTTCTTGTTCGCGCTGCTCGTCGTAGTGCCTGCCATCAGCGGGACTTCACGCGCCAATGCCGATGTGCCTCCGTTGAGCGCCGAGGCGCGCTCGGCGGGATTCGTCGACGTTCGCTCCGTCGTGCCGAGCGCGGTGATCGATCTGCGTTATGCGACGGCCAACAACTTCACCGGGATGCCGTTGTATCCCGCCGACGCGCGCTGCCTGGTGCACGAATCCATGGCTCCCGGGCTCGCCGCCGCGGCGACGGCATTGGCTTCGCACGGAGATGTGCTCGTTTTCTGGGACTGCTATCGACCGCACGACGTGCAGGTCAAGATGTTCAATGTGGTGCCGAATCCGGCCTGGGTGGCCAAGCCAGGCTCCAGTGCCCGCAGCCACGAGGCGGGGCGCTCGGTTGACGTGACGATCGCAAGCGTGCAAGAACCATGCCCGCCCGCGCGGCAGCTGGCCGGCCGATGCCTCGCCGATATGGGAACCGACTTCGACGACTTTTCTTCCCGCGCAACCGCTTTCGCTACCCACGGCGTCAGCGCGGACGAGCAGGCGAACCGGGCGCGGCTACGCGACGCGATGAGTACCGGCGGATTGTCGGTGTACTCGGGTGAGTGGTGGCATTTCGACGGCCCCGGCGCCGGAGTCGGGCGCCCGATCCTCAACGTCCCAGTCGACTGAGCCCTCCTCGGTTGTCTCATATACTGAGATAATCGTTTCGTATTTTGAAATCGGCGGCGGTAGCCTTCGCATCGGGGGGTGGTTCGAGCGCAAGGAGCCGCACGATGACAAGCAAACATCAGGCCGTCTACACCCACGGGCATCACGAGTCGGTGCTACGCGCACACCGCAGGCGCACCGCTGAGGACTCTGCCGGCTACCTGCTGCCACATCTGCGGCCGGGGATGTCGGTGCTCGACGTGGGTTGTGGTCCCGGGACGATCACCGTCGATCTCGCCGCCCGGGTCGCCCCGGGCTGGGTCACCGCTGTCGAAATGACCGTTGAGGCTTTGGATCTGGCTCGCGTTGAGGCACAAGCGCGCGACCGGTCGAACGTCGACTTTGTGACTTCCGACGTGCATGCGCTCGACTTTCCCGACGACACCTTCGATGTCGTCCACGCGCATCAGGTGTTGCAGCACGTGGCCGACCCGGTGCAGGCGCTGCGGGAACTGCGGCGGGTGTGCGTGCCGAACGGCATCGTCGCGATCCGCGATGCGGACTACTCGGGATTCATGTGGTTCCCGCAGCTTCCGACGCTGGATCGCTGGCGCGAGCTGTACCGCGAGGCGGCGCGGGCGAACGGCGGTGAACCCGACGCGGGGCGTCGGCTGTTGTCGTGGGCCCAGGAGGCGGGATTCGACGACATCACCCCCACGGGCAGCATGTGGTGCTTCGCGACGCCGGACACCCGTGAGTGGTGGGGCCGGATGTGGGCGGACCGGATTGTCGAGTCGGCCCTGGCCCGTCAGCTGGTGGACACCGGAATGGCCACCACCGCGGAGCTCGACGAGATCGCGTCGGCCTGGCTGGACTGGTCCGCTGCTCGGAATGGCTGGCTGGCCATCCCGCACGGCGAGATCTTGTGCCGGGCCTAACCAGGCGGAAAACTCTCCTTTAGGCAGGTCAGCCTGCGGTATTGGCATTCTCTTTTTTTGCAAGTACGTTATCAATCGATGGATAACCACACCGAAACCTCATCCGGCATCCCGCTGGAGCCTGTGTACGGGCCGGGGGATCGTGGTACCGAGCCGCCGGCGCCAGGCGCTTATCCGTTCACCCGCGGCAACTTCGCCAGTGGCTATCGAGGCAAGCTGTGGACGTTTCGGCAGTACTCCGGATTCGGCACCGTCGAGGAATCCAATCGCCGCTACCGCTACCTGCTGGAACAGGGCGGGACCGGGTTGTCGGTGGCGCTCGACCTGCCGACTCAGTGTGGCTATGACTCCGACGATCCCGAGTTCGGTGAGGAGGTCGGCCGGGTCGGCGTCGCGATTGACACCTTGGCCGACGCCGAGATCTTGTTCGACGGCATTCCGCTGGACAAGATCAGCACCAGCTTCACGATCAACGGCACCGCCGCGATCCTGCTGGCGTTCTACGTGGCGGCCGCCGAGCGAAAAGGTGTGCCGCGCGCCAAGCTCACCGGGACCATCCAGAACGACATCCTCAAGGAATACGCCTCGCGTGGTACCTGGATCTGGCCACCGGAGCCTTCACTTCGGTTGATCGCCGACACCATCGAGTTCTGCGCGGCCGAAGTTCCCAAATTCAACGCAATCTCGGTGGCCGGTGCGCACTTTCGTGACGCCGGGGCCAACGCCGTGCAAGAGATGGCGTTCACCCTGGCCGACGGCGTCACCTATTGCGATACCGTGGTCGAACGCGGCCGCATGACCATCGACCAATTCGCACCGCAGATTTCGTTCTTCTTCTACACGCACGGCGACTTCTTCGAGGAGATCGCCAAATACCGTGCCGGACGGCGACGTTGGGCGACGATCGTGCGAGAACGATACGGCGCCAGCACCGACAAAGCGTCGATGTTCCGCTTCGGCTGTGTGTGTGGCGGGGCGTCACTGTATGCGCCGCAGGCGCAGAACAACCTGGTGCGAGTCGCCTACGAGGCGATGGCCGCCGTACTGGGCGGCGTGCAGTCGATGTTCACCGCGGCGTGGGACGAGCCGTTCGCGCTGCCCACCGAAGAGTCCACCACGCTGGCGCTGCGCACCCAACAAATCCTGGCCCACGAAACCGGTGTCGCGCGGGTAGCGGATCCGCTCGGCGGCTCTTACTTCGTCGAGGCGCTCACCGACGCCACCGAAACTCGCATCATCGAGATCATGCACGACCTCGAGCAGCACGGCGGAATGGTCCGCGCCATCGAAGACGGCTACCTGCAAGGCCTGATCGCCGACGAGGCCTATCGGATCCACCAGGACATCGAAGCCGGCACGCGCCCCGTCGTCGGGGTCAACCGGTTCGTCTCCGAGGAGCCGCCGCCCGAAATCGTCACTTACGAGCTGGATGCCGAAGGGCGCGATTTCCAACTCAAACGGCTCTCCAAGGTGAAAGCCGAAAGAGACACTGCCGCAGTCGAATCCAGCCTTGCCGAGCTGTCGCGTGCGGCCGACGGAACTGACAACCTGATGCACAAGCTGATCGACTGCGCCAACGCCTACTGCACGGTCGGTGAGATGGTCTCCACGCTCAAAGCGGCGTGGGGCGAATTCCAGCAGCCGGTGGTGTTTTAGATGGCAGTGCGGATCCTGGTCGCCAAGCCCGGCCTCGACGGACACGACCGTGGCGCAAAGATCGTCGCCCGCACCCTGCGCGACGCGGGATTCGAGGTGATCTACACCGGTATCCGGCAGCGCATCGAGGACATCGCGTCCATCGCCGTCCAAGAAGATGTCGCCGTCGTCGGGCTGAGCATTCTGTCCGGTGCCCACGTCGCGCTGACCAGCCGCACCATCGAGGCGTTACGCGCAGCCGACGCCGCCGACATCGCCGTGGTGGTCGGCGGAACGATACCCGAGTCTGACGTGCCCAAGCTGCTGGACGCCGGGGCGGCAGCGGTATTTCCGACCGGGACCCCGCTGGATGTTCTGGTGCGGGAGATCCGCACGCTGACCGGCAGCAATCCCGAACCTCACCTGAAGGGAACAGTGGAACCGTGCGCGTCGGAGTGATGATCGGCGCCGAGCGTGGCGACATGGCCCGCAAGGTCGCCAAGTTGGCCTCCGATATCGAATGGGCCGAATCTGCCGGACTGGACACCGCCTGGATGCCGCAGGTGCCGAACGACTTCGACTGTCTGACCATGGTGTCGCTGATGGCCGCGCACAGCTCGCGCATCGAGCTGGGTACTGCGGTGGTGCCGCTGCAGGCCCAGCATCCGATTGCTCTTGCCCGCCAGGCGTTCTCGACGCATGCGTTGGCTGGTGGACGGTTGGCGTTGGGTGTCGGGCCGTCGCACCATTGGATCATTCGGGACATGCTCGGCCTGCCGTATGAGAAGCCGGCCGCCTACACCCGCGACTACCTGCAGGTGCTCAACGCCGCCATTGCCGGTCCGGGATCGGTCGACGTCGAGAACGATTCGTTCACGGTGCACAATCCGATGGCCATCGGGGCCGATACCCCGATGCCGGTGCTGGTCGCCGCGCTGGGGCCGGTGATGCTGCAGCTTGCCGGTGAACTGGCCGACGGCACCGTGTTGTGGATGGCCGACGAGCGTGCGATCGGTGATCACATCGCGCCGAAGATCACCAAGGCTGCCGCAGATGCGGGCCGGCCCGCGCCACGGATTGTCGCGGGTATTCCGGTATGCCTTTGTGCGCCTTCCCAAGTCGACGAGGCCAAGGAGCGGGCCAACCGCATCCTGGGCGAGGCCGAGGTATCGCCCAACTACCAGCGCCTGCTCGAACGCGGCGATGCCCGCGATGTCGGCGATCTGTGTGCGGCCGGCGACGAGGAGGGCATCCTGTCGCGCATGCGCAGGTTCGCCGACGCCGGTGTCACAGATCTGTCGGTGCGCCTGCTGCCGATCGGCGACAACCGCGACGAGCTCATCGCATCCAAGCGGCGCACCCGCGAGATGATCGCCACTCTCGCAACGGAACTGCGGTGACAACCGCGGCACCGCTGGCGGGGATACGAATTCTCGAAGTCGGCACCATGCTGGCGGGCCCGTACGCGACGATGCTGCTCGCCGACCTCGGTGCCGAGGTGACCAAGATCGAACCCGCGGGTGGTGAGATCTCGCGCAGCGTCGGGCTCAGCTACTTCGCCAGCCTCAACCGCAACAAGTCCAGTATCTGTCTGGACCTGAATTCCGATGCGGGACAGCAGCGCTTAGGCGAACTGTTGTCGGAATCCCACGCGCTGCTGGTGAACCTGAAACCATCGGCCATCCGCCGGCTGGGTCTGACTTATGAGCAGCTGCGGCGGTGGAACCAGCGGATCGTCTGCGTGGCGATCACCGGCTTCGGGCTGTACGGGGGCGACGATCCGGCCTTCGACTACGTGGTTCAGGCAGGCGTCGGAATCGCCGCCTTGACCGGCGATCCGGACGGCCCGCCCACACTGCCCGGGTATTCATCGGCCGACAACTCCACCGGAATGTGCGCGGCGCTAGGGCTTCTGGCCAAAATCATCTCCGGCACGGGCGGACAAGTTGATGTGTCGCTGCGCGACGTGATGCTGTCGCAGCTGAACTACCACGCCTCCGCCTACCTCAACAGCGGCGTCGAGCCGACCCGCAGGCAGTACGGTGCACACTCGTATTATGTTCCCGCCCAGCTTTTTCCGACCGGAGACGGATACCTTGCGTTGTTCATCACGCACGACGGCTTCTGGAAATCCTTCGCCGCCGAGGCGGGTATCCACGGTTTCGAGCAGATGGCCGAGAGGGTCGCCCGGCGTGACGAGGTGCTCGCCGTCGTCACGGCCGCCCTGGGGACCGATACCGCCGCCAGTTGGGAAGCCCGGCTGCGCCCGCTGGGGGTGCCCGCGGCGGCGGTGCGGACATTGCCGGAAGCGTTGCAGGCCACACCGGAAATCGTGGTCAACGCAGGCGATTTCCGCCTCGTCGGCAACCCGATCCGGGTCGACGGGTACCAGCCGGACTACCGCTCGCCGCCCGAGCTGGCCGTCGACTGAGCTCGGTCCGGCGCGGTGAGGTGCGCTTCGGCCAGTTTGCGGAAGGCCGCCAGCAATCGGCTGCGATCGTCGGCCCGGCTGGCCATTACGACGTGGCTGGGCTCGACACCCTCCAACGGGACTGTGACGATGTCGGACCGCAGGCTGTTGAGGTGAAAGCCGGCTGTGATGGCCACCGCCTGCCCGGCGGCAATGACTTCGAACTTGTCTTCCAGCGCCTCGATAAACGGACCATCTGGTGCGCGGCGCCCATCGGGGCGCGGATCGACGCGCCAAAAGGCACTCCAGGTCGGATCGGAGCCTCGCACCCGCGGGATGGGTTCGTCGGCGATGTCTTCGAGGGTGACCGATCGCCTGCCGGCCAGGCGATGTTCGGACGACACCGCCAGCACCCGAGGCTCGTCATACAGGATCGTCACGTGCAGCCGGTCGGTCGGAAAAGGCAGCCGGGTCACCACCGCGTCGACTCGATGGTCAAGTAACGCGTCCCGCGCTTGGTCCCAATCCACGTGCAAGACTTGCACTTCGGCGTCCGGGTGCTCGCGGCGCATCTCGCGCACTGCCGGGGTGACGATCAGGCCCGACGTATAGCCGATCGTGATTCGGCTGGGCTGGGCTGCTGCACGGGCCTGTGCTGCGGCCTGCGATGCCGAGCGCAGCAGCGCCTTCGCGCGCGGCAGGAACACGTCGCCGGCCTCCGTCAGCCGGGTGCCCTGCGGCGTGCGATCCAACAGGCGCACACCCAACTGCTGCTCGAGGCGCCGGATCTGCCGGCTCAGCGAGGGCTGCGCGACGCGCAGAGCGGTGGCCGCGCGACCGAAATGTCGGTGCTCGGCCACCACGACGAAATACCCGACCAGCCGTAAGTCGAGATCTACCACCGGCGATGCCGATTCAGTCATGCATGAAGTGTAGCCATGCGATCGGGCGCTCTGCCTGCGGATAGCCTTATTGAGCTGCGGTGATGCCTAGATTGCATCGCGTCATATGAAATAGGACTTGGACAGGCTTGGTGGGCCGTCATTGACTTGATGACATCGACCAGAAAGGGATTGCCATGCACGTCTTTGTCACCGGCGCGACCGGACACATCGGTTCCGCCGTCGTCGCCGAACTCCTCGAAGCCGGCCACCAAGTGACCGGCCTGGCCCGCTCGGAACAGTCCGCCGCAGCGCTGACGGCCAAGGGCGCCACGGTGCACAGGGGCGACCTCGCCGACCTCGACGGCCTCCGCGCGGCCGCGGCAGCAGCCGACGGCGTCATCCACCTCGCCTACCGGGACGACTTCGACAACGACTTCGTGGGTGCCGCCGAGACGGACCTGCGTGTCGTCACGGCAATGGGCGAGGTGCTGGCGGGCTCCGACCGCCCGCTGGTAAACACCTCCGGAACGCTATTGCTGGCGGGAGTCGCGCAGGGACGGACCGCGACCGAAAACGACGCCGCCGAAGGCGGTCCGCGGATCGACTCGGAGAACGCCGTCATCGCATTGGCCGACCGCGGCGTGCGATCGTCGGTCATCCGGCTGTCCCCGCTGGTGCACAGCACACTCGATCACCACGGCTTCGCGCACCGCCTGATCGACATCGCCCGCGAAAGAGGCGTCTCGGCATACATCGGCGATGGCACCAACCGCTGGCCCGGCGTCCATACGCTCGATGCCGCGCGCCTGTACCGGCTTGCGGTCGAGGCGGCGCCAGCGGGGACAAGATTGCACGGTGTCGCCGACGAAGGCGTGCCTTTCCGTGAGATCGCGGCCGTCATTGGCCGTCACCTAGACTTGCCGGTGGTGAGCATCTCCGCCGAACAAGCATATGAGCACTTCGGATTCCTTTCGGTCTTCGGATCTTTGGACAATCCGACGTCAAGTGCCCTCACGCAGAAAGTGCTCGACTGGCACCCCGACGGTCCAGGACTCATCGAGGATCTCGACGCGGGCCACTACTTCGGCGAGTGACCCAGTTCCATCTCGATGAGCGTTTCGGCGGCCGATCGCGCGTGTAGCAGGGGGGCGCTGTCGTTGAGTGAGGTCGCCAGGGCTGTGGCGCCCTCGAAGAGCACGGCGAGCTGGTTGCCTAACCGGTAGGGATCCCGGGCGCCGGCTTCGGTTGCGGTGTGGATG
>DATFYT010000243.1:0-11814 GCA_035314925.1 Mycobacterium sp. | reverse complement strand
GTCAGCTCGGCCGACATCCGGGCGCTCAGTCTGTGGGCCCGGAGTGGCCGTGCCGACGGCACCGAGTTCGACGCCGACGAATTCCTGCGGCAGCATCCGCAATGGGATTGGCAGCGTGGCTATTTGAAGGACCGTCCGCAGCAACCGTGGACACACATCGGGCCGGGCAGCACCGGCGGGCTCTGACCGTGCGTGCCTTCAGATGCCCCAACTGCGGGCAGGCGGTGTCATTCGAAGCCCAACAGTGCCCGGCGTGCGGCGTGACGGTCGGCTACCACTACCCGTCGCGGCAGATGGTGTGCACGCCGTCGCAAACCGTTACGGTGAACGACCGCGGCTGGTTTCGGTGCGCGCACTGGGAGCGGGGCTGCAACTGGTTGACCGCCGACGACTCCGAATCCGGCCGCTGCTACGCCGACAGTTTCGTGCGCGAGGGCCCGGCGCCCGATGACAACGAGGCGATGTCCGAACTCGATTCGACCCTGAAGGCGATGCGGCGGTTGATCTTCGAGCTGATGGACCTGGGCCTGCCCATCAATCCCTACTACGCGGACCCGCACGGGCTGGCGTTCGATCTGCTGTCCAGCCAGACGCTGGGCCGGCCGGTGGTGACGGGGCACGCCAATGGGGTGATCACCATCGACCTGTCCGAGTCGCTGGAGCTTTACCGGGAGCGCCTGCGCATCAAACTGCGTGAGCCCTATCGCACGATGCTGGGCCACTTCCGCCACGAGGTCGGCCACTACTACGAGATGCTGCTGGTGCAGAACACCCCGCTCATCGACGACGCCCGGGCGATGTTCGGCGACGATCGCGAAAACTACCAGGACGCGCTGCAGCGGCACTACAACGGCGAGGCACCGGCGAACTGGCAGGAGGACTTCATCTCGGAATACGCCACCGCGCACCCGTGGGAAGACTTCGCCGAAACCTGGGCCCACTATCTGCACATCACCGGAACCCTTGCCACGATTGCGGATTCGGGCCTCGTCGTCGAAGCCGACCGGGTGAAGTGGGACTTGCCGCACGATATCGATGCTCGGGAGTCCTACGCCGACGGCACCATCGAGGACATCATGGCTGACTGGCTAGTGCTGGCGGGGGTGCTCAACCGGGTCAACAACTCGATGGGTCGCGACGACCTGTATCCGTTCACGATCCACCCACACGTCGTCGCGAAGCTTGGCTTCATCCATCGTGTCGTGACGGGGGCACAGAATTGACTACCGTCGCCGAGGCGGTCGCCGCCGCACACGCCAAGCACAAGAGCAACCGCCGCGGCAAGAACGCCGGCTACATACCGGCTTTGGCGGAGGTGGACCCGCAGCTGTTCGGGGTATGCGTGGTAACCGTTGACGGTCAGACGTTTTCGGCGGGCGACGCCGAATGTGAGTTTGCGCTGGAGTCGATCTCGAAAGTCTTCACGGCCGCGCTGGCTATCGAACAAGTAGGTCCGCGGCAGTTCCACCGCAAGGTGGGTGCCGATCCGACGGGCGAGGCGTTCAATTCGGTGCTGGCGCTGGAACTGCACAACGACAAGCCGAACTCGCCGATGGTCAACGCGGGCGCGATGACGACAACCAGCTTGGTGTCGGCCACCGATGCTGAAGACCGCAAGCGCCAGATCGTGCAGATTCAAAGCGATTTCGCCGGGCGCCCGATCACGATCAGCGAACAGATCGCCGCGTCCGAGCTCGCCACCAACTTTCACAACCGCGCGATCGCCTGGCTGCTGCTGTGCGGCGGATACATGTACTGCGACCCGATGGAGGCCTGCGACGTCTACACGCTGCAGTGCTCGACGCTGGTCACCGCTGTCGACCTGGCGATCATGGGCGCCACCATGGCCAACGGGGGCGTCAACCCTGCCACCGGAAAGCGCGTCATCGCACAAGCCAATGTGCCGCATCTGCTGGCTTTGATGGCGATGGAGGGTCTTTATACCGCCTCCGGCGACTGGGCCTACACCGTCGGGCTGCCCGCCAAGAGCGGCGTCGGAGGCGGTCTGGTTGCGGTGTCGCCAGGCAAACTGGCGATCGCCGCCTACTCACCGCCGCTGGACAAGGCCGGCAACAGCGTTCGCGCGCAGGCGGCGATCACTCAGATCGCGCACACCCTCGGGCTGGGACTTTTCAATACGTAATGGGATCAGCGGTTTCTGGCGCCGCGGGTGCCGGCGCGGTGCTGCTGGGGTGTGCGTCCACCGCGGGTCGAGCGGTGGCGTGACGGCTGCGTGTGCGGGGCACTGGCGGGTTTGGCGGCCGGAGCCTGATACGGCGCGACGTCACCGACCAGCTTGGTAACCGAATCCGACTGCGCAGTCACCTGTTGCGGGTGCACGGCGATGCCGGCTCTGCGCATCAGCGCCGAAGCGTCTCTACGCTGCTCGGGCAGTACGACGGTGACGACGTCGCCGGAGCTGCCCGCCCGTGCGGTGCGGCCCGAGCGATGCAGGTAGGCCTTGTGCTCGGCGGGCGGGTCGACGTGTACGACCAACTGCACCTCGTCGACGTGCACACCGCGTGCGGCAATGTCGGTGGCCACCAACACTCGCGCCGTTCCGGCGGCGAAGGCTGCCAGATTGCGATCACGAGCAGGCTGAGAGAGGTTGCCGTGCAGATCAACTGAGGGAACCCCGGCCTCGGTGAGCTGCCGGGCCAGCTTGCGGGCCTGATGTTTGGTGCGCATGAACAGGATTCGCCGGCCAGTGCCCGACGCCAGCCGGTGCACCAAGTCCTTTTTGGCGTCGGTCCCGGCGACATGGAAGACGTGGTGGGTCATCTCCGCCACCGGTGAATTGACCTCATCGACGGAGTGCATGACGTGGTTGCGCAGGAACCGTTTGACGAGCTTGTCGACGTCGTTGTCCAGTGTGGCGGAGAACAGCAGTCGCTGACCATTGGCTGGCGTGGCGGCCAGGATGCGGGTGACCACCGGCAAAAATCCGAGGTCGGCCATGTGGTCGGCCTCGTCGAGCACGGTGATGTCGACCGCGTTGAGGCTGATCTGCCGTTGGCGCATCAAATCGTCGAGCCGACCGGGGCAGGCGACGACGATGTCGACGCCGGAGCGCAGCGCGGCCACCTGACGGCCTTGTGGCACCCCACCGAAGATCGTGGTGACCTTCAGGCCGTAGCCGGCGGCCAATGGCTCGAGTGCTGCGCTGATCTGGGTCGCCAGCTCGCGGGTGGGTGCCAGCACCAGGCCGGTCGGGCTGGCGGGCCGGCGCTTGGCCGATGCGAGGCGCGCCACCAACGGAATCGAGAAGGCCAACGTTTTGCCGCTGCCGGTTTTGCCGCGGCCGAGCACGTCGCGGCCGGCCAGGGTGTCGGGCAGGGTGTCGACCTGGATCGGGAAGGGGTCGGTAATCCCGCGTGTGGTGAGGACACTGATCAGCGGTGCGGGCACGCCGAGTTCAGCGAAGGTTTTGGTAGTCATTGTGGTGCGGTGCCTTTCAGGCATCGGGTGTGCCGTCTCGCCGCGACGGTGTCGTCAGGCGCTCAGCACAAGCTGGCGAGATTGCCGGTGGGCAATATCGATCGCCGCGAAAGACTTGGACTCGAAATCCCGGGCTGCGCTTCTTGGCGCTCGCCTGGACAGCGGATGACGGAGCATTCCACGACGGTGTCGGCGTGTTGACGCCAACGTTGTTTGCCACCCTAGCCCATCTGCGAAGCTTTCGGATCATCGTGTGAGCTACAACACCTGCGCAGTCGGGGCGTAAAGCCCACCTGCGGGGTCGGCTATTCCGGCGCCGCTGCTGATTTGCTGGCGTAGCATCTCGCCTGCGCGTGCGATGCGGTTGGAGGCGCGGATGACCGACACACGGAGCCCCCCTGTCACCGCCGAGGACCTGCTGAAGGACGTCAAGACCTTCTTCAATCACGGCGAATTCTTCCGCGCCTACGACCTGGCGGCGGACGCGCTGGAGCTGTTTCCCGGCAACGTTGGGCTCGCCCATCGCGGGGTGCTCAGCCTCGCCAATGCCGGCGCGACCGCGCTTGCGGTCGAGAAGTATTACGAATTCGGCCTCGATCAACGAACCGAGACCGACGCCCGCAGCCTGCTGGGCCGGCTGAGGAAGGACCAGGCCTTCGCCGAAACTGGCGAGGCGCGCACCGCCTTGTTCCGCGAAGGCCGTGCCCTTTATGAGGACGCCTTCCGCACCGCCACCGACGCCGGCGACCCGGAGGCTTATTACCCGGCGATCAATGCCGCGACCCTGGCCCTGTTCGCCGGCGACGCCGAGGCGGCCAGCCGGCTCGCCGGCGAGGTCCTCGATGTTCTCGTGCCGCGCATCGCCGGCCTGGATGAGGTTGCGGCCGATCGCTATTGGGTACTGGCGACCGCGCTCGAGGCCCATCTCGTCCGGGGCGATCTCGACGCAGCGGGTGAGCTGGTCGACCAGGTCGTCGCGGCAGCCGGCAGCGACGACGCCGCGCTCGCCACCACCGGCCGTCAGCTCGAACGCATCGTCGCGGCGAAGAACCTCGATTCCAGCGTGCTCGCCGCGTTCAAGGTGCCGACCGTCGTCCATTTCCTCGGCAATATGCAGGCGACGACGGTGGCCACCGATATCGCCGCTCTGCTCGACGGGATGCGCATCGGCGCGGCCTACGGCTCGCTCGCCTCCGGCGCGGACATTTTGTTCGCCGAGGCGCTGCTCGGGCAGGGCGTCGCCCTGAATGTCGTCTTGCCTTTCGCCGCAGACGATTTCGTCGAAGAGTCAGTCCGTCCGGCGGGCGAGGACTGGGTCGCCCGCTTCGAAGCGTGTCTTGCCGCGGCCAAGACGGTGCGCTTCGCCACGGAGGACGCCTATCTGGGCGACGATCAGCTCTTCCCCTACAGCAGCGGCCTGGCGATGGGCCTTGCCAGCCTCTGCGCCCGCCATCTGCATGCGCCGCTGATGCAGTTGGCGGTATGGGACGGCTCCATCAACGAAGGCGATGAAGACGCCGGCGACGGGACCGCCGCCGACATGAGCGCGTGGCATGAGGCCGGCCATCCGGTGAGCGTGGTGCCGACCGGCCCGGACGTAAACGTCGAGAAGCTTCGGCCCTGGCACCGTCCAGAGGTCGCCCGCGGTCGCCGCGACACGCGTGCGATGCTCTTCGGCGACATCCACGGCTTCAGCAAGCTGAGCGACGCCCAGCTGCCGATGTTTACCGAGAAGATCATGGGCACGCTGGGGGAGGTGGCGCGCCGCTACAAGCAGCACATCGCCTTCGTAAACACCTGGGGCGACGGCATTTTCGTCGTCTTCCGCGATGCCGGCCGCGCCGCCGCGTGCGCGCTCGAGATGCAGGACGCGATGGACGCGATCGACCTCAAGGCGGCTGGGCTGCCCGAGACGCTCAAATTGCGCCTCGGCGGCCATCTGGGACCGGTCTATGAGCTGGACGATCCGGTCACCGACCGGCCCAACTATTACGGCGCCCATGTCAGCCGCGCCGCCCGCATCGAGCCGATCACGCCCGAAGGCTGCGTCTACGTCACCGAGACCTTTGCCGCGATGTTGGCGCTGCACAACGCCGCTGACTTCTCATGCGACTACGTCGGCAACACCGAGATGGCCAAGCATTACGGTCGGCTCCGCATGTTCCTGCTCCGCCGCGCCGGCGAAGGCAAAGGCCCGCCCGTGCTGGGCGACATCGAACGCGCAGCTGGCTAGGGCTATTTCGCCCCTCGTCCGCCCGGTGTCTCGCGTTCAACGAACTGGTCGAGCACCTTTCGGGACAACTTTGAGACGCTCATACCGCGAGCGTTTGCGATCGCCCGCAACTTGTCGCGCGTCTGCTCAGAAACCCGGACCTGCACGACGGGTGAGTGCTTCCCATTGCCTGACAATGACTTTCCCCCGGGTCGCAGGTTCATGGCTTGCGCCTTTGCCACAACTTCTGCCGCGATCTCTTCAGCGCGCTCGTCGGTCAGACGCTCGCCCCCGACGTAGATCTCTTCTTCGTTAAGGTCGACCACGTCTACGACGGTGTGCTCATCGAAGTGAATCTTGGTGGGATCAAGCTTGCGTGCCATGGTTCAGCCCTTCTTCCGGTAGCGGGTTTGCAACGCATGCACCGCAATCCAGAGGTCGTCGTCTTCGTCGTCGGGTGCCAAGATGATTTCGAACTCGCGGCCGCGGGTGTCGGTGCCGATGAAGTAGGCGCGGTCGCGATCGGTGAGGAGCGGCAGGCCAGCATTGCGGAGAGAGCGGCAAGGAGCTCACGCCTGGAAATACGCCGGTGAACTGCCGCTGTCATCCTGATCCGTGCCATGGATCGGAAGTATGAGATGCACGACCGACAACGACTCGGTTATGTAATGCATACTCGGAGTTTACACGCCGGGCCTAGATCGTGTCCTTGTCTGTCAGCCACCGCATCACCGGCCAGCCGACGAACACCGCTGCTGTTCGGCAACACATCGAACGCGCCGCAGGCGACGTCGCCACGTCACAGTAGCGATAGCTTCCTCGCCGACTAGGTCAGGCTGCCGACAAGCCGCCGTCGACTTCGAATACCGTGCCGGAGATGTAGGAGGCTTCGGGAGACGAGATGAACACGATGGCGTTCGCGATTTCCTCAGGATTTCCCCTGCGAAGCAGAGGCACGGTCGCTATCAGCGCGGCATTGCCTTCTGCGGTGGCGGTGAAGCGGTCGAGCATGCCGGTGTCTACCGGCCCCGGCCCGACTGCGTTCACCCGAATCCCTGAATTCCCCTGCTCGAGCGCGACCGTCTTGGTCAGACCCTCCACGGCGAACTTGCTGCTGACGTAGGCCGCCGCACCAGCGGCCGCCTTATGCCCGTAGGTCGAGGCGATGTTGACAATGCTGCCGCTGCCTTGAGCGGCCATCGCGCGCAGTTCGTACTTCATGCTGAGGAATACGCCCACAACGTTGGTGTCGTGGACGGCCTTGAAGCTTTCGACGGTGGCGTCCTGGATCGGGCCGGTCTCGCCTTCGAAGCCGGCGTTGTTGACGGCAACATCGAGACGGCCAAATCTCTCGACTGCTTTGTCGACAAGGTCGCGGACCTCGTCTTCCTTCGTAACGTCGGCCCGAACGAATTCTGCCTCGGCCCCAAGCGCTTTCAACTCCGCGACAAGGGCTTGGCCTTTGTCGTCGTGGCGGCCGGATACGACCACATTGGCGCCTTTGCCGGCGAACGCGACGGCGGTGGCGCGACCGATGCCGGTGAGCGCGCCGGTAATGAGAACAACCTGTTGAGTCATCTGTTTCCTTCAGCTATGCGGGGAACACTCACCGCCGCCAACGGTTGACTGCGGGCGTTTATTCCTCACACTGGCCGACGAAATCTTGTGACATGTTTGCTTCCTTACTCTTTGGGGAGGGTGTGGAGGGCGGCCAAAATGTCGCTGACTTCGGTGCGCGTGGTGTAGTTGGGGTGCACGTCGATCCAGCGGATTACCCCGGTTGCGTCGACGATCAGGACGGTGGGCATGGGCAGCCCGTAGCTGCCGTCGGCGTTGAGGTCGGACAGGTCGACACCGATCACGCGCTGCGCTGCTTGGGTGTCTTGGGATGGAGCGGTCATCACGCCGAGTCGTGTGGCGATCGTGTTGCCTGGGTCGGACAGAACGCCGAAGCTCAGCTCGTTTTTCTCCTGGGCCGACAGTGAGCCGTCCGGCCTCTGCGGGCTAATGGCCACCAGTGCGATGCCTTTGTCGTCCAACGTCGGGACCAGGTCGTCCTGGTAGGCGCGCAACGCCAGATTGCAGTAGGGACACCACGCGCCGCGATAGAGCACGACGACCGCGGTGCGCCCGCGCAGCTCCCTCGACAGTGTGGCCGGTTCGCCGTGGACGTCGAGGAGGTCGAAATCGCCGAGGCTGTCGCCGGGTTGGGCGACGCCGTCCGGGATTCCGCGGGCATCCAGGCCGGCTTGCTCGGCGCTGAACGTCTTGAGCAAATCGTCAGGGATTTGGCCCGCGATACCCTCCTGCATCTTGGCCACTCGATCGGCGATCGTGGTGGGGTCGGTGTCAGCAGAGGTAGTCATCAGTCAGCCTTTCAGATGTATGCCATTGGCGCGCAATGGGTTCGACATGGGCTCAGTGTCGGGACAATGCGAGCTTGCGTGAATGAAAATGGAGTGTCAACTCCAAAACGTAATCTGACGGGGGAGAAGATTTTGGAGTTGACACTCCATTTTTTTGAAGGTGGGATGGTTTGATTACAAGCGAGATGGACGAAAGGCCGGGGTAAGCGACTCTATGCCCACGATCGCACCAGAGAAACTCACACCCAAGGGGCGTGCGACCCGCGAGCGGATCGTCGGCGCCGCAGCCGAATTGATGTCCCGGCATGGAGTCGCCGGCACCACCATCGAGGACATCCAGGAAGCCGCCGCGGTGAGCACCTCGCAGATGTATCACTACTTCGCCGACAAGGGTGACCTGATCGCAGCGGTCATCGACTTTCAGACCGACCAGGTGCTGGCGGTGCAACGGCTGGGTCTCGAGCGCCTCGAATGCCTCGACGACCTCCACCGGTGGCGCAACATCATGGTCGACGTGGTGCGCAGCCTGGGCTGTGCGGGCGGTTGTCCGATCGGATCGATGGCCAACGAACTCGCCGAAATCGATCCCCTGGCCCGCGCGCAGCTTGCCCGGTCATTCGCTCAGTGGGAGAACGTGATTCACGACGGACTGACCGTGATCGCCGCGCGTGGCGAGTTACCCGACGGTACCGACATCGATCAAGTGGCATTGGCGATGCTGGCCGCGATCCAAGGTGGTCTGCTGCTCAGCCAGGTTCGCCGCACCACTGCTCCCCTAGAAGCCGCCGTCGACGCCATGATCGACTACCTCCGAACCCTCGGAGTCCGGTAGGACGATTCGTCAGCGCCAATGCCATCTGCTCCGGAACATCCGTGGAGACGCGACGCAGAAGGTCCATGGGTCCCGCTAGACGCGTTCGACTCGGGGTGTCCGTTCGGTGCGCGCTAGGCTTTGCTGACGCAGGAGGCTTGCGACTGCTCACTGCACTCGGCCGTGTTGGCGGTGACCCGCTGGAGCAGTGCGTGGAGTGTGGCTTGCTGCTCGGCGTTAAGGGCAGAAAGCACGCGTTGTTCTGCGGCAGCGAGTGCGTTTTGTACCTCTGCCAGTCGGCGCGTTCCTGCCGGCGTGAGGCTCACCGTGTGGCGGCGCCGGTCTTGCGGGGAGCGTCGGCGCTCGATTAGGTCCGCGGTTTCGAGGTCGTTGAGCAGGCCGACCAGGTTGGTGCGGTCGACTCGCAGCGCCTCGGCAAGGTCGGACTGGCTCTGCTCTCCCACGAGGTCCAGAAGCGTGAGGGCGATGACGTGGCGAGGGCGTAGGTCGAAGCTCTCGACCTCAGATTCCGCCTCGGCACGGATGCGCCGTGCGACCAGCTCCAGCAGCGGTCCCGAATGCCCGCGCGGCTGCGGCAAAACGATGGGCAGCTGGTCCATCGCGGCGTCGTCCATAGGACCAGGATAGCCCAAAACGAGCCGACGATATGTGGCGGACAAGCCGTATGTATGATATAGATCGTTTGTGATTCATAAACGATTGGTGGATGATCAAGTCATAACGGATCGACGAACTTCCGCTTGAGGTCGGCGGTGGTACGGCGGGGGCGCCAGCCTCCTCGTCGACGCCGGCCAATTCGTCAAGTGACACACCACCAGCACCGACACATAAGAAAGGCAACAACAGTGAACGCATCAAAGAACACCACTGTCAGTAATTCCCAAACTCGCCGGAAGCAAAAGACTTCCATCAAAGGGGTTCCGGATCCGAGTGTGACCATCCGGCCGGTTCCGATCGAGCAACTCGACCTCTCGTCAACAAGATTGGCCGTCATCGGTGGTACTAACGGCCTCGGACGAGCCATCGCGCAGCAAGCCTTAGCGCGCGGTGCCGAGGTGACCGTGGTCGGGCGAACATTCCGTGACGCCCCGACCGCCCGGCTGGCGTTCGTGGCAGCCGATCTGTCCTCGATGAAAGAAGCCGTCCGCGTTGGCCACGAACTCCCGGCGGAATCCTTCGACCTTGTGCTGCTCACCACCGGAATCATCGCCGCCAAGACCCGCGAAGAGACGCCCGAACATGTCGAACGCGATGTGGCGATCAGCTACCTGAGCCGTCTCGCCATACTTCAGGGTCTGAGCCCCAGACTCGGATCAGCACGCGACGCCGGTGCACCCAGGCCACGGGTTTTCATCATGGGGTCCCCTGGAACGGGTGAGATCGGCAACCCAGACGACCTTAACTCTGAGACGAACTACCGATCCCTGGTGGCGCACGGCAACACTCTCGCCGGAAACGAGATCCTGGTACTCGGGGCAAAGGACTGGTTCCCCGGTCCGGCATTCTTCGGATTGGGCCCCTACCTCGTCAAAACCGGCATCCGAAGCAACCTCTTGGGTGACGGCAGCATCATTCACAAACTGGTCGAGACCGCCGTCGGCCTCTTCATGCAATCGCCTGAGACCTACGCCAAGCGGATGGTGCCACTACTGTTCGCCCCGGAACTCGAAGGTAGGACCGGGCTGATGTTCGGGCACAAAGCCCAATCCATCAAGCCGACTCAAGGCCTCGACCGCGCCTACATCCATCGCTACCTGTCGGCCTCCGACGCCCTCTTACGACGCGCACTCAGCTGACCGCAGGGCGAAACCCCGAACTCAAAACCCTCGACTCCTGGCTGATCCAGCACAAGACCCAGATTCCGCTCGACTGAATTCCGAATTCCCCCAACTGATTCCGACACGATTGGCGCCGCAAACCGCGCGACGTGAATCAAGAGAGGCAAATGATGACCTGGTTGGCGACAAGTGGTGCGCAGCCGCACTTCCGCGGCAGCGAAATGCTCATAGTCCACGACATGTTCCGGCGGGAGTTCGCCCTGATGCCCGGACTCGTCCGCGGCGTCGCGGCCGGTGACCGCGACCGCGCGCAGATCATCGGCGATCACATCGAGGGTGCCACTAGCGCCTTGCACACTCACCACGTCCTCGAAGACGACAACGTCTGGCCGTTGCTGCTCGACCGCTGCGGCGAATCAGTGGCTCCGCTGGTGAAGCTGATGGAAGGCCAACACCACCAGATCGCCAGGCTGATACCCCAGGTCGACGAGGCGTTGACCGTCTGGCGCGACAGCCCCACCGTCGAATCCCGCCAGGCCCTGGTCGAGCTTCTCGACCGGCTGATCCCGGCGTTGAAGGAGCACCTGAGCACAGAGGAGGACCGCGTCGTGCCGCTGATGGAGCAGCAAATCACGGCCGCCGAGTGGAACGAGTTCCTGAAGAACGAATCGGCTGCCGTCGACCCGGGCCATCTCCCACTCATGCTCGGGATGCTGATGTATGAGGGCGATCCCGAGAGCGTCGAACAGGTCATCGCCAGCATGTCCGCCGACGCCGGCCCCGTTGTCAGGCGGCTGGCGGCGCCAACGTTCGCGGCCCACTCCCAGCGGGTCCACGGCACCGCCACCCCACCGCGCAGCACCGAACTCTGACCACGACGCGATGGCGCGCGCGGATGGCTGGAAAGGCGGGAGGCACGTGTTGTTCCGAGTGTTCAAGACGGTGTGGATGCCGCTGCTTCTGGTCGTCGTGGTCGCGCTCGGTGCATACGCGGTCGTCCGCATCCGCGACACGATCGGCGCGCACGAATCGGCGTCGGCCGGCGCAGGCAATGGTGACGATACGAAGCCGTTCAACCCGAAACACATCGCATACGAGATCACGGGGTCGGGGGGCAGCGTGAACGTCGACTACCTCGACGAGAACGGCCAGCCTCATCGCGTCGACGCTGCGGCGTTGCCGTGGTCC
>DATFYT010000242.1:0-5962 GCA_035314925.1 Mycobacterium sp. | reverse complement strand
CACTGGTGGATCTGTGCCAGCCATTCCTCCACCAGCACCCGCAGCACAGCCCGGACTAGATGGTTAGCGCGGCAACGATGCTCGCCCGCGCCGAACCCCCAATGCTTACACATCCGCTCGTTCACCTGGTCGCCGCCGTCGCCCTCCCGGCTGGCCGCACCTGCCGCTATGGCGAACGTGTCACCAGCCGAAAAATCGAGGTCGCCGATACGGATGTCCCGCAGGGCGACCCGCGGTGGGTATTGGATCGTCGAATGCAGCCGCACGATCTCCTCAACGAAAACCGGTATATCGTTAGGGTTTTCGCGCAGCCTCCCCGCCAACCCGGTGTCGGACGCAAGATGCCGCAACGCCCACACGAAAGTGTCGCTGATCTGGCCCACACCGCCGCGCGCACCGCTGCCGTGCACCGACGACGCCAACAAGAAAACCTCTTCGTCGGTGAGCTGCGGCGCGGCTCGGGCCAGCCGACTGACCACGTCATCGCCGCCGACGGGTTGGCGCTGCTGGACCGCCGCCCACAGTTCGTACTGGTCGTCCACGCCGAACAACGCCAACCGGATCGCCCGGGTCAGCGCTTCGCCGACGCGAGCGCCATCCACCTGCCCACCGGCGGCGACCCTCTCGAACATCGCTGCCGCGGCCGGGCGGAATCCTTCCGCCGCCCCCCGCGACCAGCGCGGCGTCAACGCAGCAGCGATAACGTCACGGCCGGGCGCAGTCAACCACGTCCTCGCCACGCCATCCGCCTGGGGCACCGCGGCGGCGACGTCACCGCTGCGCAACACTGCTGCGACAGCGTCGGCGCCGCTGACGACCGGCTCGCACGGCGGCGTCACCGCCGGGCAGCCGGTCACCGCTCGGCCTTCACCGGGTAGGCGAGTATCGGCCGCCACCGCAGCGTTGACGGTACGCAACTGGACTCGGCGGTCGGTGGCGATGGGGATCAACTGCTCCAGGTCCGTCATCGACTTGAAGAGCCGGTCGGGATGCCAGCAGATCACCGCGCCGAACTCGCTATCAGCCATCGCCTTCAGCATGGCCTCGAAGCCGGGACGGGTGTGACCGGAGTAGGCGGACAGGTCGTTGTCTTCGTAGCGGTGGGTGACCTCCCATCCGAGCCGATCGGCGAGTGCCTCGCAGTCCTCCAACTGGCGGGTCACACCGGCGCGCTGTCCCGTGGCGTCTTGGCTGATTCTGGTGTAGACGGCTGCGCGCACGCCCTCAAATATATGTGGGCAGATCTACGTCAGCACCCCGGGCAGTGCCTCCGCGGCCCGCTATGTCGCTGCTTATGCCCTTGCGTGCTTTCGGGCTGATCCACGATGCGACCATGGTCGGTCCGTCGATGATTCGACCCATTCAGGTTGAAGTTGCTGCGCAGCGCCTCGACCGCCACGCCGCCGATCCCCACATGCGCCACGCGCACACCACGGCGGCCTTTTAGCCGGGATCAATTTCGGATCCATCGCTTAGATTCAGCCAGTTCAGGTCAAAACGGCGGTCAAATACGTATGTTCCGGCATGGCCTAACCGCACCCAGGGTGCTGCATAAATCTTGAAACCGTGGCTGCGGGCCAGCCCGCAGAAATGATAATCTTCGGTTATCAGCCTGCCCGACTCAGGGTCGGTGGTGGTGGCGTAGTACTCCTTAATCGATCTTTGGTCTGGCGCATATTCGGGGACAACCTCGGATAGCGCGTCAAACACGCCGCGCTTGATGAGCATAAATCCGGTACCTGCGGCCGCAATCTCTAGTAATCCATCAGAGTCGGCGGCAACACGGTCAGCGGAGTCATCTAAGAGTTTAACGGCGAACAAGCCTGCGTGGTTGCTCAACTCTTCCGGCGGCACGCCGGCCTTGACCGCTTGCGCCACACACGCCCAATCCACTTCTTTCTTGGGATATATCCCACACACGATGTCCCTATCGGCTATCAGCATGCTCACGATATCCATGGCATTAAACCCAATATCCGAATCAATCCACATCAAATGGGTGGCCTTGGATTCTAGAAATTGATGGGTCAAGACGTTCCTGGCATTCGGCACGAGGCTTTCACTCGACGTGAAGGCGTACAACGAATCGACCCTGTTCCTCAGAAAGACAGCGGGTAATTGCACCATTGACACGGTGTAAATCCCCGCAGCCATGCCCCCATACATGGGCGTAGCTACGAATACGGTTGGCGTGGACACATCGCTATCAAGGTTTTGTCCAGCGTCAGCATCGGGCCCCGAAAGTCGATCAACCATCGCGCAACTATATGGCGTCGACACGCATGCCCGCTCAGGCGCCAGAGCCATCGGTCGGAAAGTAATCGCATGAAAGCGAGCAGTGACGTGCGCTTCAGCACAGGATACCGCTGCGTGCCTGGCGATTTACCGCCCCTACGTCCAGAACACAACCATCAGTTGGGACATCGACATCCCGACCATTGGTGAGATCGCTGCCCGCATCGGTGCGCTCCGCGCCACCCAGGAATGGCTCGTCCTCGAGCGAGATGATCAGATCATCGGCTTCGCGCATGGGCAGCCATTGAAGCGCCTGGCCGCCTTCCAACGGGCGACCGAGACTGGTATGTCGACATCGCCCATCACCGCGCCGGCGGAGGACGCGAGCTCTAAGGCTCACCGAGCCGGGGCTGCCGACAAGCCTTCGCCCGCATCACCCAGCAACGGCTTTCATCGATCCTTCGGGCTCCAAGACGCCGGGCGATACCGCCGCGTGGCACGGAAGAACAACAGCTGGCCCGACGCGGCATTGGATGCAAATAGATCTGCTTGACACTGGCGGCCGGGACCGCCGGGGCCGATTCGCTGATCCGCGGCCGGCGTCGTAAGGGCCGCTAGAAATCCGTAAAGACGTTAGGCCATCTGAGCAGGGCCGCACCAAGGTGGAGCTGTGGACGCCGCTGTCCAGTAAGAACACGCTTTGACCCAACTGAGAACAACCTGAGGCCACTCTGAGCGCGTTGCTCGGTCCCAGTCGTGCCCCCAGTCGGACTCGAACCGACACTTGGCGGATTTTAAGTCCGCTGCCTCTGCCGATTGGGCTATGGGGGCCAGCGACGAATGTAACGCGTGGCTGCTGAAACTCTAACCGGGCGCCCGAATCGCCCGGTCGGCACTAGCCGTGTGTTAAAAGTGCCGCCCTGACGTTAAAAAGCCATTAACGGGGTATGCGCTCCCGCTCAGGTTACGCGAAAGTAGACGCGTGGAACCTCTGCCGGACACCAGCACACACTGACAGTGACCATCGTGGGTCGACCCCGCTGGAGGGGTCGGCCTCTTGCCACCCAGGAGGAATAGATGTCATTTGTGACAACGGCGCCCGCCGCGATCTCGGCGGCCGCGACCCAGCTAGAAGGCGTTGGTACCTCGTTTGCCACCGAGAGCGCGGGCGCCGCGGGCTCGACCACGGCCGTCGCCCCCGCGGCTGCCGACGAGGTGTCGATCCTGCAGAGCGGCGTGTTCTCTACCTATGGCCAGCTCTACCAAACGGTCAGCGCCCAAGCCCAGGCCGTTCACCAGCAGTTCGTGAACACCCTGCAACAATCCTCGGGCTCCTACCAGGAGACCGAAGGAGCCAACCAGGCCGGGGCCGCCGCTTCCTCGCTGGCCAACAGCGGGACGTCGGCCGCCGCGCAGCCTGCACAAGGCACCATCACCGACGCCATCAACAGCCTGACGTCCTTCCTGACCACCGGACCTGTGTTTGGCCTCCTCAACAACAGCGCCTACAGCACGGGGTTGGATGAGGTCGGTAACTTTGCCTCCGGCTATTCGGACGTGATCGGTCTGGGCGGTGGCGGTCTGCTTACCTCGCTGGCCGGTCCCGCAACCGCTTCCGCCGACCTCGGGGGCTTGGGATCCGGACTGGTCGGCGACGTCGGTCCGGCAGGGGCTGTCGGCGGGGCCGTCGGCGGAGCCGGCGGAATTGGCGCTGCGCCGGTGTTGGCCGCGGCCGGCTCGGGGTCGTCCATCGGCCCGCTGTCGGTGCCCCCCAGCTGGGCCGGCGGAGCCGGAATCCCGACGGCGAGCACGCCCGTCACGTTGGCCTCGCAGAGCTGGACCACCCCCGCGCCGTCCACCGGCGGGATGGGACCCGGCATCGCCGGCATGCCCGCGGTCGCCAACGGCGGTCGCGGCGGCTCGAGCTTCGGCGCCCCGCGCTACGGCGTCAAGCCCAAGGTCATGCCGCCGATCCCCAAGCCGACCCTCACCTAGGAATCCAAAGCGGCCAATGCAGGCCGGTTAAACCTCAACCGCAATCCGATCAATTCAAGGACGGGATTAGACAAATGGCTTTCGATTTCGCAGCGCGACCCCCCGAGCTCAACTCCACACTCATGTACTCCGGCGCCGGGGCGGGACCACTGATGGCCGCCTCCTCGGCGTTCAGCGCCCTCAGCTCGGAATTGAGCTCGAACGCGGCGTCCTACGAGTCGATAATCTCCTCGCTCAGCTCGGAGTGGACGGGTCCGTCGTCAACGGCGATGGCCGCATCGGCCCAGACCTACGCCACCTGGCTGACCACCACCTCGGCGCAACTGCAGGAGGCGGCCGCCGCGGCCACCTCATCGGCGGCGGCCTACGAGGCGGCCTATTCGGCCACGATCCCGCCGCCGGTTGTCTACGCCAACCGGGCGCAGCTGGCGGCGCTGGTCGCGACAAACATCCTGGGCCAGAACACCCCGGCGATCGCGGCCAACGAGGCCATGTACGGCGAGTTCTGGGCGCAGGACGCCGCCGCGATGTTTGGCTACTCCGCCGCGGCGTCAGCAGCCTCGTCGGCGCTGACACCGCTGACCGACCCGACCGAAAACACCAACCCGGCCGGGCAGGGCCAACAAGCTACCGCGGTCGGCCAGGCCGTCGGCAGCAACGGGACCTCGGCGACGCTGAACAACGCGCTGAGCGGCACGCAGAGCGCGGCGAGTGCGGCCGCCAACCCGGCGGCCAGCGCGGCTCAGGACACCTTCGGCTCGGTACTGTCCGCTATCAACGGTTTGTTCGGCGTGCCGATCGTCTCCAACACCATCTACAACGTCGGTGTCACGCTGGCATGGAACATCGCCAATATGACCGCGGTCCTCCCAGTGCTGGGCCACTTCATCGGCGGCGCTTCATTCGGCTACGCCATCGGCGACGCCACCCCCCTCGGTGCCGGGTTGGGCTTCGGCACGACGCTGGCGGGTGCGACGTCGTCGGTCGGCGGCATTGGCGGCGCGACGCTGGCGGGTATGGGCGAGGCATCCGCGGTCGGCGGGCTGTCAGTACCGGCCGGGTGGTCGGCTGCTACCCCGGCCACCACCGTCAGCGACGCCACGTTGGCGGGCAGCGGCTGGACTTCGCCCGTTGAAGAGGGCGCCGGCATGGGAGGATCGCCGGGCGGCATCATGCCGGGGATGGCCTCCGCGGGCGGAAAGGGAGGCTATGGCATGGCCGGGCCGCGCTACGGCGTCAAGCCGAAGGTGATGCCTAAACAGGTGTTCGTCTGATGATGAGGGAGACGACGACGCCTACCTGACCAGTCATCAATGTCGACCAGTTCGATCACTTCACAAAAGGAGAATGAGATATGCCTACTCGTTTTATGACTGACCCGCATGAGATGCGGTCGATGGCGGGCCGTTTCGATGTGCACGCTCAGACGGTGGAGGACGAGGCCCGCAAGATGTGGTCATCGAGCCAAAACATCGCCGGTGCCAGCTGGAGCGGTAGCGCCCAGATGACGTCCTACGACACCATGGGCCAGATGAATCAGGCCTTCCGCAACATCGTCAACATGCTGCACGGGGTGCGCGACGGGCTGATCCGCGACGCCAACAACTACGAACAGCAAGAGCAGGCCTCCCAGCAAATCCTGTCCAGCTAACCCCTTACCCGCACAAGTCTTTTAGGAGAACACCCTCATGTCGATCAGTTACCAGTTCGGCGACGTGGACGCCCACGGCGC
>DATFYT010000241.1:0-15890 GCA_035314925.1 Mycobacterium sp. | reverse complement strand
ATCGCCAGCGCGGCGCAGCCGGGCGCAGCGGGTCGCCACTCAATGGGGCTGGGTGCGATCGCCAGCGCGCCGCAGCCGGGCGCAGCGGGTCGCCACGCATGAGCGGCGCCTACCCGCGGCAACGCCCGCGTCGGCTCCGCTCGACTCCGGCGATGCGGCGGTTGGTGGCGCAAACTTCGCTGGAGCCAAGGCATCTGGTGTTGCCGATGTTCGTCGCTGACGGTATCGACGAGCCGCGGTCGATCACGTCGATGCCCGGCGTGGTGCAGCACACCCGCGACTCGTTACGCGCCGCCGCCGCCGAGGCGGTGACCGCCGGGGTGGGCGGACTGATGCTCTTCGGCGTGCCGCGCGACGACGACAAGGACGCGGCCGGATCGGCCGGCTCGGATCCCGACGGCATCCTCAACGTCGCGTTGCGCGATCTGGCCAAGGACCTCGGCGATGCCACCGTTCTGATGGCCGACACCTGCCTGGACGAATTCACCGACCACGGGCACTGCGGTGTGCTGGACGAGCGCGGCCGGGTCGACAATGACGCTACTCTGAAGCGATATGTGGAATTGGCAGTGGCACAAGCAGATTCGGGTGCCCACGTGGTCGGCCCGAGCGGCATGATGGACGGCCAGGTGGGGGTGATCCGCGACGGCCTGGACGCGGCAGGCCACGGCGATGTGGTGATCCTGGCGTACGCCGCCAAGTTCGCCTCGGCGTTTTACGGCCCGTTCCGCGAGGCCGTGAGCTCTAGCCTGTCCGGCGACCGGCGCACCTATCAGCAGGAGCCGGGCAATGCCCGCGAAGCGCTGCGCGAGGTGCAACTCGACCTCGACGAGGGCGCCGACATCATCATGGTTAAACCCGCGATGGCATATCTCGATGTGGTCGCCGCCGCGGCCGAAGTTTCACCGGTCCCGGTGGCCGCCTACCAGGTGTCGGGGGAGTACGCGATGATCCGCGCAGCGGCCGCCAACGGTTGGATCGACGAGCGCGCCGCCGCGCTGGAATCCCTGACCGGTATCCGACGTGCCGGAGCCGACATCGTGCTGACGTATTGGGCCGCCGAGGCGGCGGCCTGGCTGTCGTGACGGGGCCCGTCCCGCCGCCGTCAGGGCGGCCGGAACCGCAGACCCGGCCCGTCGACGTCGACACCGGCTTCTGGCTGTGGTTGGTGGCGTTGCCGCTGATGGTGGTCGGCTACATCGCCGACATGGTCGGGTCGTCGCCCGGTCGTGGATCGACGGTGCTCTACGTCGCATCCGGGCTTTTCACCGCGGTGCTGTGCGCGATCGTGGTGACTTTCCTGATTCTGATGCGGGCCGGTTACCGCTGGGCCCGAACGGTGTTGACCGGCGGCGGCATAGCCACCGTCGTCTACATCGGGACCAGGCTGTTCACCGTGAACTGGCCGCCGATGTTCGCGATGATCTGCGGCGTCGCCGGCATCGTCGGGTCGGTGCTGATCGCCGGGGGGATGTTCCTGCTGCACCGCAGTGACGCCCACGCGTACTTCACCAGGTGAGCGCGACGGACCCCACCTGTTTTGGCGACGGGAACAGCAGGGGATGATGTTTCGATGACCGCGGGTACCGAAACCAAGTCCGCCCCGCTCTTCCGCGAAGTCGGGGCCAGCTGGTACTGGGTGCTGGTCGGCCCGCTGTCGGCCGCGGCCATGCTGTGGCTCGAAAAAACCAACGGGTTCGGCTGGCAGATCAGCGTCCCTGCGCTGTTCTTGGTGCTGGTGACGAGTTTCATTGCGCTACAGGTCAAGGCGGCTCGTATTCACACATCGGTGGAACTGACCAACGAGACGCTGCGCCAGGGCACCGAAACCATCAAGGTGGCCGAGATCGTCAAGGTCTACCCCCAACCCGACCACCCGCTGACCTCCGAAAAGGAGTTGGAGCGTTGGCAAACGGCGCGTGCGCTCGGTGAGCTGGTCGCCGTGCCCAAGGGCCGGATCGGCATCGGTCTGCGACTCACCGGCGGGCGCACCGCACAAGCGTGGGCCCGTCGACACCGGCACCTGCGTGCCGCGCTGACCCCGCTGGTCGAGGAGCGGGTCGGACAGGCCGGTCCTCCGCCCGAGCCGCGGGACGACGACGACACCGACACCGGATCACCCAGGTGATGCCCCGATTTCGGGCCTTCATCGAGCTCGCCCTGGCCTGCGGGGCGGCGCTGGGCTGCGCAGCCAGCTGGTCGGCGGTGCGCTCGACCGTGGCGGTCGCGCCCGTCGCCAGCGGCCAGCCGGTCACCACATCCGTGGTCTATGACCCTCAGTTGCTGCTGTTGACGCTGCTGTTGGCGACGGCGGCCGGCATTCTGGCGGTGGTCGGTGTGGCGCGGCTGCGGCGTGCCGCCTGAACTCAGGACGCCAACCAGGCCAGCTCGCCGGGAAGCTGCGCACGCCAGTAATCCGCGTCGTGGCCGCCCGGCTCGAACCCGCCGGCCGGCTGCCTGGGCAATCGGTTGACGAATTCCCGGTTGGCGATATAGAAGCCGTCGCCGGTCCCGCAGTCCACTCGCAGCGGAATCGACGTCAGCTCCGCGGCATTCACCGTGGAGTTCTTCCGGAAGTCATCGAGGCCGTCGAAGGCATCCTGCGGCGCCCCCCAATACGTCAGGTACAGCGCAGGGCTGATCGCGCAGATCGCGAAGGTCCGGCCCGCGCCCAGCCGAGTGGCCAGCCGCATCGCCCCGTATCCACCCATCGACCAGCCCATCAACGCAACCTGCGACGTGTCGAGACCCTTGCCGGCAAGCATCGGGATCAGCTCGTTGAGCACCATCGCGCCGGAGTCTTCGCCCGAGGCCCGCGGGCGCCAGTAGCCATTGCCGCCGTCGACGCTGACCACCGCGATCGACGGTTTGCCGTTGGCGGGCAGTTTGGCCAGGGCGTCCTCGACACCGAGGCTCATCACCCCGGCGGCATCGCTGTCCAACCCGTGCAACGCGATCACCGTGCGCAACGGGCCGGTCTGGCCCGGTGGGCGGGCGATGATCCACCTGGTGCTCTTTCCGCCGCGCGCCGCGGAGATGAATGAGCCCTCCTCGCGGGTGGGCAGCGGACTGCTCAGTGGAGCGGGCGCGGCCCTGGTCGCATCCGGCAGCGCGCCCAGCGCCCACAGACCCGCGGCACCGGCACCGGCGGCGGCGAGGCGCAGTGCGGACCGACGGTTCGTCCGATAGGTCATGGCATGCACCAGCGAATCGTGCCAAGCCAACGGGCGCTGAGCGGCAACGGTACGACAACAGTCCGGCAACAACGCCTGGCCGTGATGCCGGCGATCAGCGAGGCTCCCCGGGTTGGTACAAAGTGCGAAATATGTAACACTGTCTCACATGACCGAGTTGACTGAGCGTGCTGTGATTCCTGCGGCCACCGACGCCCTGCCACTGGGACCGCAGTCGTTGGTATGGCGGTACTTCGGCGACAACCGGATGTTCCTGATCGGCCCGCGTCCCGCGGTCCTGCAGAACATGCTCGCCGAACTCGGGCAGGGCGTGCTGGACCACTCGGTGTTCTTCAGCGACACCGCGGCGCGGGTCAAACGCTCGCTGCCGCCGATCTTCATGACCGTCTACGGGGCCGACGACGACAACACCGGCCGGCAGGTGCGTGATTTTCATCACCAGATCAAAGGGCTCATGCCCCCCGGGCAAGGAAAAGCCGACCGGTATCACGCGCTGGACCCCGACACCTACTTCTGGGCGCATGCCACCTTCGTCGAGCAGGTGCTGTACTTCGCCGACACCTTCGTCAAACGCCTCACCGACGAGGAGAAGCAGCAGATCTACCTCGAGTCGAAGACCTGGTATCGCCGCTACGGCGTCAGCGACCGGCCGATGCCGGCCGACTACACCGAGTTCGAGCGGTACTGGGACCACATGCTCGACGACGTCATGGTCGCCCACCCGACCGCCAAATACGGTGTCGGATATGTGACTAAGGGGTTCCCTTGCCCCAAGGGTGTGCCGCCGCTGGTGTGGCGCGTCGTCTCGCCGGCGTTCAACCCGGTCGCGGCGTTCCTGACGACCGGCGGCCTGCCGCCCCGCGCGCGCACCCTGCTCGGTCTGCCCTGGAGCGACCGGCAGGAGCGCCGCTACCAGCGTTTCGCCGCGGTGTGCCGGTCGCGGCCGGTCAACTGGCTGTGGGACCATCTTCCGATGCGGCTGCGCTACAACGGGTTTGCCCAGGCGGGCTATGCCCGCTAACAACGCCGCGGACCCGGCCACCACTGCAATCCTCGACGCCGCCGTCGTCGAGTTCGAACAGCACGGCTTCCGCCGAGTCGCGCTCGACGACGTAGCCCGCCGCGCGCGGGTCAGCCGTACCACCATCTACCGACGGTTCGCCGGACGCGACGAGCTGGTCGCCGCCGTCATCGACCGGGAAAACGCGGTGCTTTTCGCCGACATCGCTGACGAACTGAAAAGCCGTCGGCCGCAATCGAATTACTATGTCGAGGCGTTCACGCTGTCGATCGTACGTTTCCGCCAACACCGCGTGCTGACCCGGATGCTCGCCGACGAGCCCGGCCTGATGATCGAGTTGGCCGACCAGCACTGGGATGCCGCGGTTGAGCGGATGGCGGCCGCATTGCGCATCATCTTCCCCGACGGATTTGCTCAGCGGATCGGAGACCAGGCCATCGACGAATTGGCCGAAACGATCCTGCGCTATGCGGCGATGGTGCTGCTGTTACCCAGCCGCAGGCCGCTGACTGACACCGACGACATCCGCGCTTTTGCCACCGAGCACTTCCTGCCCAGCTTGCCCGCGGCGCTGCGCGCCGTGCCAGTTTGAATCGAGCGGGACTGCGCATAGGGGTGCTAGCGTCCCGTCATGCTGCAGATGCACGAGGCCGACACGAGCTCGGCGCCGCTTCGGGCCATCTGACCTCCAAATGGCTGCCGCACCGCAACTGAGCCAGGGCCTGTCGCAGCGGCAGCTCACCATGATCGCCATCGGCGGTGTCATCGGCGCCGGATTTTTCGTCGGGTCGGGTGTGGTGATCCGAACTGCCGGCCCGGCAGCCTTTTTGACCTATGTGCTGTGCGGCGTACTGATCATCCTGGTGATGCGGATGCTTGGCGAAATGGCCACCGCAAACCCGTCGACCGGTTCGTTCGCCGACTACGCGCGTGACGCGCTGGGTGGTTGGGCGGGTTTCTCGGTGGGCTGGCTGTATTGGTACTACTGGGTGATCGTCGTGGGTTTCGAGGCGGTCGCCGGCGCAAAAGTCTTCAACTACTGGGTCAAAGCCCCGTTGTGGCTGGTCGCGCTGATCCTGATGCTAACAATGACCGCGACCAACTTGTTCTCCGTGTCGTCGTTCGGGGAATTCGAATTCTGGTTCGCCGGAATCAAAGTCGCGACCATCATCATCTTCCTCGTTCTCGCCACGCTGTTCGTCCTGGGGCTGTGGCCCGGTCGGCACCTGGACTTTTCCAATCTCACCGCTCACGGCGGATTCTTCCCGCACGGCGTTGGTGGCATGTTCGCCGCGGTCGTCGTGGTGATCTTCTCCATGGTCGGGGCGGAGGTCGCCACCATCGCCGCCGGCGAAACCGCCAATCCCGAGCGCGCAATCGCGAAGGCGACCAATGCGGTGGCCGCCCGCATCGCGATCTTCTTTGTGGGCTCGGTGTTTCTGCTCGTTGTGCTCCTGCCGTGGAACGCGGTGGAGGTCGGTGCGTCGCCATTTGTTGCGGCGTTGAAGCACATCGGAATTCGCGGTGCGGATCACATCATGAACGCGATTGTGCTCACCGCGGTGCTGTCTTGTTTGAACTCTGGCCTGTATACCGGATCCCGCATGCTGTTCGTGCTCGCCGCCAGGGGAGAGGCGCCGGCCCGGCTGTTGAAAGTGAGCCGACGCGGCGTGCCCTACCTGGCGATCGTGGGCTCCTCGGTGGTGGGTTTCCTGTGTGTGATCATGTCCGCGGTCGCTCCGGGCTCGGTGTTCACTTTCCTGCTGAACTCGTCGGGCGCGATCGTGTTGTTCGTTTACTTGTTGATCGCGCTGTCGCAAATCGTCTTGCGCTACAAGACGCCGCCGGAAAAACTGCGCGTCAAGATGTGGTTCTCCCCGGTGCTGTCGATCCTCACGCTGCTCGCGATCGTTGGCGTGTTGGTACAAATGGCGTTCAACAGCACTGTGCGAGTTCAGTTTTGGCTCAGCCTGCTGTCCTGGGCCGCGGTGGTCGTGCTGTACTTCCTCGCCAAACGGTGGCGCCGACCGGTCGCCGGCGCTTAGTCGGCCTTGGTCAGCAGAACCGCCTGCTCGAACGGCAACCTGCCGAAGACGCGCCGCACGGCGCCGCTGACGTGCGACGCCGCCTCTTCCTTGGTCACGGTCTGCGGGTTGATGACGCGGAAGGTCTTGGCGTGCCGTCGCATTCGGCCGCCGCCGGCGGCGTTGAGGTTTTTCAACCAGTCGCGGTCGGGGCCGTAGGTCAACAGGATCGCGACGCCGGGCTTGCCGTCGACTTCGGCGTTGAACACCGTCAACGGCGTGCGATACGGCGTGCCGGAGCGCCGCCCGACGTGCTCGAGAATGCCGAACGACGGGGCCCAGCCGGCCCACGTCCGCTGGATGGGGTTGGTGACGTGTCGATTGAACCGGGCGAGCCGTTGCGGTAGTTGCATGCCGCCATCAAACTCTTATCGCATGGCCTATCTCAAGCCCCCGTGGTTCACCGTCAAGGTCTTCAACCGGATCGCGATGGCCACCGGCGTCAGCAACAGCGAAACCCTCAGCGTTACCAAGCGGGGCACTGGGGAGCCGCAGCACATTCCCGTCGTCACCGTCGACGTCGACGGTGACCGGTATCTGGTTTCCACTCGCGGTGAGTCGCAGTGGGTCAAAAACGTCCGCGCCAATCCGACCGTCACACTGACCACCAAGTCCGGCGCCGTGACGTACGTCGCGCACGAGATGCCTGCGCCGCAGCGCCAGCCGATCCTGACCGCCTACCAGCACAAGGCCGGTCGGGCCGTCGAGGGCTACTTTCGCAAGTTGCCCGACCCGGCGGATCACCCGGTGTTCGCGCTGACCGCTACGACGTCCTGACCGGAACCAGCCTTCGCGACAGGCGGGCCAGCCGCGATGGGACCGGGTTCCACGGCTCTCGGTCAGCCGCGGGCCAGGCGTAGCAGGGCGTCTGGCCGGACAGCAGCTGTCGCAGACCGGGAGTGTCCAGCACGGTGGCCGACCACGCGTAGAGGGACTCCACCCTGGGCGTGATGACGCCGATGTCGAGCAGATGGCCAAGGCCATGTTCCAGCTGCGCGTAGGGCGCGATGTCGTCGCCGAGGGGATAGCGGTCGGGTAGCACTCGCGACAGCGAGAGGAACATGCCGGTCATGCCCAGCCGTGGATCGCCGAGCAACCGGCCGGCCGGCGCCAGCCAGGCCAGTGCGAGCCGCGGCGCGGCAACCATTGCGTGGGCGTAGAGCACCCGAGCCAGCACGACGTTCATGAAGAACCGCTCGATGCGGCCTTCGCGCGCCGCCAGGTGTTGGTTTTCCAGATAAGCGCCGACGACGCTCATGTTGTGCGCCCGGTACCAGTGTGCGGCGCCGGGACGCCGAATGAACTCCAGCCAGGCCGCGACCGTCGACGAGCTCGGCGGTCCGGGATGGCCGAACGCGAGGGCGCGGGCTTCGCCGACGTCGTAAAGCAGGCGTTCGTTGATCGCCCGCCACCACGGGCTTCCCGGCCTCGGCGCGTCGATCGGGTTGAGCAGTCCTCGCCGCAGCTGCCACCGCATGAACGCCGACGTGGCCTGTCGGTATGGCAGGTAGCCGCGGTCCACGTCCGGTGGGACTTGGTATTGGTTGCGCATCAGGGCCAGCCGCCCCGCCGGATCGTCGCGGACGGCTCCGACGGTGGCGAGCGCGACCTCGCTGGCCGATTGCCGGGTCACCCGTCGATTGTTCCAATGTCCGCGGTAGTGGGGTAACAACTACACCCTGTAGTCCGAAAAAAACCCAGCTACCCCGCTGAAGCAGGGGTTTCCTCCGGGATTTCGGCGAATCGTCCGCAGATCGTCCGCAGCAGATCGTCCGCAGACCGTTCTAGCCCAGCCAGTGCTTTTCAATGCGGCCGATCTCGTTCTGCAGCGTGCGGACAGTCATGTTGTCGCAGTGCAATTGAACTGCGTTCTGGTACTCGGCGGCTTCACCTGTCTCGGAGAGGTGCGCTCGCAAACTTGCGAACCAATCTGAACCGACTGCATCCGGCGCGTCTGACGCGCCGAGCGGTTTATCGGGTTCAACGATGGTTGTGCGGGGAGGGACATCTTTGTACTTCTCTACGAGCCACCGCCGATAGTCGGCGTGCGACTGCGCTAGTCGGGACCGCCACTTGTCGATCAGTTCGCGGCGCTCGTCACGCAGCTTGAAGGTTTGTTGGTGCTCGCGATCAGCTTTAGCGGTCCGCCAATCGAGAAATGCCTTCACCGTGGCCGGTGCCACGCCGATAGCCGCACCGCCAAGCGCAAACCAGCCAGCCGCGTCTGCCACAGCGGCATCGTCCCATTGGCCGTTTCAACACGCCGCATCGACCCCTGCCGAAAGCGGCCCGCGCATGAGTCGTGAGCCGACTATCGGTGGTGGTCATGGCATGGCCTCGCCTTCGGGGTCGGAATCGCCGATCAATATTGCTGGCGGTTCCTGGATCCGTCCGCCGCAGACCGTGACGTGACCGGACAGCTCCGGATCATCAATGTTGATCGGGTCGCGTCGGCAGGGTTCAAACGGTGGGGCCTGACAGTCGGGACACGCCAACATCAGCGCCGAAACGGGGGCCAGATAAGCCGGGGTTCCGGTGTCGTAATCCGCTTCGGGCGTCTTCGCCTTTTCCGCCGCTATCGATTCCGCCGTCGGGCCTGACACGGTGCGTATACCTGTCACCCGGGCCGACACGAACATGTCCTTTTTCTTGGTCATTTTGATCCTTTCTCCGTTCCGCCGTCTGTCGGCGGGGGGTCTGTGTTTGCTGACTGGCGGCATTCGGCGCAGACACCCGCCGCGATCGAGTCGGGGGTTTCCAGCACCGCGCCACACTCGCGGCACGCCATTGGTGCCATTGAGTCCATAGGCTTGTGTATGGGTTCAATGGCACCTATGGACCAAAAGAACGTCGATCCGGGGCCGAAACCATGCCGCCGTGTCGCCGCTTTAATGCGTCGTCGGGCCTTTTTGATCTCGTCCACGGTGTACCCCGCGAGTTTGCCGTCATGGATCACATCGCGGGCCTTGGCGCTTCCCTCATGCTCTAGGTACTCGCGCAGCCATTCGTCAATCTCGCGCTGATCTTCGCGGTCGCCCCGGTCGGGCTCGGCGGTGAGGAATCTCGCGCCGCCACCGTCGCCGTGCAAAAGCTGCGCACCCGGGTACTCGATAACGAATTACGCTCGCGGATACACCATTTCCTTGGATTCTGCAGCGACGCCACCACCGGCACGTTGCTCATTCACAAAGACGATCCACCCGAGGAACTCGCCGACCTCATCACCCGTCTGCAAGCGCAGCTAGGCACAGATTATGTGGCCCTGGTGGAGCTGTGCCGAGAATGTCCAGGCAGAGACTCTGCGCGCTCAGCACCAACTTGCCCCGCTGCCTGGAGCGACCCAGCACGTCTGGTTGGGGCAATAGGTCGAGTGTGCGAGGTTCACCATGGCTGCGACTTGTCCGTAATGAATGTCCCTGCCGTCCAAGTTGGCGTGGATGTCCTGGGCAATCTGGTCGTGCGTCCAACCCGACCCGAGATCGTCGCAGATGAGCTGCGCCATCCCGATGAGAGCCTCCTCGTGGCCCGGCGGCCAAGTGAAGCCGAGGCCCTGCAGTTGAGTGAGGTACCCGTCATTGACGGGATCGGCAGTCGCAATCGCAGAGCCAGTAACCAGGGCAGCGCCAGCCATAATGGGAATGGTGAGTCTGGCCAGCCAGCGAGGTGAGAGCATTTGATGCGCCTTCTTTCTTCTTGGCGTTAACGGTGCCGTCAGTGTGCGGGTCGAAAGCGACACAAATATGAAAAACAGCGAAAGCTGGGGGATACGGGCCAAAGGCCGAACCGGCCTTCATCCGCCGAATCGGTTCGCGATCGTTCGCCGCAGACCCCCCCACCCGGTCGAGTAGCGACTACAAACGAGGGCGGGAGCCGCAACCGAAGATTGCATGGTCGGAAACGAAGACGTTACGGCTGGAGTCGCGGCTGCCCGGCCCTCACGCCTTCGACACGCGGACACAAATCCGTTCACCCGGATCACAGCAATCCTGTAGCCCGTCACCGTAAATCTCTGGGCCAGATTTAAGCCTGGTCATCTTCCGCGTAACACCCTTGACCGGGGACGATACCTCGACCCAGAGGTCGTCTGACGCGGATATGTCCAGGACCTTCCGCACCGGTTCAGGAACTGTAAACCGGGGCGACGGATTATTGTGGGCATCTATCTCGTACCGTACTTCCAAGATTTTGTAGTCAGCCATTGCTTTCCCCTAGCTCGGCGTCGGTCTCTGCCAACATCCGTTCCACTGGTCCCATTTCCCGGTCCGGCCCGATGCCGTACTCGCCACTGGCACGCCACCCGCCTCCCAGGTAGCTCGCAATGCGAAACCTGTTGTGCCGCAACACAGCGCGCTGTCACATTAACGGCGTGTCACCGAACGACGACGCGCTGACCGCGCCAAAGTCAGGCGCGGCGACGAGGGACGCGAGAGTCCGTCTTGGAATCCCCCCCCGACGTGTTTGCAACGGTTTTCGCGTGGGGTGGTCACCCTCCAGGGCAAACGTGGGGATCTCCTGTCGGCGTGGGGATCTCGGTTGCTGGCCGATGGACGCGGCGGTGGACAGCGCAGTGGACACCGCTGGTCGTCGTGCCGCGTGTCGTTTGCTGTGGCGCGTTGGTGCTGGTCATAGGCTCGCGGGCATGGACGGCAATAACGGCGATGGTATGCGTGAGGCGTTGATCATGGCGCTGCATTTGCAGGGCTACAGCGTGCGGTCGATTGCGCGGGAGGTGGGGTTGTCGCGGTCGCGGGTGCACCAGATCATCACCGCGCAGACCGCCAAGGCCCGCGACGTCAGTGAGGCCGAGGAGCGGCTGTCGATGCTGGACGCTGAGACCGACGACGGGTTGGTGCCGCCGTTTACGTTCGTGGGGATGGAGCCGCCGCAGGGTGGCCGGAGTGCGGTGGAGCGGTTCGTGGACGGTAACGGCAAGCCGTGCAACGTGTTGGGGATCTGGCGGGCCGACCGCGACCCCGACTGTCCGAGCGTGGCGCTGGGGTATCTGGCGGACTGCAACCGGCAGGTTGAGGCGGCGGGGTATGAGCGGCACAACCGCGGGGATGGTTCGTGGGAGTGGCGTCCGCAGTCGTCCGCAGATCGTCCGCAGCACATCTAGCGTCGATCGTCACAACTGGCGCTAGCCGTCGCTGTGACCTGCGTATTGTCGTCGCTGTCGTCGCAGCTAACGCAACAAACGCTCAGCATCGACTACACCCTGTAATCGACAGTCAGAAAACCTGTGGGGCGTGCAGGTGATTCAGACGACCCAGCAAGCAGCAGGCACCGCAGCCGTTTTGAGTATTCAGTCCGATGCAGCCGTCGTTTACGTGCGCGAACCGGTGTCGACGTTTTACGACCCGTACAGCCTGGCCTCAACAAACGTGTTCCAATTTATTGCGGAGACCCGCCTGTGCCTCGCAACTCCAAGGCCGTCGTCGATCGCGCTCTGCTCCGGCCTGCCCACCTCATAAATGATTACGGAGAACACAATGCCTCAAAAACAAATCCGGGTGAAAGTGTCCGACCGCTGGCGCGTCGTCAACCCCGAAACCGGCGAAGCACACACCAAAGGCGACGAGCTCACCGTCCCCGAAGCAACAGCCGTGGAATGGGTGCGATCAGGCTGGGTCGAACGCGTCACCGGCAAGTGATACTTCGACGCGCCTGGCGTCAACCACCGCTTACGGGTGCTTGTCGGCGATGGCGCGGCATAACACTATAGAGATGGGGTCACGGACCCAGAGGAGAAACGATGGCCCCAGATGGTCTGAGCAGTCTCGCCGGTTTATGCGCCGCGTCGCTCGCGGTTGCCGTGTCGCTTCCCCCAACTGCCTCCGCCGACCCTCCGTCCTGGAACGGCGAGTACGCGATCACGTTCATGGTTGGTCCAAAGGACGGGACTAGCATGGCCGCCGGTGACCCCGAGGTGCAGCACACGGATACCTACGGATTCCGATCAAGCTGTACCAACGGAAAATGCGTCGCCACGATCGTCAGCGGCCCTCCGCCGAGCAACCCGACGGTTCCGCAACCGGTGCAATTCACCTGGGACGGGTCGTCCTGGACGCAAGTCAGCGATTTCCAGTGGGACTGCATGATGCACGACACCACGATCCAATGGAGTCCGGCCCGATCCAATGTGCGCTACACGCCCCAAGCCAACGGAACACTTGCCGGCGTGATGCACACCGACATCTTGAGCGGTCCGTGCCAGGGCTGGATCGAGATGGACATGACGGCCGAGCGCGTGTGAACGTTGGCAGGCCAGGCCCCTGACCAGGGGGTATACAAATTTCAGCAAACGACCATCCGGACGAGCCTGCGGCTTAGGCCGAAAATCGCAAACAGGTTTGAAAGTAGCCCTGTATCAACACTTTTCGCGCACACTTTGCGCGCGAATTGCTAAGCAACGCAAGGGGTTTGAACGACTATGGCAGCACGACACGGCACCCGGCGAGGCTACAGCGAGGGCTGCCGCTGTGATGATTGCAAGGGTGCGCAGCGCGTCTATCAGCAGAGATACCGCGAGCGCCGGGTTAATCGGGATGTAGCACAGTTACCGCAGGCCGTTGCTGATGGTGGCTCAGAACCGGGGCCCGTCGAGTCGGGTGTGCGGGCTGAGACCGACGGTTTGGCCGCCCAGGCGCGTCCCGGACTTGCTCAGGCTGCCCTTGCTTTGGCGCGGGTCTTGGATAACCCGCGGGCGGTTAATCAGCACACGGCGGCGGCGAAGGTATTGAGCGCGTTGCTCGACAAGCTGCGTGCGGCGTCGGCACGCGGGCGTCGCGGCGGCCTTGCGCTTGTTCGGACGATGACCGAGAAGGGCGGCGACGCCTGATGGAGTTCACGGAGTTCTTCGGTCTCGACGATCTTGCCGCGCAGCACTGCGCCGGGATGCACGCGACTTAACCGCATAGTCAAATAGATGGCGCACCGCTGGCATCTCCTGCCACCAGTGCGGTAGAACCAAACTCCAGCGGGCAAGTGCCCGTCGGCCAGTTGACAGCAACAACGAGTTAGCAGCAAACGGGTTTTCAAATGGAATCGGTATCTTTTGGCATCGCTTGCGGGAAGAACCTGTGAACCGCAGGACATTCCTGAGCCTGATGGCTGCGACGGGGGCAGCTGGCGTGGTAAACAACGCTTCGGCTCCGGCGCAGGCCGGCGGTGACGAGCTTCGGGATCTGCCCGAGATGTCCAGCGAGAATGGCGTCTTGGACTATGCGTTAAACATGGTGACCCTGCCGGTGCCGGTGGGTGAACGTCAGCTGACCTTGAACACATTCAACGGCCAGTTGCCCGGACCTGCATTACGGGTGCGGCCGGGTGACAACCTACGACTGCTGCTCACAAACCAAATGGTTCCGGCAGGGATCCCCACCAACAACCTGGCGTACTGCGCTTCCACGCCCGCCGACCCGCACTATGACACCCGGTTGGCCTGCCTGCAGGATCTATGGAAGAAGTTGCTGCAGGGGAAGACACCCCTGCAGGCGTTCGTGTACACCAACATCCACACCCACGGGCTGCAGGTGTCCCCAAATGACCCCGGGGACAACGTCTTCCTTCGATTGGAACCGCTCGCGCAGCACCAATACTCCTACAACATCCCCACCGATCAGCCCGCCGGACTGTACTGGTATCACCCGCACTACCACCCATCGACCGCCCATCAAGGCTGGCAGGGGCTCGCGGGCCCAATTATCGTCGAGGGTGACATTGACGCCGTGCCCGAGATTGCCGAAATGCGCGAGCGAACCATCGTGATCAGCGAGCTCTGGATCGCCGACGACAGCGGGGAGACGCCGTACAGCGCGCTGTTGCCCATTGCCGGCGACGTGTCGTACGATTCCATGCCCGCAGTGCCGTCGAGCATGTACTTCCCCCTCAACGGCCAGTTGATCCCCGACATCACCATCCAGCCAGGCGAGGCGCAGCGCTGGCGCGTTCTCAACGCTGGCCCGGATCGGTTTATCTGGCTGCACGTTGAGGGTCACACCATGGAGCAGATCGGCACGGACGGAACGCCCTACCACACCCCGAGGAGCAGACCGCACATCATGCTGGCACCAGCCAACCGGGCCGAGTTCATCATCAAAGCAGGCGAGCCCGGCCGGTATCGGATCTACGCCGAAGCCTACGACCAAGGCCACCCCGGAGGCCCACGCCCCTATCTGCCGCTGGCCACATTGGTGGTACGCGGCAAACGGGTCAACAGCAGGATGCCATCAACGCTGGTGGAGCCGCCGCGAATGCCGAACCTGCCGGTGGTACGACGCCGGACTCTGGTGTTCTCCGGCGACATCACCGGGCGGAACGGCCTCGGCATGCAGATGCTCATCGACGGTAAGGAGTATGACCACATGCGGATCGACCAGGAGGTCGAGGCGGGCACCGTCGAGGAGTGGACGATGGTCAACGAGGATGTCTCCCAACACCCCATCCATATCCATACCAACCCGTTCCAGGTCATCGACGTCCAAGGCATCCCGCCGGGCGACACCAGTTGGCTGGCCGAGCGGGAGCCCGGCGTGTGGTGGGATACGTTCCGGATACCCCCGAGGGGCCGGTACACCCTGCGTACCTATTTCCGCCCGGATGTAACCGGTCTGACCGTCTACCACTGTCACCTACTGCCGCACGAAGACAGGTCGATGATGGGCAACCTCCTCATCGATCCACCTGGGGCGTATCCCAGAGGAAAGCCGTGACGATGCGCCGCCGACTGCTCCTCGCGTTAACGGCGATTGTCACATCCGCCGTCCCAGCTACAGCAGACCCCTCCCAACCTATGCACAACCAGGGCCGCTACGTCTTCAACCAACAGCACCGGGACAACCTGAGTTGGTGGAACCGCACCTGGCTTCCGCAGCTGGTCCCCAAAGGAGCACTGCTCGAAGTACAGCTCCCCAGTGATCCGGTTCGCTGGATACCCTACGGCGAACCGGACTGTCAGCCGAGCCCCCTCTGGGACGTGGCTGAGATCAGCGGTCCGTGGTACCCGGGCGGCCCCCCGAGACACCACCGTGTGGCGGTGCAACTCGAAGGCCAGCACACCGTGCCCAACCCGGAACGTTACCGAGAGTCGGCAAACCCATACGAACTCCCAGGGGTGTACATCCCCGTCGAGAAACGAGTGCTGGGCAGCTCGGCCATCACGATCTTCGACTACCAACTCGAGCCAGGGCCCGACGACGATTATTCGGCCGGACGGGGCCTGGCGACGATCTGCCTACGCCCCGACCCGATCCCAGACGACGTGCGAGTGCTGGGCTTCCCAACTGACACACCGCCCAATTACGTGCTCACACTTGTCGTCGGCGTACGACAAGCCTCGCTCGGCGGCGGGCTGCCGCCAACCCCGCTCCCCGCACCACCGGAAGTGCACCCCGGCCCAGACGTCCCATCTCAACCAGACGACCCCCATGGCTAGCCGCGAACCGGTCCGAGGCGGCCGCAATATCAGTCGTCTCCAACACCGCGGGTATCCCTTTCGGCCTCAGCGTCCCGCCCCCAAAGGACGGCGACCGCGACGGGCGCTCCTTTCGATCCCGACCCGTCGCGGTCGCCTCTGACGGTGGTTGACACATG
>DATFYT010000240.1:0-2075 GCA_035314925.1 Mycobacterium sp. | reverse complement strand
CGTCCGACGGCACCCAGTCCCCAGTCGTGGTGAGTTTCACCGACTTTCATTCAGATTCGGAAGAGGAATGGCAACAGATCGCCGCATTGGGCATGAAGCTGGCGGAAAGCTGGCCGATCATGCGCGGCGCGGTCGGGCTTTGGCTGTGGGGCAAGCACGTTGAGTTGCGCGGAGGATCGCTATCCATCTGGGACAGTCACGCGGATTTGCGTCGTTTCATCCGCTGGCCCGTTCACGTCGCCATCATGAAAAATTGGCGCGGACGTATACGCGTCCGATCCGCCAGCTGGGATGACGAGCGATTTGTTCCGCCGCAGGCATGGCTTCGCGCCGAGGCCTATATTCGGACGCCGCGCGACATGTGAGACGGTCGCGGCCCCCGCTAGTCGTTGTGACCGCCGGCGATCGGCGGTGAGATACTGCGACGATGGCCTCAATCCCGGCGCTGGATCGCGTCGACGACACGGTGCGGCGTCGCAGCACCGACCTCGTCGAGTTGTCGCATGCGATTCATGCCGAGCCGGAGCTGGCCTTCGCCGAGCATCGCAGTTGCGCCAAGGCGCAAACGCTGGTGGCCGAGCGGGGTTTTGAGATCACCGCGGCCGCGGGCGGTTTGGATACCGCGTTTCGCGCCGACTTCGGCAGTGGTCCGCTGACCGTCGGGATCTGCGCCGAATACGACGCGCTGCCCGGGATCGGTCATGCCTGCGGTCACAACATTATTGCCGCATCGGCCGTCGGCGCCGCGCTGGCCCTGGCCGACGTCGCCGACGAATTGGGTTTGACGGTTTCGCTGCTGGGCACGCCGGCTGAGGAGTTCGGTGGCGGAAAAGTCTTGCTAATCAACGCCGGAGTGTTCGACGACCTTGCGCTCGCGGTGATGGTGCATCCCGGTCCGTTCGACATCGCGGCTGCCCGGTCGCTGACCCTGTCCGCGGTCCGGGTGACCTATCGCGGAAAAGAAGCTCACGCGTCAGCCGCGCCGTTCCTGGGGATCAACGCCGCCGACGCGGTGACCGTGGCGCAGGTGGCGATCGGGCTGCTGCGCCAGCAGCTGGCACCGGGGCAGCAAGTGCACGGCATCGTCGCGGAGGGCGGGCAAGTCGCCAACGTCATCCCCGCGCACACCGAATTGCAGTACACGATGCGTGCCACCGATGCGTCGTCACTGGCCGATCTGGAAGCCAAGGTGGGCGACTGCTTCCTGGCCGGTGCGGTCGCCACCGGCTGCGACTACAGCGTCGAGCAGACCGAGCCGATGTACGACGCGCTCAAACCCGATCCATGGCTGGCCGAAACCGTGCGGGCTGAGATGACGCGGCTCGGTCGATCGCCCATCGAACACGCGCTCGAGGCGGCGCTGCCACTGGGCAGTACCGACATGGGCAACGTCACCCAGCTACTGCCCGGCATCCATCCGATGGTTGCCGTCGATGCCGGCGGCGCGTCGTTGCACCAGCCCGAATTCACCGCGGCAGCCGCGGGTCCCACCGCCGACAAGGCAGTCATCGACGGCGCGATCATGTTGGCACGCACGGTCGTTCGCCTTGCCGAGTCGCCCGGAGAACGGGACCGCGTGCTGGAAGCACGTGCTCAGCGGGCGGCGACATGAGCCTCTCCGACGTCGCCAATTCCTGGCTGGCCGCGCACAACGACGATCTGGTCGGCTGGCGGCGGCACATCCACCGCTATCCGGAGCTGGGGCGTCAGGAGTACGCCACGACGCAGTTCGTCGCCGACCGGTTGGTCGAGGCCGGGCTCAACCCGAAGGTGCTACCCGGCGGGACCGGGCTGACCTGCGACTTCGGCCCTGACCGCGAGCCGCGAATCGCGTTGCGGGCCGACATGGATGCGTTGCCGATGGCCGAGCGGACCGGGGCCGAGTACGCCTCGACGATGCCCAACGCCGCGCACGCCTGCGGGCATGACGGGCACACCGCGATCCTGCTGGGCACCGCGCTCGCGCTGGCCGGGGCGCCGCAGCTGCCGGTCGGGTTGCGGCTGGTTTTCCAGCCCGCCGAGGAGCTGATGCCCGGTGGCGCGATCGACACGATCGCGGCGGGCGCGATGTCCGG
>DATFYT010000239.1:0-9308 GCA_035314925.1 Mycobacterium sp. | reverse complement strand
CTTCGCGATCTGGTGCGGTGTTCGCGGCCGACCAGCGTTCTCGACATCGGCGCCAACCTTGTCGACGGTGATCCGCCCTACCAGCGGATGCTGGATGACGGGCTGTGCACGGTCACCGGGTTCGAGCCTCAGCAGCGCGCGTTGGCGGAATTGGAACAGCGCAAGGGGCCGATGGAGCGGTACCTCCCGCACGTCGTGGGCGACGGTCAGACGCATCGGCTGAAAATCACGAGGGCGGAAGGCATGACGAGCCTTCTCACGCCCGACGTCAATCAGCTCCGACTGTTCACGGGGTTCCCGGAGTGGGGTTCGGTCGTTGAAGAGGTCGACGTCCAGACTCATCGTCTCGATGACCTCGACATCGACGACTTTGACCTCCTCAAGATCGACATCCAGGGCGCGGAATTGATGGTTTTCGAACATGGCCGGGAACGGCTGCGCAACGCGGTGGCGGTGCAGACCGAAGTGTCGTTCGTCCCGCTGTACCGGGACCAGCCGACGTTCGGTGATGTGGATCGCGAGCTGCGGTCGCAAGGCTTCTCACCGCATTCGATGCCCGCGCTGAAACAGTGGGCGATCGCGCCGACGGTGTTCGGCGGCGACTTTCGCAGGCCGGGCAATCAACTACTGGAGGCCGACTTCGTTTATGTTCGGGACTTCGCCCACGCGGAATCCATGTCCACTGAGCAACTTTCGCACCTGGCGATGATCGCCTTTCACATCTACGGATCGGTTGACCTTGCCGTCTTCTGCGTCATCGAGCTGCAGCGGCGTGGGCATGCTGCGCAGGGGGCCGTCGAACGGCTACTGCAACTCGTCGGCTAGCCGCGCTAAACCAAGCCCAAGATCGTTGCGTCGAAGGCAGCGTTGAACGACTCGCCGCCGGCCAGGTCGGTCAACAGGGTCTGCACCTCGGTGCTGATGTCGGTGACCATCGATCCGGGCAGGTTGAGGAGCGTCTCGCCGACGTTTTCGGTGTTGGTCAGCAGCGACTCCCCGATCGAGGTAAGAGTCGGGGCGCCGGGGCCGGTGAAGATCGACTCGAAGATGTTCCACGCCGCGGTCTGTGGCGCCAGGATCCCGTCACGCACGTCGACGAATAATTCCGTCAGCAATCCTGGATTCTGCGGGTATGCCTGCCCCGCAAAGCTTTCCAATGTCCAGCCGTCGACGGGGTTGCCCATGACTTCGACGACACCGGCGGGCGGCAGGAGCTCCCCGCTAGCGATAGCGTTGAGGCCAGCGGGGACCAAGATTGCCAAATCGGGATTGTCGACGTTCAGCAGCGTCCAGCCCAAGATCGCCCCTTCGCCGGAATACGCCACATCGGTAACCAAACCGGTCATTGGGTTAGCCGCATCGCCCACGGTGTCGGTGTAGATCGTGGAGACGGCGCCGCCGAAGTTCTCGTCGAACTGGATGCCGTTCCAGTCGTTAGAGCCCGGTATCGGCACGAATTCTGCTCCCAAAAGCCACAGCAACGCGGTCAATTCGGACGCCAGCGCACCGGGGGTTCCCGGCGCGGCGTCGGCGTAAATGCCGCCACCGATCTCGTCGAGCCCATTCATGAGCTGGAAGTCCGGTGAGAAGTAGTTCGGGTTGAAGGAGTCGGTCGGGTCGAGGGCCGTGACGGGCAGGCCCAACTCCTGCAGGAGCGGAATTGCCGTCTCAATCATTCGTTGCTCATAGCCACCGAAGATCCCGGCGATTTGATTGCCGAGTTCGTTGTGCAGCAGGGTCGCGGTGTCGGTCGCCTGCTGCAGGCCGTTGTCACCGACGGGAGGAACCCCGGGAAGCCCGCTGACCGGGGCTCCGGGAAGCCCGTTTCCGGCGACAAGGTCCGTGGCGTCCGGCGGGTTGGTGTCGGCGTGCCGCACGAAGTCGATGATGATGTCGGCTTCGCCCGAGGTGAGTTGGATGTCGGGCACGTGGACGACCTTCGGCAGTGGCGCCGCCGCTGGGGTGAAGGCGATGGTCCCGGCGCCGACCAGCGCGACACCGGCGACAACCTAGCGGTAAGGCTTTCTCGGCGATGGCTGAGATGGACTGGGCATCATTTCTGTACCTCCAGTCGGAACGCCTACGACGGGTAGGGATCAGCTAAGAATAAGCTGAGATTAAACTGAGTTCCGACTTTTTGGACGAAAATGCGCCGACGCGTCGAAGACCCCCGGCCGGATCAATCCCCGGTGCAGCTGCCAGGCGGTGCCGGTAACGGCCCGGGCGGTAGCGCCGGCATAAGACCGGAAAAGGGACCTGGCGGCGGATGGGGCATGACGCACTGCACCATGAAGACGGTCGCCCCTGAGGCGCCGCGCTTCACGGAATGCCAGTACGAGCCGTCCGCATAGGGCACGCCGTCGCAATAGGGCTCGGCGACTTGGCCTGGTTGGCCGCCCACCCCCGCGCCACCCGGGCAGTAGTTGGCACCCGCGTCGGGCTTGTGCGGATCAGGGTCGGCGTGGCCGGCGGGCGCGGTCAGGATGGCGGTGGCGATCAGCGCCATGGTCATCACGAGCTTCATGGTCGAAATCTTGCTGCCTACGGGACGACTTCGGCGTGCTTTTGGGCGATGAAACCGCACGTGTGTCGAAGGTCTCGCTGGTTCAGTTCACGGCGCCGCGGGTCACCTGCGGGCCCGGCGAAGCGCGATGCCGCGACAGCAGGCGCGCCGCTTGACCCGGCGCACCGAGTTGGAGCATCGCTGCCAACGCGGTTTCGAGCACCACTTCTTGCTGCACACGACTACCGCCGATCGACGGAAGCCCGGCGAGTGACTCGAGGAGATAGTCGAGCGCGGCCCGCGGTTCCCCCGCCGTCAACGCGATCAGACCTTCGCCGATGAGACGCAAGGTCTCTGCTTGCGCATCGGTGGCGCCTGGAACATTGATCGCGCGGATCGCGGCCGGATCGTTCGCCGCGGCCAATACCAGCAGCGCATGGAACGCGATGAACGGCGTCTGCGGCACATACGCAAGCGAGCCGACTTCGGCGAGCAGCAGCATCGGATCAGGCGGAGTCACCCAGTCCGGATGCAGCCGCGCCCGCCATGCGAGTGAACCGGCGTCGACAAGACAGCGCACGCCTTTCGATTGGGGCGGCGCCAGAAACGCGTTGTACCGACGCGCCGCGGCAGCCGCGTCGCCCATCGCGAGCTCGTGCAACGCGGCGTGCCACTGAAAGTGCGGAACGTAACGCTGCGTGGCTCCGTCGCCCGGGATCCAGTCCGTCAGCCATTTCAGCCCGGCTCCATGTGCGTCGGTCTCGTAGTGCACATGCGTCAACGCATGCGCCGCGTTGCCGTTGCCCGGGTCGAGTTCGAGTGCGGCATCAGCCAAGTCGGCCGCGTCGTACCACAGGCCCTGCTCGGTTCGGCCATAGGCGCGCAGCCCGAGATACCACGGCGCCTCGCCGTGCACGCTGATGAACCGCTCGACGTATTGCCACGCGTCCGGCAACGCGTCGCCGGCCCCTGCGAAAGCAATCGACGGCGCCAGCACAAGCAACGCGACTGCGTCGTCCGAGACGCGGTCGAGATGGTCGATGAGTGCGTCGGTGCCCGCCGCGTTTCCCTTCTCGCACCACGTTGCGATGGCCTCGACGTGGCTACGGTCCTCGTCGCTGCCATGCGCAAGCGCCGCACGCGCCCGCGCGAGATGGCCGGTGACTGCGTCAGGGCCGCCCGCGCGGTCGGGCCGTTCAGTAGCAATCATCGCGAGCGCGACGTGCGCACGCGCATGGTGCGGATCTTCCGCGACCGCGGCAGCGAAGGCGACCGACGCGCCGTCTTGGACGGCGAGCAGGCGACGCACACCCTCGGCGTATGACGCTGGTGCACCAGTCAATTCGGGTGCGGTCGTGATGAGACTGGCCGCCCGCATCGGTTGGTGACGAGTGTCGTCGGCGAGCAGCTGCGCGATAGCGGCAGCCTGGGTACGGATTTCGGGAATCGCCGTGGTCTCCCACTCCTCGCCCTGACGAATCAGGCCGAGACCGACGATGTTCGGGATCGTGACGCCGGACCCGTCAATGAGATAGCCGTCCGCGGCGAGTCGCACGCCGACGCCGCACGGGTGCGGCGACGCGACACCTGCGGCCAACAGATTCGACCAGAGCGTGGAGCGCTGCAGCGAGCGCCGGTCCCACGTCGTGCCGGTAGCGACGACAACCGCGTCACCGCGCCGGCGCACTGACCGGTCGCTCGTTGTCACCACCAGTTCAACGCCATTGCCGCGCAACGACACCTCGACGACCTCGCCCGCCTCGATGATCAGTTGGCCATTGTCGATCGCGGCATAGATCGCATCGGCGATCGTGGGCGGCATCCGGTGGCGAAGCACCTCCCACTGCCTTAAGTCCTCACGCAGGAATCGGCGCTGGTCCTCCCAACCCAACGATCGCCACAACCGGACGGTGCGCGGCCGCACCGCGTCGATCACTTGTCGCCAGTCCACACCGGCGACGCGAGCGTGCACGAGATCCGCGGCAAGCGCGGTGCGCAATTGCTCGAGCGAAACCTCGGCCGGCAGCGCATCGAGGTTAGGCAATTCCGCCGGCGCGCCGGTGGCGCGGAATCGGCGCGGGAGTGCACCGTTACGCGACAAAAGCGTGACCGTGGCGCCGCGCGCAATGAGATGCAGCGCGACGTCAACGCCCGTGAGTCCCGAACCGATCACCAAGACGCCGGCGGGTCGACGCGCACCAAGGGCCGTCAGGGCGCCGGGCGCCCACGGATCCAGCACAACCCTGCCGTCGGCGCCCGCGGCCAACACCGGAGCGAAGGCGCGTTCCAACGCCTCGGGCATGCCACCTTGGGGGCGCCCCGCGGCGAGCACGACGGCGTCCGCCGATAGCTCACGTCCATCGTTGAGCGCTATGCGCACGGGTGTGCCCGGTGTCAATCCCACAACCTCGGCGGCTTCGATCCGCACGTCGGCGGCCACGAGTTGATCTCGCAGGTAGCGGCCGTAGGCAAGACGCGGTGCAAAGCTCTCGACCGGGGTGACGGCTCGTTCGTCGAGCCAACGGCAGAAGTGATCGGGATCGTCTGGCCATGCCGACATGCGCTGCGCAGGAACGTTGAGCAAGTGGGTCGGGTCGTTGGTACCGTACGCCGCGCCCGTGCCGGGAGAACCCGACGCGTCGATCAACGTGATCTGTGCGTCTGGTTTGCTCCGGCGCAGATGCACCGCGGCGAGCACACCGGCCGCTCCACCGCCCACGATCGCGACGCGCATCATGGCGGAAGGCTATCTCTCGGGCGAAAGCTATCGGGGTAGATCGGGTGGTTGCACAGGCGGGTACCGGCCGTAGAGGCCGGAGGAGTCACCGGACATGAACGCCCGGTTCTCAGCGTCGGCGTGGCTCGCGAGTCTTGCATTCTCCGCACGACGCTCAACCCCACGCTCATAGGCCCGGTATCCGACGTAACCCAGGCCGGCCACGGCCATCAGGCCAAGAAAAAACCTGAAATCAGTCATGGCAGGCCCGAGGAGATACAGGCCGCCGACCGCCGCCACGACGGCGATGAGCACGGGACTGGTACGGCTCGGCTGCCGTACCGCGCGCGCCTGCCGGTTGTCGATGAGCGCGATGATCAGCCAGACCGGCAACCACATACCGCAGGTGAACAAGGTCAGGGCTAGGTGCAGTGCGGTATTCGGCCCGCCCGCCGGGGCGACGATGTTGTTGTTGATGACGATCGACGGCGGCGGCGGTGCACTGATCGTCCATTGGTGGCCGTCGAAATAACGCTGCCCTGGCCCGCCGGACGGGTCGGGGTACCAGCCGGGCTGCGGGGCGGGTGCGGGGTAGCTCATTCGGGTGTCCTGTGCGTGATCTGCCAACGGTATGGCGATCATAAGCCGCGCAACACGCCAGCGCAGGCGGTATCTCGCAACTCTTTGCGCGATGTGGACGAAAGTCGCTGTATAGCAACAACTTTCGAATGACGCCGCAGGCCTTAATCCACGGAGCTGATGGTCGCACTGCAGATCGGCAGCGCGACCGGCAACTCGTGCGACACGGAGTCGCCGGGAGCCGTGACGACCAGCGTGCCCTCGCGTGGGCACGAGTTCCCGGTACCGGTGTCGATCGCGTAGGACTCGACGTCTGCGGTGGCGACGTCGCCCGGGGCCAGCGTGAGGGCATGTGCCGCCAAGGCAGGTCGGTTCTCGACATGAACCAGCACACCGCCGGCCGCGGTCACCAGGTTCGCGTCGGGGTATCCGACGAGCCCGCACGGGTTTGACGACGTGTTCTTGAAGGACACGACCACGCGGCGCATAGTGCTGGCCGACTCGATCGGTCCATTGGTGACGGTCAGGTCAGCGTCGGAGCAGTGACCGGGCGCAGCGGCGGGCGCACCACCACCGCCGCCACCGCCGTTGGGCGGTCCCCCGGCATGTGCGGTCCCGGCGACGCCCAGCGTTGCGCCCACTATTGCGACCCCCGCTGCCAATGTCGCTAACGGCTTCATGATGTCTCCATTTGCTATTGCAGTTCGGATGCCGCGGCACTATTCAATTCGCGGGCGTATGCGGCATATGTTAGGCGGCATTCTGCGCGTCCATCGACAATTTGCGAAACCCCCGGAAAGGGGGCTGAAGCAACAAAAACGGTCGCGCGTCTACAAACTGCCCAGGTCGTCGGGCACGTCGACGGCGTGTGCCCGCAGCGCCTCAAGGGGCACCACGTCGAGGGTGCGTTCGTGGGTGCAGGCCAGCACCACCGGAGCGGCGCAGCCATCGCGGTAGGCCAGAAGCCAGTTTCCGGCGGTGACACACCAGCGGTCGCCGGGCACCAGCCCGGGAAACCGGAGCTGTGGCCTTGGTGTCGAAAGATCGTTGCCTATCGCACGCTGATGCTCGAGGAACTCGGCGGTGACCACGGCGCAAATCGTATGTAGGCCCAGGTCTTCCGGCCCGGTCGAACAGCAGCCGTCGCGGTAGAAGCCGGTGAGCGGGTCACTGCCGCAGGGTTCCAGCGGGCCGCCCAACACGTTGCGCTCTGACATCGGCCACCTCTCTAAATCTCGCCGACAGCGTCGGCCACGCGTCGAAGTTGACTGAGGTCGGAACTGGTTGGGGCACAGCATATCCCCCGTCGCCAGCGCCTTGGCCAGCGTCACGGATGAGTGATCCCCAACGGCGGCGAGTCCGGGTGCCCGATCGGCGTGGCGAAGCCAGGTCTGGGCTGGGCGATTAGAGTCGGTGCAATCAGTTGCCAGGAGGCCCACGAATGATCAAAATGTGCTTGACAAGAATGGGTGTCGCGGTGGCCGGTCTGGCATTGTCGTTGACCGTTGGGGCCGGGGTTGCGTCCGCAGATCCTGATCTGGGTCCGATCGTCAACACAACCTGCAGTTACCCGCAGGTGATGGCGGCGCTCAACGCGCAAGATCCCGCAGCTGCCGCGCAAATCAACTCATCGTCCTTGGCGCAGTCCGCTTTGCAACGGTTCCTCGCCGCGCCGCCGAGTGAACGCCTGGAGATGGCCCAGCGGATAGAGAGCTCACCAAGGGCTCAGCAGTACTTTGGACTGATCCAACAGGTCGCCGCCACCTGCAACAACTACTGAGCGGAATGGGCACTAGCTTCTAGCTTTCGCCCATTCCGATGCCAGGGCCGCAGCTCGGTATACCTGCTCTGGTGGCTGGGTCGACCAGATACCCGCAACGTGCTGATGGCGTGATGCGATGCGCGCGCTAGCAGTCGCCTTGGAAAGGTGGGACACGTCGGCGATTCGTCGAATCGTTTCTGTATCGCACCGGGGTCGGATTTGGCCCCCGGACCTCATCCATACGCTGACGAGGCTCATTGATGACGATGTCATCCTCCACCTGGCGGGCGTGGGGCAACTCAACTACAAGGGCAACCGACCGAATCTGGACAGTTGAGACCGCGGTGGATGGCGGCGCAACTGCGCCCGCGCGGTCGTGTCCGGGGGCGGGCATCTATCGGGTCAATCCACGTCGTCCTCGGACTCTCTCACTGCTGGCGAGTCAAGGGATCACGACGTCCCGACGGCAGAGCGGTCCCCCCGGTCGCTACTTGGGCTAAGTCTCGATGCCGAATCCCCGGTCAGGTGAAGATCGTTTTCCGGGTGCAAATCGTTGCCGGCAGAGTCGCTCAACCGGGCATAGGCGCTGGCTACGGCGTTGAAGCGGCGTTCGACGGCGACGCGGTCGAATTCTTCGGGCACCGACTCGAGGTTGGCGCGCTGGATCATGGCGGCCTCGTCCATCAGTACACGGGCCTGGTCGGGGTCGGTGGTCTGCTCCATGACCGCTTTGAGGGCTTCGAGTTGGCGCATCAGCAGGGCGGGCATTCCGCGGCTGGCCTGGCGGATCTTGTCGAATGACCGCTGGACCAAGTTTTCGTAACTGACCTGCTCGCAGATGAGCCGGATAGCACCGGTGCGGTCCCGGTAGGCCTCTGCCGGCGTCCACACCTTCGCGAGCTTGCACAGGGTGTTGGCGAGCCAGTCCACGCACGTCAGCGCAGTGTATGTGTCGTTGACCGCCGGAGAGAGTGCCCGGATGGCGATCTCGACCAGTTGGTCGATGCCGAAGGCGGGATCTTGAGCGAGGTTGCGGACCGGCCCGGTGACCTGTGCGCGTTTCAGGCGGCGGGTGATGCGGTCGGCAGCCTGGGGCGGCCACACAGCAGCGAGCTCACTGTCCTCTACCAAGAAGTTCCCCGGGCGATAAGGCAAGTGCACCACCGCATCGGCGGCCGACGCGGCGCGAATCAACATGTCGTAGCGGATGGCCTGCAGATAGCCGCCTTTCGGGGTACGCAGCATCGCCCCGGAAGACTTGATGGTGTCGACCAGCGCTGCGATTTCTTCGGTGTCATCCGGCTCGTCTCGGGTGGACATTCGGATGTCGGGCTTTCGCACCCCGAGGTAGCGCGTTAGATCTTTGGCGACACTTGCGATCACGAAGGGAAGCTGGATCTGGATGGCGATGTGGTGCAGGAAATAGATGAGCACCGCCAGATCGACCAGCACCAGCAGGAATACGACCGAGACGGAAAAGTGCGGCACGAATACCCCGTGCTCTGCAGGGCCGATTGCCAAGAGGACCAGCACGCAGTACACGGCGGTCGCCACAAACGTGCCCAGCGTGAGCTGGGTACCGCGATCACGGATGAAGTTGCGCAGCATCCGGGGTCCGAACTGGGTCGATGCCAGCGTCAAAGTGACTATTGTGACTGAGAAGTTGATTCCGATGACCGTCATGATCGCCGCGGCGACCGCGAGGAGAATCTCTCGTGCCGTGTCTGCGCTGCCGGCTTCCACCCAGG
>DATFYT010000238.1:0-2475 GCA_035314925.1 Mycobacterium sp. | reverse complement strand
CGGTCAACCAGTTGATCATGGTTAAACTCGCGCTCAATTCCGCACTGCTGCAACAGGGTGTGGCCACCAGCAGAATGGTCAGCACGGTGTTCGACGGTGTCGCCCGGCACACGCCCGAGGGCCACGCATTCGTCGCCGACGCCGTGGAGCACGGCTTCCGCGAGGCGGTCAAGCACCGCGACGAACCGTTCGGTGATTACGGCCGTCGCGCGTCCCAGGTGTAACGCCATGCCGAAATCGCTGGCCCGCATGCCCGCCCGGTCGGTGGTGCTCAGCGTGCTGCTCGGCGCCCATCCGGCGTGGGCCAGCGCGGCAGAATTGATCAGGCTCACCAATGACTTCGGCATCAAGGAGGCCACGTTGCGGGTCGCCTTGACCCGGATGGTCAGTGCCGGCGATCTGGTCCGGTCCGCCGACGGCTACCGGCTCGCTGACCGACTGCTCGCTCGCCAGCGCAGGCAGGACGACGCCATGCGTCCCCAGCTGCGGCCTTGGCGAGGCTACTGGACCACGTTGATTGTCACCAGCATCGGCACCGATGCCCGCACCCGCGCGGCCTCGCGAACGACTCTGCACCACAAGCGTTTCGGTGAGCTCCGTGAAGGCGTGTGGATGCGGCCGGACAACCTCGAGCTCGACCTGGCCGACGAGGATCGCGCCCGGGTGCGCATCGTGCAGGCCCGCGACGACGACCCCGCCGAGTTGGCCGGCCAGCTGTGGGATCTGAAGTCCTGGGCTCGCGCCGGTCACCGGTTACTCGCCGACATGTCGGACGCCACTGATGTTCCCGCCGGTTTCGTGGTGGCCGCGGCGATGGTGCGCCATCTGTTGACTGACCCGGTGCTGCCGGAGGAATTGCTGCCCGCGGACTGGCCCGGCTCGCGGCTGCGTGCCGCCTACAACGACTTCGCCACTGAACTGCTGCAGCGGCGCGACGATATCCGACTAGTGGAGGCGACATGAGCGATCCGGTACGCGTAGAACGTCATGGTTCGGTGACCACCGTGATCCTCAACCGGCCCGAGGCCCGCAATGCGGTCAACGGACCGACCGCCACCGGACTGTTCGAGGCGTTCGAGGAGTTCGACCGTGACGACACCGCATCCGTCGCGGTGCTGTGGGGCGACCACGGAACCTTCTGCGCCGGAGCAGATTTGAAAGCGTTCGGCACGCCGCACGCCAACGCGGTGCACCGGACGGGCCCCGGCCCGATGGGGCCGACTCGAATGGTGTTGTCAAAACCGGTGATTGCCGCGGTCAGTGGCTACGCGGTCGCCGGCGGTCTGGAGCTGGCATTGTGGTGCGATCTGCGAGTCGCGGAGGAGGACGCCGTGTTCGGGGTGTTCTGCCGTCGGTGGGGGGTACCGCTAATCGACGGTGGCACGATCCGGCTGCCTCGGCTGATCGGGCAGAGCCGGGCGATGGACATGATCCTCACCGGTCGTGCGGTCGACGCCACCGAAGCACTGGCGATCGGCTTGGCCAATCGTGTTGTGCCCAAAGGGCAAGCGCGCGCCGCCGCCGAGGAGCTGGCCGCCGAGTTGGCCACGCTGCCGCAGCAGAGCATGCGATCGGATCGGCTGTCGGCATTGCATCAGTGGGGGATACCCGAAACCGAAGCGCTGGACTACGAATTCGCCAGCATCTCGCGGGTAGCCGCCGAAGCGACGGAAGGTGCCGGACGTTTCGCCGCCGGTGCCGGCCGCCACGGCGCGGCGGCTCAGTAGTTCGGCAGGCTGAAGGAACGCGCCGCCGCCAGCGACTGCCGGGCGACCAGCTTGCTGACGGCAGGGATGCGGAGCATCCGGAGAGCGACGTTGCGCAGCGGGGCTAGCCGGCCCGAGGAGAAGCGTTCGGTTTTCAGGGCGTCGATCGCGAGCTTCTGACACCGCGCGACGTATGGCGCGAGTAGTCGCTGGTATCGGGCGAACGCCGCGGCGTAATCGTCACCCGCCGCTTGCATTTCGTGAGCCAGCACGTAGGAGCCGACCAACGCGAGAGTCGTGCCCATGCCCGAGCGTGGCGAGGCGCACCAGGCCGCATCGCCGGTCAGGCATACCCGTCCCCGCGCGTACGAATCCAGGTGGACTTGGGCGATCGAATCGAAGTACACCTCCGGAGCTTCGGCGAGGCCGTCGAGCAACGCGGGAACTTCCCACCCCATCCCCGCGTACCTCTCGACGAACAGCCGCTTGTTGCCTTCGGTGTCGCGATAGTCGAAGGCGACCTGAGGGTCGCTGAGGAACAAGCTCGCTCGGGCCGGCTTGTCAGGGTCGATGCCCTGCAGGGCCGCGGTTCGGCCGGCATCGATGTAGGCCATGCCGCAATGGTCAAGCCGCAGACGGTTTTCGATGTCGAAGAATCCGAAACACTGACCCAGTTGGGTGACGTACCGCTTTTCCGGGCCGAACACCAACCTGCGCGTGCCGGAGTGCAGCCCGTCCGCGCCGATGACTAGGTCGTAGCTGCCCGTCG
>DATFYT010000237.1:0-22065 GCA_035314925.1 Mycobacterium sp. | reverse complement strand
GCGGACCCGAATGCCTGCCGGTGGGCGAGATATTCGGCCGACTTGTCGAACGCGGCCTGCGCCCCGCCGAGCGAACAGGCGGCGATATTGATCCGGCCACCGTTGAGACCGTTCATCGCGATGCCGAAGCCGGTGCCTTCGCCGTCCTGCCCGCCCAGCATCGCATCGGCCGGCACCCGAACGCCCTCGAAGACAACCTGTGCCGTCGGCTGGGCGTTCCAGCCCATCTTCTCTTCTTGACCGCCGAAACTCAGCCCCGGAGTGTCCTTTTCGACGATGAACGCCGATATTCCGCGTGGACCCTCGGCTCCGGTGCGCGCCATCACCACATACACGTCGGAGGCCCCGGCTCCGGAGATGAACTGCTTGACGCCGTCGAGCACATAATCGCCACCCTGCTTGACCGCACGCGTGCTCAGCGCGCCGGCATCCGAGCCGGCACCCGGCTCGGTCAGGCAGTAGCTGGCAATGACATCCATCGAGGCCAGCCGCGGCACCCATTCCTTACGCTGCTCGGCGGTGCCGAACGCGTCGATCATCCAGGCACACATGTTGTGGATGGACAGGAATGCGGCGCTGGTCGGGCAGGCCATCGCCAGCTGCTCGAAGATCCGCACCCCGTCCAGGCGGCGCAGGGCGCTGCCGCCCACATCGTCCCGGCAGTAGATCGCCGCCATGCCGAGTCCGGCCGCCTCACGCAGCTCATCGACCGGAAAGTGATGCGTCGCATCCCATTCCAGGGCTTGAGGGGCCAACCGTTTGGCCGCGAACGCGGCCGCCGTCTCGGTGATGACCCGCTCGTCGTCGTCCAGACCAAAGAATTGCATCAAGCGTCAATTCATTGTCGGAATGACGAATTCGGCGCCGTCTTTGATACCGGACGGCCACCGCGAGGTGACGGTCTTGACCTTGGTGTAGAACTGGATCGAGGTCGGGCCGTGTTGGTTGAGATCACCGAAGCCGGAGCGCTTCCAGCCGCCAAAGGTGTGGTACGCCACCGGGACTGGGATCGGCACGTTGACCCCGACCATGCCCACCTGCACCCGGGAAACGAAATCGCGCGCGGTGTCGCCGTCGCGGGTGAAGACCGCCACCCCGTTGCCGTACTCATGTTCGCTGGGCAGCCGCAGCGCCTCTTCGTAGTCGTGAGCGCGCACGATGCACAGCACCGGACCGAAGATCTCGTCGGTGTAGATCGACATCTCGGGGGTGACGTGGTCGAACAGGGTGGGCCCGATGAAGTAGCCGCCTTCCAGGTTGGCGTCACCGTAGGCCAGGTCATCGCTGGCGCGTTCGCGGCCGTCGATGACGATCTCAGCGCCGGCATCGACACCTTGGCCGATGTAATCACGCACGCGGGCCAGTGCGGCCTCGGTAACCAGCGGCCCGTACTCGGCCTTGGGGTCCAGGCTGTGGCCCACCCGTAGATCCTTGATTCGCTCAACCAGCCTGGCGCGCAACCGATCCGCGGTCTGCTCGCCGACCGGCACCGCAACGCTGATCGCCATGCACCGCTCGCCGGCGCTCCCGTAGCCGGCGCCGATCAGCGCGTCGACGGCCTGGTCCAGGTCCGCGTCGGGCATCACGATCATGTGGTTTTTTGCGCCGCCGAAGCACTGCGCGCGCTTGCCGGTGCTCGTCGCCGTCGAGTAGATGTACTGCGCGATATCCGAACTGCCGACAAACCCGACGGCGGCGATGTCCGGGTGAGTCAAGATCGCGTCGACGGCCTCCTTGTCACCGTGCACGACCTGGAACACACCGGGTGGCAGACCGGCCTCGATGAACAACTCGGCCAGGCGAACCGGCACCGACGGGTCGCGCTCAGAAGGCTTGAGCACAAACGCATTTCCGCAAGCCAGGGCCGGACCGGCCTTCCACAACGGGATCATCGCCGGGAAGTTAAACGGGGTGATTCCGGCGACCACGCCCAGCGGCTGACGCAGCGAGTACACGTCGATGCCCGGGCCGGCGCCCTCGCTGTATTCGCCCTTGAGCAGATGCGGGATCCCCATGCAGAACTCGATCACCTCGATGCCGCGCTGAATGTCACCACGGGAGTCGCCGAGTGTCTTGCCGTGCTCGAGTGACAACATCTCGGCGATTTCGTCGACATGCTCGTTGACCAACTCGATGAAGCGCATCATCACCCGCGCCCGGCGCTGCGGATTGAACGCGGCCCACTCTTTTTGCGCCTCCGCCGCCGAGGCCACCGCGGCGTCGACCTCGCTCTTGCTGCCCATCGGTACCAGCGACTGCACCTGGCCGGTGTTGGGATTGAACACCTCGGCGGTGCGACCAGACTGCCCGGCCGAGCGTTTGCCATCGATGAAGTGGGTGATGTGTGCGGTCATGGATGCCCTCGGGTACGCGAAAGAAGTAGGTGGGTTACTAGGACATCCTAGTAAATGGGTTGCCGCCGTGCAAGCGGGCCGAGTCGCCGAAGCGTCGGAAAATAGGGAACATTTCTGATTCGCACGAAGCTGCCGGCGAGGAGAATCCCAGGTTATGACGCGACTAATCGTGGGACTGGCGACGAGTCTGCTGTTGTGGAGCGGTGTGGTGGGCGCAGGCGCGGCCGAGGCCCAACGCATTCCCGCGCCACAATCCTGGCCTGGCTGCCCACCGGACCACCCGGAAGGCCCGGAGACGAGCCACCGCCACCGCCGCCTCCACCGCCGCCGGGTCTCAACTTCTGCCCGATCCCGCCCTGGTGTCCGTGATCCGTTGATACGGTGCGCATGACGCTAGGGGGCGATCATGAGCCGCAACATTTACGCTTTGGCAGCCGCTGCGATGGCGATCGGTCTAGTCGGATCGGCTTGCGGCAGTTCGCCCAACTCCGCGACCACCACAACGTCGCCGGCCTCGGCAACGCAACTGCAATCGCTGATACCCACATCGGCGAACACCCAGCGCACCGACGGCCCTACCTCCATTCCGGACAGCGGCATCCATATGCACTTCCTGGTCAACGGCGGGGGGACCGACGTCTTAGGCGCGTACAAGACCGCGCTCGAAGGCAAGGGCTGGACGGTGACGGTCCTAAGTTCAGGCGGCTGGGGACCAAGCGGCGGCGCCACCTACACCGGGACGCAGGGCAACACCTACGGCGTGTTTGGCGGAGGAGGCAACGGCGGTACCACCGACGTCAGTGCCTGCGCATGGCCGTCAAAGCCCGCCAACCCCAACTGTGGTGGCAGCGGTCATCAATAACGCCGACCGGACGAAACGTCGTCGCCGCTAACTGCGGGAGCGCTGAGCTATCGTCGTCGGGATGGCCCCCGCATTTTCCGGCCGGTCTCCCCGCTAGGCGACTACGTCGAGTCCATCGGGGATTGGCGCAGCCCTGCGGTCGATTACTGGGGCCGGGCCTTGCCGCGCGGTGCGGTGACCGTCATCTTCGACGTCGGACAACGACAGCAGCTGCACTTCTACGCCGCCGACGGCAAGACGCGCTTGGGCGTTCCGCCCGCGTTCATCACCGGATCCCACGCCGCCTCATATGTGTCGAACATTGTGGCCGGCGAGCCGGTGATGGCGCTTCATTTCCGGCCCGGCGGCGCGTTTCCGTTTCTGGGAATCCCGTTGGGCGACTTGGAGGATGCGTATGTCGGTATCGACGAGGTCTGGGGGAGCGACGGCCGCGATCGAAGACAACCCCTCCATCCGGATGGCCGGCATCCAGGACCTGGTGGGCATGTCCACCAAGCGGCTCATCGCGTTGTTTCGCGCCGAGGTGGGCCTGTGTCCGAAGGCATATGCGCGGGTTCGTCGTCTGCAGGCGGCGTTGCGGCTACTCAGCGCCGGCCCGGTGAGCGGCGCTCACGTCGCGGCCGAGGTCGGTTATTTCGACCAGGCACACTTTGTCCGGGACTTTGAGTCGTTCACCGGGATGACGCCGACGCAATACAGCCAACAACGGATTCTGCTGCCCAGCCATGTCCCCGTCGAGCGGCACAAATTTACAAGACCGCCGGTCGCGGCGTGCGGATGATGGGGCTATGGACAACACCAAACAAGCGATAGCGGCCACCGGGTTGCTTGTCGCGGCGATGCGCGCCGAGGAATCCGCCCGCGATGACGCACTTTTCAGCGATCCCTTTGCCGAACGCCTGGCCGGCGAGGACGGTCGGCGGTTGCTCGCCGAGGCTGCCGCCGATACTGGGCAGCCGTCGGCGCCGATCGTCGTTCGCACCAAGTTCCTTGACGAGGCGCTGCTGCGCGCCCAGGCCGACGGTGTTTCGCAGGTGGTGATCCTCGCTGCGGGCATGGACGCCCGCGCCTTTCGATTGCCATGGCAGCGCGGCACCACTGTTTTCGAAATCGACCAGCCCCATATGATCGCTGCCAAAGATGAACGACTGGCCGGTGAGCGACCCCGCTGCCAACGTGTTGCGGTCGGCGTCGACCTGGCCGATGACTGGCCGAAAGTGCTTCAGTCACAGGGATTTACCCCGTCATCGAGGTCGGTGTGGTTGATCGAGGGGCTACTGCAGTACATCGACGCGTCGGATGTCGACCGCCTGTTCGCACGCGTCGACGCACTGTCGGCCCCGGGTTCTGTGCTGCTGTACGACGTCGTCGGCACGACGATGTTGGAGGCACCGTTCTTACAACCGACCCTGGAGTTCATGGCAAAGCTGGGCGCGCCGTGGATCTTTGGCAGCGACACCCCGGCCGCACTCGTCGAGCACCGTGGCTGGACCGCCACCGTGACCGATGCCGCCGAGCCCGGAAACCGCTGGAATCGATGGATGCATCCGGCGGTTCCCGCCGACGTGCCCGGGGTACCGCGCGGCTATTTCGTCAAGGCGATCAAGGCCTAGCCCAGCTAGTCCGGTGGGATCGGCAGGTCCGGGCAGAGCGGGATGTAGGGAATGTCGGCGGCAACCCAATCACGCCACTGCTGGTGACTCATGTTGGCGGTGATCTTGTCGCACAGCACTTTTGGATCGGCGTGAGTGGGCCACAACCGGATCGTCTCGTCGGTGCTGCCGCTGGCGATGTGGTTTCCGTCAGGGCTGAACGCCACACTGTAGACGTTGTCGCGATGGCCGGTGAATGGATCGGCGATGGGTTGCCCCGAGTCGGCGTTCCACAAGCGCACGGTCTTGTCGACACTGCCGGAAGCAAGCTCATGTCCGTCGGGGCTGAACGCCACACTCCACACCGGGCTGGTGTGCCCGGTCAGCGGGGCCCCGATGGGCTGGCCGGTGTCGGCGTTCCCCAACCGCACCGTGTTGTCGGCGCCGGCGCTGGCCAGCCTATGTCCGTCCGGGCTGAAAACCACACTTTGCACCGGGCCGTGGTGGCCGGTCATCGGGGGCCCCAAGGCCTCGCCGCTGTCGGCATTCCAAAGGCGCACCGTGTCGTCTGCGCTGGCAGTGGCGAGCTTGTGTCCGTCGGGGCTGAAAGCCACGCCATTGACAGCGTCGAAGTGCCCGGTGAGCGGTGGTCCGAGGGGCTGGCGGGTGTCGACGTTCCACAACCGCACCGTCTCATCCCGGCTGGCGGAGGCGAGCTTGTGTCCATCGGGGCTGAACGCCACGCTGCGCACCGCGTCGGTGTGACCGGTGAGCGGTGGTCCGAGGGGTTGACCGGTGTCGGCGTTCCACAACCGCACCGTCGTGTCGAGGCTGGCGGAGGCGAGCTTGTGGCCGTCGGGGCTGAACGCCACGCTGTCCACTGCGTCGGTGTGCCCGGTGAGCGGTGGTCCGAGGGACCGGCCGGCGTCGGGGTCCCATAGCCGAATCGTCGCGTCGCGGTTGCCAGAAGCGAGGCGACGGCCGCGGGGGTCGAAGGCGACACTCGCCACCCCGGTGGTCGCCGGTACCGGCAGGCCGGCTTCCCAAATGCGGAAGGTGTAGTCGACTCCGGTCGACGCGAGATGGCGTCCATCCGGGCTGAACGCCACACCGGTCACCGCGCCGTTGTGCCCGGTATCGACGACCTGAGCTGCGCCGGTGTCGGCGCTCCACAACCGCACCGTCTGATCGAGGCTCCCCGAGGCGAGTCGGTGCCCGTCAGGGCTGAATGCGACACTTCGCACTGGACCGGTGTGGCCGGAGAGCTGGCCGAGGAGTTGGCCGGCGTCAATATCCCACACCCCGATGGTGAGGTCGGCGCTGGCGCTGGCCAGCCGACGTCCGTCTGGGCTGAACGCCACACTGTTCACCGCGCCGTTGTGGCCGGTCAGCGGTGGTCCGAGGGGTTGGCCGGTGTCGGCGTTCCATAGCCGCACGGTCTTGTCCGTGCCGGCGGACGCGATCTTGTGCCCATCGGGGCTGAACGCAACGCTCCGTACCGCGCCGGTGTGGCCGGTGAGCGGTGGTCCGAGGGGTTGGCCGGTGTCGGCGTTCCATAGCCGCACGGTTTTGTCGTCGCCGGCGGAGGCGAGCTTGTGTCCGTCGGGGCTGAACGCCACGCCGTCCACCGCGTCGGTGTGGCCGGTGAGCGGTGGTCCGAGTTGTTGGCCGGTGCCCGCGTTCCATAGCCGCACGGTCTTGTCCGAGCTGGCGGAGGCGAGCCTGCGCCCGTCCGGGCTGAACGCCACGCTCGTCACCGATCTGGTGTGGCCCTTTAGTGGTGCCCGAACGGGATGTCCGCTGTTGGCCTGCCACAGCCGCACCGTGTAGTCCAGACTGCCGGTGGCCAGCAGGCGCCCGTCGGGGCTGAATGCCACCGCTGCGAGCGGCGCACCGGTGTCGACGATCGTGTCGGTGTTGCTCCTGATCGCGAGTGCGTGCAGCAGCGGCCCGTCGTGACCGGACGGGAGCAGCGCTCGCGCGGCCAGCAGTTCCTGGAAGGCTCGGATATCGCCACCCGGCAGGGCGCCGGCGAGTCTGGCTTGGGCTCCGGCGTCGAGGGTCTGGGCAATGGCTGCAATGCGCTGCCGGTTGGCGTCTCGCCGCTGTCCGGCGGCGATGCCTGCGGCAACGACGGCGATCACCGTCAGCACGGTCAGCGCCGCGACCGCCGCGCGGCGCAGGCGGCGGAATCGCCGCTGCTCACGCAGATCATCGCTGGCGAGTTGGTCCTTCGGTTTGCCGTGGATCGGGGCCGCCAGCGCGGTGACCTTGTCCCGGAAGACTGGCGAGCGGTAATCCCAGGGCGCGTCGCCGCTGACGTCGAGGTAGAGCGGCTCGGCCGGCAGCGACCCGGGTTCGGTCAGCGCGGGGGGCGCCGCGTCGGAGAGCTGCGGGTCGAAACGGTGGCCACCTTCGTCCCACTCCACATGGCCGTCGGCCAGCACCAGCATCAGCTGCTCGCGTCCCCGGCGCTCGAGCCAGTAACTGATTTGGGTGTTGACGCGTTCAGATGAGGCAGCCTGTGGCGAGAGCACCACGATCAAATAGCGGGCGCGGTCTAGTGCGTCGCTGCCTTTTCGCAATCGTTTCGGATCGGCGGTGAGATCGGTGTCATCGCGAAACACCCGCAGCGCATGCAGTTGTCCGACCCGCCGCCCGATGCGGTGCAAGCCTTTCTGAATCCCGTTGGCCACCAACCGATCGTGATGTATGCAGGCCAGGAACGCGTCGTACTGCCGCGACCTTCGCTGTCCCAACTTGCGTATGGTCACGGCTTCTATGGCTTCGGACATGGCGCGCCTTGAAAGTTGATTGGTCGGGGAATTTGTTAGTCGGAGGGAACGGGGAGGCCAGGGCAGACGGCGGTGTAGGCGACGTCGGGGGAAACCCGGTCGCGCCACTGTTGATGGCTCATGTTGGCGGTGAGCTTGGCGCATAACACGTTTGGACTTGCTTCGGTTGGCCATATCCGGATTGTCGTGTCTTGGCTGGCGCTGGCGACACGGCTTCCGTCGGGACTGAACGCCACGCCATACACCCAATCCGTGTGCCCTGTGAAGGGGTCGGCCAGGGGCAGGCCGGTGTCGGTGTTGACTAGCCGGACGGTGTCATCGAGGCTCCCGGAGGCCACCTCGTGGCCGTCGGGACTGAACGCCACACCCCAGACCATGTTGGTGTGCCCGAGTAGCGGCGGCGCAGCGAGTTGTCCGGTGTCGACGTTCCACAACCGCAGCGTGTTGTCGATGTCGCCGGAGGCGAGCCGGTGCCCGTCGGGGCTGAATGCGACACTCAGCACCGCGCCGGTTGGCCCGGTCAGCGGTGCGCCCAGCGGTTTTTCGGTATCGGCGTTCCACAACCGCACCGTAGAGTCGTCGCCGCCGGTGGCGAGCTTGTGCCCGTCGGAACTGAAGGCCACGCTGTTGACGCCGCTGTGGACGGTCAGCGGTGGTCCGAGTGGCTTACCGGTGTCGGTATCCCAGAACCGCACCGTCCCGTCCGCACTGGCGGAGGCGAGCTTGTGGCCGTCGGGGCTGAACGCCACACTGTGCACCGCGCCAGTGTGGCCGGTCAACGGTGGCCCGAGAGGTTGGCCGGTGTCGGCGTTCCACAGCCGCACTGTTTTGTCCTCGCCGGCGGAGGCGAGTTGATGGCCACCCGGGCTGAACGCCACGCTGTTCACCGCGTCCGTGTGGCCGGTCAACGGTGGCCCGAGGGGCTGGTCGGTGTCGGCGTTCCACAGCCGCACCGTTTTGTCCTCGCTGGCGGAGGCGAGCCGGTGCCCGTCCGGACTGAATGCGACGCTCTGCACCGCGTCGGTATGACCTGTCAGCGGCTGGTCCGCGTCCCAGAACCGCAACGTTTTGTCCATGCTCGCCGATGCCAGGCGGTGCCCGTCGGGGCTGAACGCCACACTCGACACGATGCCCGTGTGTCCTGCTTCCACGACGAGAGGATGACCGGTGTCGGTATTCCACAACCGGACCGTTTGATCGACGCTGGCCGACGCCAGCCGGTGGCCGTCGGGGCTGAACGTCACGCTGGTGACGACACTTGTGTGCCCGGTCAGCGGAGAACCTGCCGGGCGGTCAGTGTCCACAGTGTCCACATCCCACAGCCAGATGCTGTCGTCGAAGCTGCCGGAGGCGAGGCGGTGGCCGTCCGGGCTGAACGCCACGCTGGTCACGATGTTGATGTGTCCCCTCAGTGCCGGCCCGAGGGGTTTGCCGGTGTCGACGTTCCAGAGCTGCACCGTTTTGTCTGCGCTGCCGGTGGCGAGCTTATGACCGTCGGGACTGAAAGCCACGCTGCGCACCGCCCCGGTGTGCCCGGTTAGCGGTGGTCCGAGGGGTTTGCCGGTGTCGACGTTCCTCAACCGCACCGTTCTGTCTGCGCTGGCGGTGGCGAGCTTATGGCCGTCCGGACTGAAAGCCACACTCCACACGGTGTTGGTGTGTCCGCTCAGCGGTGGTCCGAGGGGTTGGCCGGTGTCGGCGTTCCACAACCGCGCCGTGTTGTCAGCGCCGGCAGAGGCGAGTTTGCGCCCATCGGGGCTGAACGCCAGGCAATCGACCTCGTTGGTGTGTCCGGTCAGCGGAGGCCCGAGGGGTTGGCCGGTGTCGGCATTCCAGCGGCGCACCGCAAAGTCCTGGCTGCCGGTCGCGACCAGGTGGCCGTTGGGGCTGAACGCCACACTCATCAGTGGTGAGCCGGTGTCGACAATTTTCTCGGTATTGCTCCGGACCGCCAACGCGTGCAGCAGCGGACCGTCGTGGGGCGGGGGTACCAATGTTCTGGCGGCCAGTAGCTGCTGGAAGGCCCGGATGTCGCCGTCTGAGCCGACGCCGGCGAGCATGGCGCTGGCTTCGGTCTCTAGCTTCAGCGCGATGGCTTGGTCTCGCCGCTCGATGGCGTGCTGGCGCTGCACCACTGCGACGACCGCGGCCACGACCGCGACCACCGTCAGCACCGCAAGCGCGGCGATCGCCGCCGCCCGCAGTTGCCGGAACCGGCGCTGCGCGCGAACGTCCTCGGCGATTAATTGGTCTTTGGCCTTACCGTGGACCGCGGCGGCCAGCGTCGTAACCTTGTCGCGGAAAACCGGGATGCGATCGTCCCACGGCTCGTCACCCGTGACATCAATGTGGACCGGTTCGATCGGTAGCGATCCCAATTCGGTCAGTGCCGGCGGGGCAGCATCCGATGCCTGCGGGTCGAAACGTCGGCCCGTCTCGTCCCACTGCACCTGCCCGTCGGCCACCGCGAGCATCAGCCGTTCGGGTCCCCGATGCTCAAGCCAGTAGGCGATTTCTTTGTTGACCCAATGCGACTGAGCCGCTTGCGGCGACAGCGTCACGATCAAGAAGCGAGAACGGTCGAGAGCGTCGGTGATGCGGCCCCACAGGTCGGGACTTGCCGTCAGGTCGGTGTCGTCGCGAAAGACTCGCAGCGCCCGCAACTGTCCCACCCGACGACCGATGTGGTGCAACCCCTTCTGAATGCCGGAGACCACCGGCCGGTCGCCGTGGGTGTAGGACAAAAACGCGTCGTAGTCCAGTGCGGCGCCGTGCTCGAGTGGCTGCGTGGTCTGCGCTGCGTCCGGCATTCCGGTCATCCTTCAGTCGGGCTGCGAGCAACGTGGGCTTATTCTGGCAGCCGCGCCGATCTCCTGTCCGTGAATGCGACAATCCGCCCCGGTCCGGGAAGCGCCACCGCTAACTTCGCCGCCGTGTAACCCGAGCCGCTATGAACCCTGTGACACGGCGCTATTCTCAGCGCAGCCACGCTCTTGACAGGCAGGCGATATGTGACGGCACACGGCGAGTCCGTCGACCCGCGACCCTTGCGGGTGGTGCGCGACGGCGGCTATCCGGACTGGGAGGCGGTCTACCAAGACAACGCCACCTGGGTATATCGCACTATCTTTGCTCGGGTGGGTAACCGGGCCGACGCCGAAGACCTCACGGCCGAAGTCTTCCTGGCCGCGCTACGACCCATGCGGTTGACGGCCAGCGTCGGCGAGGTCCGTGCTTACCTACGGGCCACCGCGCGAACGGTGCTGGCCGCGCACTGGCGCGAGACGCTGGGACGCGAGATCACTTCGATCGACGACGACATCGAGCAACCGCCGGAGAGCGAAGAGGCGATCAGCACCGCCCCCCAGCGGGTGGCCGAGGTTCTGGAACGATTGCCGGACAATTATCGGGGGATCCTGGAACTGCGTTTCCTGCAGGGTCGTTCGATCAAGGAGTCGGCCGCTGAACTCGGGGTAAGCGTCGCCAACGCCAAGGTGCTCCAGCATCGGGCATTGCGGCTGGCCGCACAGGTCAACGAGAAGGACGAAACATGAACGCGCGTGGGTTGCGCAGGTATGTCGATGACCTGCTGCGGGGGCGGCGCCCTAAGCCGTTCCGCCCCGACGACTTTGAAGCCGCGCAAATCCGGACGGCCATCGATCTCCAGGCGGCGCGGCTGGGCAGCGATGCTCCCCGAGAGGAATTCCTCACCGATCTGCGCCAGCGTCTTGCCGCGCAAGCGAGTGGGACTTCGCAGCCGGTGGGTAAGCCCGGGGCGACCCGCAGACACGTCATCGTCGGCACGTCGGCGGCCGCGGCGGCCGCGGTCGCAGCGGTGTCGATCGACCGAACGGTGATCGGCGGCGGGCAGGTCGCCGACGGCTACGACAACGGCTCCGGCGAACTCACTCCCAACACCGGGCGTTGGACGCGCGTTGCGGCCAGCGCAGAGGTGCCCGAGGGAGTCATGCACCCGTTCGATCTCGGCTCGGTCGTCGGATTCGTTCGCCGCGTCGACGGCAAGCCTGAAGCCGTCTCGGGAGTCTGCACCCATCAGGGCTGCCGGTTGTGGTTCGACGCGCCCGACGACCGGCTGCGCTGCCCCTGCCATTCGACATCGTTTTCGCCCGCCGGCCAGGTCCTGACCCATCAATTGCCGATCGCGCCGAAGCCGTTGCCCACGTTGATGGTTCGCGAACAAGGTGGCGCCATCGAGGTCTTCGTCCCGCCCCGCCCGAATGAGCCGGCCTGACGGCCTGTAACCCACCGCCCTATCTGTTGGCGACGCGTACTTATTCGCCGACGATGGAGGTGCATCGTTATGCCCGGACGACATCAGGGCGCACGTGTTGTGTTGTTGGCAGTGCTGCTGCTGGCCGGATGCTCATCGCCGCAATCGGGGACTGCTCCGTCAGCGACCCTCGCCACGATCAGCGGTGCCACGCCGGGAATGCCGGGCATGAGCGGAATGCCGTCGATGCCCGACGCTCCGGCGGGCACCTCGGCTTCGGTGACCGCACCGGCAGCGCCGGTGGCAGGCGACGCGGTCAGCATCGACAACTTCGCCTTCGTGCCCGCGACGGTGACCGTCCGCATGGGCAGCACGGTCACCTGGACCAACCACGATGAAGAACCGCACACGGTGGCCGCGAGCGACGGGTCGTTTCATTCACCCGGGATGGGCGCGCAGGCCACGTATTCCCACGCTTTCCCGACCGCGGGCAGGTTCGACTACGTCTGCTCGATCCACCCGTACATGCACGCCACCGTGGTTGTGACGCCATGACAGACGCTCCGCACACGATGAGCCGCCGTCAGCTCATCCGACACAGCGCATGGTTCGGCGCGGCCGTCGGTCTGGCGGTGGCCGGCGGCGAAGTCATCTCCCACGTCGCCGGCACCGCCGATGCCGCGCGGGTTCAGAGCCGGCCCGCCCTGCGATTCGCTCAAATCAGCGACAGCCACATCGGCTTCTCCGGCAAGGCCAACCCGGATGTCGTCGGGTCGTTTAGTCGTGCGATCGATCGGATCAACAACCTCGGGTACGCACCCGACTTCGTCATCCACACTGGCGATCTCACCCACCTGGCCACTCCCGATCAGTTCGATCAGGTCAAGCAAATGATGACCGGGTTGCGCACGCCGCACGTCTTCACCGTGCCCGGCGAGCATGATTCGGTCGACGACGCGGGCCAGAAATATCGAAGTGCGTTCGGCGCCGGAACCCGCGGCGACGGCTGGTACAGCCTCGACATCGCCGGTGTGCACGTGATTGCACTGGTGAACACGCTCAACTTGAAAAAGCTCGGGCACTTGGGTGTCGAGCAGCTGGACTTCCTTGCCAAAGACGTCGCGCCACTGCCCAGTGATACCCCGATCATCGTGTTCAGCCATATCCCGCTGTTCGCCATGTATCCGAATTGGGGCTGGGGCACCGACGATGCCACCGAGGCACTGAGCCATCTACGCCGCTTCTCCTCGGTGACCTGCCTCAACGGCCATGTCCACCAGGTATTTTCGAAGACCGAAGGCAACGTGACGTTCTACAGCGGGACCACCACCGCCTATCCGCTGCCTCATCCCGGAGACGGCCCGGCGCCCAAGCCCGTCACCCTGCCGGCCGGAAAGCTGCACGACGCGCTGGGCATCCGCGAGGTCAGCTACACCCGAGGCCAAAACGCGCTGGCATTGAAAGAACGGACACTGCAATGACATTCGCTGGGGTTGCAACGCGAATCGGTATCGCCGTGACGCTCGCCGTCAGCGGGATCAGCCATGCCTATCTGTATATCCATGGCTACCAGCATATTCCGATGATCGGCACTTCCTTTATTGTGCAGGCCAGCGTTTCATTCGCCCTCGCGGCACTGGTCCTGCTCGGCGGGCCCGCCTGGCTTCGGTGGGCCGCGGCCATGCTGGCCGGCGGCTCACTGGTCGCGTTCGCGTTGTCGCGCACCGTCGGGCTCTTCGGGTTTTCCGAGCAAGGATGGCAGCCGTCACCGCACGCGGTGGTCAGCGTGGTCGCTGAAGTGCTGACAGTCGGGCTGTGGGCGGCGTATCTGGTCGGCCACCGTTTCGGCCAACCAGATACCAGGTATGCATGACGCCCTTGCCCTTGACCTCGACGTCGCCACGTTCCTCGAAGACAAAGTGATCGCGGAGTCGTTCGTAAGCCGGCTGCGGCACTTGAATGCGTCCAACGGCCACAGTGGACTCCATCCGGGACGCGACATTGACGGCGTCGCCCCACACGTCGTAGAAGAAGCGCTGCGACCCGACCACGCCGGCTACTACGGGTCCGCCGGCCATACCGATCCGCAGCGGCACGGCACGCCCGCGCGAATCAGTCAGTCCGGCAACGGCATCGGCGATGTCGAGGGCGAGGCCGGCCAGTGCTTCAAGGTGGTCGGGACGCGGTTGTGGGACGCCGCTGACCACCATGTACGCGTCACCGCTGGTCTTCACCTTCTCCAAACCGTGCCGGGTTACCAGCGCATCCAGGCTGGTGTAGAGGTCGTCGAGGAATGCGACCAACTCCTCCGGCGAGGTGTCGCTGGCCCGCTCGGTGTAGCCGGCGATATCTGCGAAAAGGATTGAGGCGTCATCGTATTTGTCGGCGATGATCGAATTCGAGCGGTCCTTGAGCCGTTTGGCGATGCTGGCCGGCAGGATGTTGGCCAGCAATGCTTCGGAGCGCCGGTATTCCTGTTCCATCGCGGCCTCGGCGCTGGCGATCTGGCGCAGCCCGTACCAGACCATCGCGACTGCCAGCACGCCGGCCCCGATGGTGTTGACGATGAATCCCACTGTGACGAACCATGGGGGCTCAGCGCCGGTGTCACGCGGGACGCTGAATTCCAGTGTGATAACAAGGCTTACACCGATGGCAGCAGCTGCGATGGCCAGCCAGATGCGCTCGATACCGACCACCATGACAGCTGCTACGGCTGCGATCAGAAAGTAGAACTGAACACCGGTGCCGGTGCCTAAATGCCAGCACATGAAGGTCATCGACAGATAGGCCACCATGATCAAAGCGAGCGGCGCGACCAGCTCACCGAATCGATACAACGATGGGATGACCGCGTAGAGGGCGGCAGTGCCAAGGTTGACAAACCCGAGGTACCCGAAGCTATCACTGAAGATCAACTGCATGACGCCGAAGCCCGCCGTGACAGAGCCCCCGATCACGGCCACCACGCTGAGCAACCGCTGACGTTGCACAGTGGCCGCGTCGTAGTGCCGATTGCGGGCTACCTCACAACCGGCTCTCTGCGCCTTAAGGTTCACGGCGACCCAGCAGTGCCCGCAGCCCGTCGAGCAGGGTGATCGCGTCTTCGATATCGCCGGCCCGCCCGCGCGCCTGTACGCCCAGCACCCCGGCGCGCAGGGCATCGGCAAGACTCTTGGGCGCCGACGGCGGCAGTTCCCCGGCGTCGGCGGCGCGCTGCAGCGCCGTGGTCAAGCCTCGACGCAGCCGTTGCATGTGCCGTTCGGTCAGGGTCTTGATGCGCGGGTCGGCGTTGATCGGATTCTGCATGGTGTTCCACACCAGACATCCGGCGTTGCTCATCGGGCCGTCGAGCTGCGCTCGGATGTGGTCGAGAAACGCGTTCACGTCCGCCACCCCCCGGCGGCCATGCTCCAGCGGCGCGAACATTTCATCGACCAATGCCAGATATCGCGCCAATGCCGCCTCGAGAATGTTGGCCTTGGTACCAAACGATCGGTACAGCGTCGAGGACGACAGCCCGGTCGCGGCGAGCATCTCCTCCTGAGTGGCCGCGTCGTAGCCTTTGCTCCACAGCAGCCGCAGCAGCGCGGCGAGCGCGTTGTCCCGGTCGAACTGTGCGGGGCGTCCGGGGCGGCGGATGCTAGCTTCGGTGGGGGTTGACATTTGAAGTGAGTCTACTCAATACTTCAGACCCCATGATATGGAGTTGCTCGACTCAATAACGGAGGGTGCCGTGCTGAACACGGGTGACAGGGTCAACGCGCGGATGTTGACAACGGTCGAGGGAGCCGCCGTCGCGCTTCCGGCCGCCGACGGACTCGTCCATCTGCAGTTTCGACGGTTCGCCGGCTGTCCGATCTGCAGCCTGCACATGCACGAGGTGGCATCCCGGCACAACGAAATCACCACGGCCGGCGTCACCGAGGTCGTGGTTTTTCATTCCTCCGCCGACCGGCTTCGCCGTTACGTGGCCGAACTGCCGTTCGCCGTGGTGGCCGATCCCAATCGCAAGCTTTACGACGAGTTTGGCGTACACAACTCCATACGCGGGATGCTCAACCGAAACGTGGCGCGTGCCGTCGGCCGAGGCATGCGAGAGACCCGATCAGCGCGATCACTCGCCGGCGCCTTGGGACCCACGGAGAATCACCTGGGCATGCCGGCCGATTTCCTGATCGCCACCGACGGCGCAGTCGTTGCACGCAAGTATGGCGAGCACGCCGACGATCAGTGGTCGGTGGACGAACTCCTCGGGCTGGCCACCGCGTGACGACTTCGCTGCTGGACCGGCATCGCGCGTCGGGCCACGTATTCACCGCGGGCGGCATCCGGTCGTTCGTGCTCGACGAGGGCCCACGCGATGGCGAGGCGGTGGTGTGCGTGCACGGGGTGCCCGCCTCGGCTTACCTCTACCGAAAAGTATTGCCCGCGCTGGCACCGCGGGGACTGCGCGGCATCGCGGTCGATCTCCCAGGGCTGGGGTTAGCCGAGCGGCCTGTGGACGCCGACTACAGCTGGACCGGGCTGGGCCGCTGGCTCGGATCCGCCATCGACGCACTGGAACTGGATCGCTTCCACTTGGTGGTGCACGATATCGGCGGCCCGATCGGGCTCGAGGTAGCCGCCGCCGAGCCGCACCGAGTTCGGTCCCTGACGATTCTCAACACGACTATTGCCGTCGAATCGTTCCACCGGCCATGGGTGATGGAACCGTTCGCGCATCCGGTCATGGGGGAGGCGTGGCTGAAATCCATTCGGCTGCCGGGGATCTTCATGGCATTGATGCGAGCCCTGGGCGTGACGCGACGGGTGCCAGCCGCCGAAATCGCCTGCTATGTACCGTTATTGCTCGGCGACGACGGCGGCCGCGCGTTTCTGCAGATCATGCGGGGCTTCGAGGCGACCGCCGACAAACAACGCCGCTATCTGGCGGCGTTGCGGGACAGGCCGTATCCCGTCCAGGTCGTGTGGGGGGTGCGCGATCGCATGTTGACGTGGCGCCGCTACGGCGTGCAAGCGCAGCTTGCGGCCGGACTCGATGACGCGATCCTGCTACCGGGCAAGCACTTTGTACAGGAAGATTGCCCCGAAGAGATCGCCGAAGCCGTCCACCAGCTCGCGAGGGCAGCGCGGTAATGCTGGTGACCGGGGCCAGGGGGTTCGTGGGCAGGGTGGTGTGTGCCGAACTGCTCGCGCGGGGACGGCCTGTCGCGGCGCTCGTGCGAACGTCTGGCTCGGAACCACCGGGCACGGTAGCGGTCGTCGGCGACTCGACCGATGCGCCGGCCGCATTTTGTCGGACGGCTGTGGCATAGTCGAATGTATGTTCGAACAGACTTCGGCGGTGGTGTCGCGGTTGCGTGCGGCGTCGCGGGCGGAGAATCAGGCAGCCGGACAGCGGCTCGCGGTGATCGGGGAGCTCGACCTGTTGTGGCTGCGTCGGTTCGGCGAACGGGAGACGTGGTGCACCGACACCCAGGACGTGATCACCGCCGAGGTGGCCACGGCGCTGGGCATCACCCAGGCGCTGGCGGCCAGCTATTTGGACTACGCGCGGGCGATGCGGTTGCGGCTGCCACAGGTGGGCGCACTGCTGGTAGCCGGCGATATCGACTACCGGACGTTTAAGACGATCGTCTACCGCACTGACTTGATCACCGACGCTGAGGTGATGGCCGCCGTCGATGCCGAAGTGGCTCTCAAGGCGTGCCGGTGGCCCGCGATGACGCAGGGCCGGCTCGCCGCTCAGGTGGATCGGATCGTGGCGCGTGCCGACCGCGATGCCGTCCGCCGCCGTCGGGAACGCCATACAGATCGCGAGTTGTCGATCTGGGACAGCGGCGACGGCCTGACTGAAGTGTTCGGCCGGCTGTTTGTCACCGACGCACACGCAGTGGATGCGCGGCTAGATGCGTTGGCCTCCACCGTGTGTGCCGGTGATCCGCGCACTCGCAACCAGCGCCGCGCCGATGCGATGGGGGCGCTGGCCGCCGGTGGCGATCGGCTGGCCTGTCGCTGCGGCCAACCCGACTGCCCGACAAGTACGTCCCCGCCGCCCATTCCGGTGGTGATTCATGTCGTCGCCGAGCAGGCCAGCCTCGATGGCACCGGGCAGGCGCCGGGTTCGATGATCGGAGCCGATGCGCTCGTCCCCGCCGAACTGGTCGCCGAACTTGCTCGTTCGGCCAAGCTCCGGCCACTGGTGCATCCGGCCGATGCGCCACCCGAACCCGGCTACATCCCGTCGCAGGCGTTGGCCGACTTTGTCCGCTGCCGGGATTTGACGTGCCGGTTCCCCGGTTGCGATCGGCCCGCGGTGCACTGCGACATCGACCACACCATCGCTCACGCCGACGGCGGGCCCACCCATGCGTCCAACCTCAAATCGCTATGCCGCCTGCATCATTTGCTGAAAACGTTCTGGGGCTGGTCTGACCAACAACTGCCGGATGCCACGGTGATCTGGACATCACCGTCCGGGCAGACCTACATCACCACCGCGGGCAGCGCGCTGTTGTTTCCTAGCCTGTGCGTACCGACCGGCGCGCTAGACCCGATTCCCCACCGGCCGCGCTGCACCGACCGCACCGCGATGATGCCCAAACGCCAACGCACACGCACCCAAAACCGCGCGGCACGCATCACCGCCGAACGCCGACACAATCAGCGGGTGCGACAGCGAGAACAGCACCGCGAAAAGCTGCGGATCATCGCCAACGACGAACCGCCGCCGTTCTAGACGCGCGGACTACTTCTTGGACGGGATCACAATCACCACGATCAGCGTGAGGATGCTGAAGAATAGTCCGAGGATGCCCCAGCCGAATGGGTTGCGGCCCTTCATCGCGGCGATAACCGCGCAAACAATCGCCGCAATAATGCTGCCGATGGCAACGAAAATGCCTTTGATGCCGCGCAGAATAAAGCCTGCGGCCTCCGGCTGGCTGTACGCCGCCAGGATCAATTGATGAAGAATGATGACCTCCTTTGCGCCCGACGAGATCTCACTCTCGTGCTCCGGAGTCGGATACCCGCGAAAGCCCGAATCAAACCGCTTGTTGCGCAGCAGGAGGCGTGGTCATGGGCAGGTGGCGTGTATCTCGACGGGCATATTCTTCGTCAACGTGCTCTCACCCGGCGCCAGCACTGGGGGAGTCCCTTTTACCGTGTAGTTGTTGCCCTGCGCGGTCGCTTCAACATTCGGTGGCTGGGAGGAGTAGGGCATGGTGTACTCGCCGCCATCAAGCTCGTAATTGAATGTTAGGGCCATGAGCGGCGACGGGGTGTTCGACAACCACGACATGGCGAACGACGCCGTTTCGTCGCTGGCGCTGATGGCTAAGTTACCCAATGGCGGTGTACCGCTCGGATTGGCTTCCTGGGCCGTGCAATTGACCGGTCCGGAAATCTTGTGGATGTGTCCGTTCAACGTGAGTTCTGCTCTGCTGGGGCCGCCCGCAGGGCTTGTCTGCACGGTCGGAGTCGCAGTCGCAGAAGCCGAACTTCGGACGGGCTGAGAACTCGGCTCAGCGCTCTTGTTGGAACAAGCGGTTAGCGTTGCTGCGCATAGGATCACCGCGAGCAGAGGAGCGCCGAAGGGGTTCGTCATCCCTGTCCGTCTCCAGACAAACCATGAATAAACGTCTGGGTCTCCTCCCAAGTCGGCAGCAGACCGGCGGCGCGGACCTCGTCCAAAGTGGGTGCGGCGGCGTCGCGGCCGGACAACACCAACTCGTGTCCGCTCGGCCAGTCGATCGCCAGCGCCGGGTCGGTCGGGGCGATGGTGTGCTCGCGTTGCGGGTTGTATTCCGACGAGCACAGATACATCACCGTCGAGTTGTCCTGTAGCGCACAGAAACCATGCGCGAGACCTTCGGAGATGTAGATCGTTCTGTGGTCGCGGTCGTCAAGCAGCACCGAGTCCCATCGCCCGAAAGTCGGTGAGCCCACGCGGATGTCGACGACAACGTCGAACACCGACCCGGAAAGGCAGGTCACATATTTGGCCTGGCTCGGCGGCAGCTTGGCAAAATGCAGGCCGCGCAGCACACCGGCGGCCGATACCGAACAGTTCGCCTGCCGGACATCGAGCCGGTGACCGGCGAACCCGGCAAAGGCGCGGTCGGTGAGCCACTCGAAGAACAGTCCACGCGAATCGGCATGCAGTTGCGGCGTGATCTCCCACGCGCCGGCGATGTCGAGTTCACGCACCCCCATGTCACTGACCCCGTTGCTCGTAGCGGGCTTCAACGGCAGCTTTCAGCGGAGCCCACCATGATTCGTTGTCCCGATACCACTCGATGGTGGCGCGCAGGCCCTCGCTGAAATCGGTGTACTTTGGCGCCCAACCCAATTCGTTGCACAACAGGGTGGGATCAATGGCATAGCGCAGGTCGTGTCCGGCGCGGTCGACAACATAGTCGAAGTCGTCGGGATCGCGGCCCATCAGCTCGAGCAGCGTGCGCAGCACCGAGAGGTTGTCGCGCTCGCCCCCGGCGCCGATCAGATAGGTCCGCCCGGCCTGGCCGCAGTCCAGGATGCGCCGGACCGCGTCGTTGTGGTCACCGACGTGAATCCAATCGCGCACGTTGGCGCCCTCGCCGTACAGCTTCGGCCGCCGCCCGGTCAGCACGTTGGTGATCTGGCGGGGAATGAACTTCTCCACGTGCTGATAAGGCCCATAGTTGTTGGAGCAGTTCGAGATCGTCGCACGCACGCCGTAGGAACGCACCCAACCCCGCACCAGCATGTCAGAGGCGGCCTTGGTCGACGAATAGGGACTCGACGGGTTATAGGGCGTGGACTCGGTGAATCGTTGCGGATCGTCGAGCGCCAGATCGCCGTACACCTCATCGGTGGACACGTGATGCAGCCGCACCCCGTGCCGGCGTATCGCCTCCAGAATGGTGAACGTCCCGATCACGTTGGCGTGCACAAACGACGCCGGATCGGCCAGCGAGTTATCCACGTGGGTCTCGGCCGCGAAATGCACCACCGCATCCGATTCGGCCACCAACCGCGAAACCAACTCGGCATCGGTGACATCACCCTGCACCAGCCTGATGTCGTTTTCGACCGGCGCCAGCGATTCGCGACTCCCGGCATACGTCATGGCGTCGAGCACGGTCACCGCGTCGTTCGGATGATCGTGCACGGTGGTGTGCACGAAGTTGGCGCCGATGAAGCCGGCGCCGCCGGTCACCAGCAGCCGCATGGACAGACCTTAGCCCGGCGACTTCGCGGGCCCCGGGCTAGCCGCCAATTCCGTTATCGAGACCGAGATGGGTGCCGAAATACCACGGGACGCCGACCTGTGCGACCACTGCGACAAGGACCAACGCGATCAGGCACACGAGCAGACCCACGGCACGCCGTCGGGCCTTGATCGGCGAAAAAGCGAGGGCCAGAAATAGCAGACCGAATCCCGCCTCCACGTAGCTGAAAACCCGTAGCGGCGCATCAGCCGCTTTGTCGTAGTCGGTGACGTGTCCGTCGGAAAGCCAGCCAAGACCACGGTGCTATAAGTCGAGAAGGCTAGCCATAGCGCGCCCACCGCGCAGACGACGCAAGCGATTCGTGCGACGCCCCGCGTGACCACTTCGTCGGCCTGATCAGCTGGCGGGCGTCAGCCCCAGCGGCCCGGCCAATTCGCTCAGCACCGGAAGAAGCGTCTCTGGAGTCCAGCCGCCCAGCACCTGGATCGCCACGTGATCGGCGCCGGCCTCCAGATGCTCGTTGAGGCGCTGCACGATCGCCTCCGGGGTGCCGTAGGCCACCACCGCGTCGATCAGCCGGTCGCTGCCGGGCCTGCGCACGTCGTCTTCGCTGAAGCCGAGCCGCAGCCAGTTGTTCACGTAGTTGCTCAGGCCCAGATAGTGATCGACGGTCTCGCGGCCAATCCGGCGGGCCTCGTCGGCGTCGGTGGTCAGCACCACCTTGTGCTCCGGTGCCAAGAACACCGAGTTGCCCATCTCTCCGCGCGCCTTGGCCGTGTGTTGCGGCGTGGTCAGATACGGATGCGCGCCCGCGCTGCGCTCGGCGGCCAGCTTCAGCACCTTGGGGCCCAGCGCGGCGAGCACGCGACGACTGGTCGGCACCATCGCGTTGTCGAGCTCGTCGAGGTAATCGACCAGCGCGTCGTAGGGCTTGACGTACTCCTCGGTGTGCTCGCGGTGGCCTACCCCGATGCCCAGCAAAAACCTTCCGGGATGGGCGTTTTCGATGCGCT
>DATFYT010000236.1:0-7799 GCA_035314925.1 Mycobacterium sp. | reverse complement strand
GCGCAGCAAGGAGTACTTGCCCGAGGAGCTGGTGTTCCGGGTCAACTACCTGGGCGGCGACATGCCGACCTTCACGCTGAACTTCTCGCGCGCGGGCAACCAGGTGATCGGCCAGTACTACAACTTCCTGCGGCTGGGCCGCGAGGGCTACACGCAGGTCATGCAGAGTTTGTCGCAGACCGCCCGCTGGCTGGGTGAGCAGCTGCGCGAAGCCGACCACTGTGAGGTGATCTCGGACGGGTCGGCGATCCCCGTCGTCGCCTTCCGGCTGGCCCGCGGCCTGGGCTACACCGAGTTCGACGTCTCCCACGAGCTACGCGGCTTCGGGTGGCAGGTGCCGGCCTACACGATGCCGGACAACGCCACCGACATCTCGGTGCTGCGCATCGTGGTGCGCGAAGGCCTGTCAGCCGACCTGGCCAGGGCGCTGCACGACGACGCCCACACCGCGTTTGCCTCCCTGGACAAGGTCAAGCCCGGCGGGCACTACAAAGCCGAGCACTTCGCACACTGACCTGCCGGAATACGGCCCGCGGAGTCTGCTCTGGGACAATGGCGGCCGTGGCCGTTACCCCGACATCCCTGACGCCGGGCGTGCTCGCTGAGGCCGCGGTGGACCTGGGCGCCATTGCGCACAACGTGCGGGTGCTGCGCGAGCACGCCGGTGCTGCGCAGGTGATGGCTGTCGTCAAGGCCAACGGCTACGGCCACGGCGCCACTCCGGTTGCCCGGACCGCGCTGGCCGCCGGCGCCGCCGAACTGGGCGTCGCCACCGTCGACGAGGCGCTGGCGCTGCGCGCCGACGGCATCACCGCCCCGGTGCTGGCCTGGCTGCATCCGCCCGGCATCGACTTCGGTCCCGCGCTGCTGGCCGACGTGGAGATCGCGGTGTCCTCGGAGCGTCAGCTCGAGGAGCTGTTGGATGCAGCCCGTCGCACCGGTCGCACGGCCACCGTGACCGTCAAGGTGGATACCGGGCTGAACCGCAACGGTGTGCCGCTGGGGCACTACCCGTCCATGCTGCCCGCGTTGCGCCAAGCTGTCGCCGAGGATGCCGTTCGGCTACGGGGGCTGATGTCGCACATGGTTTTCGCCGACGAACCCGACAACCCGATCAATAATGTTCAGGCTCAACGGTTTACCGACATCGTCGCGCAGACGCGAGACCAGGGAGTGCACTTCGAGGTGGCGCACCTGTCGAATTCGTCGTCGACGATGTCGCGTCCAGACCTGGCCTTCGACATGGTCCGGCCCGGGATCGCGGTGTACGGTCTAAGCCCCGTGCCCAGCCTGGGCGACATGGGTCTGATTCCCGCGATGACGGTGAAATGCACTGTTGCACTGGTGAAGTCGGTTCGCGCCGGTGAGGGCGTGTCGTATGGGCACACCTGGATCGCCGAGCGTGACACCACCGTCGCGCTGATGCCGGTCGGCTACGCGGACGGCGTTTTCCGCTCCCTGGGTGGCCGGCTGGACGTGCTGATCAACGGCAGGCGGCGGCCCGGGGTCGGGCGGATCTGCATGGACCAGTTCGTGGTCGACCTCGGTCAGGGACACGTCGACGTCACCGAAGGCGACGAGGCGATCCTCTTCGGTCCCGGCATCGGCGGCGAACCCACCGCACAGGACTGGGCCGATCTGCTGGGCACCATCCATTACGAAGTGGTGACCAGCCCACGGGGACGTATCACCAGAACCTACCGCGAGGCCGGAAATCGTTGAGCGGTAAGAATCATGACGGCTCCCACATGGACAGGGCGGGGCTGGCAAGGTGGCTGGCCGGTGCCGCGGGCCTAGGCGCGGTGGGCACCATCGCGGGCGTTACGGCGGCCCGCTCGATGACGCGGCGTGCAGTAATCGAAGACCCCTATGCCAACGAGGATTTCGAGACGCTCGATGGCGACCGCAGCTATATGGTGACGACGCCCGACGGCGTGCCGCTGGCGGTGCGCGAGGTCGGGCCCGCCGACGCGCCAGTGACCGTGGTGTTCGCGCACGGGTTCTGTCTTCGAATGGGCGCCTTCCACTTTCAGCGCATGCGGCTGTCCGACGAGTGGGGTCCACAGGTCCGGATGATCTTCTACGACCAGCGCGGCCACGGCCGCTCCGGCGACGCTCCACCGGAGACCTACACGATTGCACAGCTGGGCATGGACTTGGAGACCGTGCTGCAGGTGATCGCGCCACGCGGCCCGGTCGTGGTGGTCGGCCATTCGATGGGTGGGATGACGGTGTTGTCGCACGCCCGGCAGTACCCTCACCACTACGGCAACCGCATTGTCGGGGCCGCGTTGATTTCGTCTGCGGCCGAAGGGGTGGCGAAGTCCCCGCTGGGTGAGATTCTGAACAACCCTGCGCTAGAGGCCGTTCGGCGAGCCGCACGGTCGGCGCCCAAGCTGGTTCAACGCGGCCGCAACGTGGGCCGCTCGGTAATCGGGCCGATTCTGCGGGCAGCGTCCTACGCCGACCTGAACGTCAGTCCCAGCGTCGTGGCGTTCTCCGAGAGGATGATGCTCGACACCCCGATCCCGACCCTGATGGAATTCCTGCATGCGTTGGAAGTACACGACGAGACGGCGGCGCTGCCGACGCTGGCGACCATCCCGACACTGGTCGTCTGCGGCGACCACGACTTGGTTACCCCCGACGAGTACTCGACGAAAATGGCCGACGCACTGCCGGATTCCGAGCTGGTCATCGTCGCCAAGTCAGGCCATCTGGTGTTGCTGTCCAAGCCGGAACCGATCAACGACGGGTTGGTGCGATTGGTCAAGCGGGCTACCCCGAGCAGATTCGCAGCGCTGAGCCAGCGGTGGCGCAATCGGATCCTGCGCCGTGACTGAGACTCAGTCCGGCATGGCGACGCTGCCCGGTGTCGAAGAGACCGTCGCGCTCGGTTCACGTCTCGGTGGCCAGCTGCGGGCCGGTGACGTCGTGGTACTCTCCGGGCCGCTCGGTGCTGGAAAAACGGTGCTGGCCAAGGGGATTGCCGCGGCGATGGATGTCGACGGCCCCGTGACGTCACCGACGTTCGTGCTGGCACGCGTGCATCCGGCACGACGGACCGGCGCCCCGGCGATGATCCACGTCGACGTCTACCGATTGCTGGAGCACACCGGCGCCGATCTGCTCGACGAACTCGAATCGCTGGATCTCGACACCGAACTCGACGATGCCGTCGTCGTCGTGGAGTGGGGCGAGGGCCTTGCCGAACGGCTGTCTGATCGGCACCTGCACGTCCGACTCGAGCGCATCAGCAACTCCGACGTGCGAACCGCGACGTGGCAATGGAGCTGCCCGTGAGCCGTCTCGTGCTGGCCATCGACACCGCAACTCCCGCCGTGACGGCGGGCGTCGTGGCTGACGGCGAGCTAGTCGCCGAGCGGGTCACCGTCGATCCCCGCGCGCACGCCGAACGGATCACCCCGAATGTGTTGGGCGCGTTAGCCGATGCCGGGCTGAGTATGGCCGACCTGGGCGCCGTGGTGGTGGGGTGCGGCCCGGGCCCGTTCACCGGCCTGCGGGTGGGTATGGCAACCGCTGCGGCCTACGGGCACGCACTCGGCATCCCGGTGTACGGGGTCTGCAGCCTCGATGCCATCGGCGGGCTGACCACCGGAGAGACGCTGGTGGTCACCGACGCCCGCCGGCGCGAGGTGTACTGGGCTCGTTATCGCGATGGCGTCCGAATCGACGGTCCGGCGGTCAGCGCCCCGGCCGCCGTCGACCCGGGCGTTGTCGAGGCGGTGGCCGGCTCGCCGGAACACGCGGCGCTGTTCGGGTTGCCGGTGTGCGAGCCGTCGCACCCGACACCGGCCGGACTAGTGGCCGCGGTGACCAAATGGTCCGACAACCCGGCGCCGCTGGTGCCGCTGTATCTGCGTCGGCCGGACGCCAAGACGCTCGCCGAGCGGAGCGCTCAATGACGATCACGATCGGCGCGTTGACGGTAGCCGACGCCGAACGCTGCGCGGAGTTGGAGGCGGTGCTGTTTCCCGGTGACGACCCTTGGCCGACGGCCGCGTTCGTCCGCGAGCTTGCCGCCACGCACAATCACTACGTGGCCGCCCGCGCCGGTGCTGATGGCGGCGACACGCTGATCGGCTACGGCGGTATTTCGCGGCTGGGCCGCACGCCGCCGTTCGAATACGAAGTGCACACCATCGGCGTCGATCCGGCGTACCAAGGCCGCGGCGTCGGCCGCCGGCTGCTGGACGAACTGCTGGACTTCGCGGCCGACGCAGTCGTCCACCTCGAAGTCCGCACCGACAATGCGCCGGCGATCGCGCTGTATCGCAGTGTTGGGTTCACCCAAGTGGGGCTGCGCAAGCGCTACTACCGAGTCAGCGGCGCCGATGCCTACACCATGCGGCGGGAGGCCCGATGACGCGCGCCGGCGACGATGCAGAGCGAAGCGATGTGGGGGCACCTCCCGCTTGCGGGGGAGAGGAGCGGCGCAAATGACCGTAGTCCTGGCGATCGAAACCTCTTGCGACGAAACCGGAGTCGGCATCGCCCGCCTCGACGCTGACGGCACCGTGACATTGTTGGCCGACGAGGTGGCGTCCAGCGTCGACGAGCACGTCCGGTTCGGCGGCGTCGTCCCGGAGATCGCTTCGCGGGCACACCTGGAGGCGCTCGGCCCGGCCATGCGCCGCGCGCTGGCAGGCGCGGGCATCGAAAAACCGGACATCGTCGCGGCCACTATCGGGCCGGGGCTGGCGGGTGCGCTATTGGTGGGAGTGGCTGCGGCCAAAGCGTATTCGGCTGCTTGGGAGGTGCCGTTCTACGCGGTGAACCATTTGGGCGGGCATCTGGCCGCCGACGTCTACCAGCACGGGCCGCTGCCCGAGAGCGTGGCGCTGCTGGTGTCGGGCGGGCACACCCATCTGTTGCATGTGCATTCGCTCGGTCAGCCGATCGTCGAGCTGGGCAGCACCGTCGACGACGCCGCCGGCGAGGCCTACGACAAGGTTGCCCGCCTGCTGGGACTGGGCTACCCGGGCGGCAGGGTGCTCGACGATCTGGCTCGTACGGGAGACCGGAACGCAATTGCCTTCCCCCGCGGCATGACTGGGCCACGCGACGAGCCGAACGCGTTCAGCTTCTCTGGGCTCAAGACCGCGGTGGCGCGGTATGTGGAGAGCCATCCGGAGGCGGCGACCGCCGACATCGCCGCTGGATTCCAGGAGGCGGTCGCCGACGTGCTGACCATGAAGGCGGTGCGCGCCGCCACCGAACTGGGCGTATCGACCCTGCTCATCGCCGGGGGAGTAGCCGCGAACTCGCGGCTGCGGGAGCTCGCCGAAGAGCGTTGCGCCACAGCGGGATTGACGTTGCGGATCCCGCGGCCCCGGCTGTGCACCGACAACGGCGCGATGATCGCCTCGTTCGCCGCGCATCTGGTGGCCGCGAGTGCGCCGCCGTCCCCGCTGGACGTGGCCAGCGACCCGGGTCTGCCGGTGGTCAAAGGGCAGCTGCCCTGATCGTCAGCTGCCGGTTTCCTGCGTCACGATGAGCAGGTCGTCGCTGGTTGTCCAGGCTTGGCTGAAGGTGGCCATCGGGATCTGTTCGTTGCGGCCGTCGGGCGTGCCACTGTCGTTGACGTGGACGACGTTGGCGCCGGTGTCGACTCCGGTGACGACGACGGCGTGGTCGGGCGTTGTGCGGTCCCCGTTGCCCGGGGGGTAGTTCCAGATGGTTTCGGCGTTGAGCGCGGCGATGACCTTGTGGCCGCCGGCCAGGTTCTGCTCCAGCGTCCCCATGCTGTTGCCGGTCGTGAGGTCGGACGCGATGCCGTGTTTCTGCAGCAGCAGCACCATGTCTTGGGGGGAGGTGCCGTCGAAGTGGTAGACGTCGCCGCGGTGGGATTCGCTCTTGGTGAATATCCCGCGTAGCTCCATGCCGATTTGCGACGGCTCTCTACCGTTGAGCTGCCCGATCACGTCCGCGACCGCCATCAGGCCACAGTCTTGCTGGTGCTGATAGCGCCAGTACGGGGCCGCCGCTTGGGGGTCGCCGTACATTTGGCCGTCGGCACGGGCGACTCCGGCCAAACCGATGGCGGAAGCGACAAGCAGCGTGGCCAGGCCGGCAGTGCGGGTCACACTTAGGATGCCGTTGAACATGACGCCATTATCAGGTCGTCGGCCTTGGCGAATTCTTGCGAACGACCGGCACGGCGTCTGCCTGCGGTTTTAGATCGGCAGACGCCGCGGGCGGGCTCGCCGACCGGGAAGCAGCAAGGCGACCTTGAGTGCTAGCACTCTCATGTATAGAGTGCTAGGTGGCAATCGGACGAACCCCTGCGCCGGCACCCGCGACGACGACGCGAGGGCACGGACGAATGCCGAACACCTGGTAATCCGAAGGTTCGGGGCAACGGTCCCGGACCCCCATCCAACAAGTGGAGGGCTCCAATCGTGGCGAGCGTGAAGATTAAGCCACTCGAGGACAAGATCCTCGTACAGGCCAACGAGGCCGAGACCACGACCGCATCCGGTCTGGTCATTCCCGACACCGCCAAGGAGAAGCCGCAGGAAGGCACCGTCGTCGCCGTCGGCCCCGGCCGGTGGGACGACGATGGCTCGAAGCGGATTCCGCTGGACGTGTCGAAGGGTGACACCGTCATCTACAGCAAGTACGGCGGCACCGAGATCAAGTACAACGGCGAGGAGTACCTGATTCTGTCGGCCCGCGACGTGCTGGCCGTCGTCTCCAAGTAACGCAGAGCGTGTTCCGCCCCGGCGATCCCCACGTCGACACGTGGGCGATTTCCGGGGCGGACCGCTTTCCAGACGGGACAAGAAAGACTTATGAGCAAGCTGATTGAGTTCAATGAGACCGCACGGCGTGCGATGGAAGCCGGCGTGGACAAGCTCGCTGACGCGGTGCGGGTGACGTTGGGTCCGCGCGGTCGGCATGTGGTGCTGGCCAAGGCTTTTGGTGGGCCTACGGTCACTAACGACGGTGTCACCGTCGCACGTGAGATCGACCTGGAAGACCCCTTCGAGAACTTGGGCGCCCAGTTGGTCAAGTCGGTGGCCACCAAGACCAACGACGTCGCCGGCGACGGCACCACCACCGCGACCGTGCTGGCACAGGCCATCATCAAGGGCGGGCTGCGCAACGTCGCCGCCGGCGCCAACCCGATCGAGCTTGGGTTGGGGATCAGCAAGGCCGCCGACGCGGTGTCCGAGGCGCTACTGGCATCGGCCACCCCGGTATCGGGCAAGAAAGGTATCGCCCAGGTCGCCACGGTGTCATCGCGTGACGAGCAGATCGGGAAGCTGGTGGGCGAGGCGATGACGAAAGTCGGCCACGACGGCGTGGTCAGCGTCGAGGAGTCGTCGACGCTCAGCACCGAGCTGGAGTTCACCGAGGGCGTCGGCTTCGACAAGGGCTTCCTGTCGGCATACTTCGTCACCGACTTCGACGCCCAGCAGGCCGTGCTCGACGACACCCTGATCCTGTTGCACCGCGACAAGATCAGCTCGTTGCCGGACTTTCTACCGCTGCTGGAGAAGGTAGCCGAGGGGGGTAAGCCGCTGCTGGTGATCGCCGAGGACGTCGAGGGCGAGCCGCTGTCGACGCTGGTGGTCAACGCGATCCGCAAGACTCTGAAAGCGGTCGCGGTCAAGGCGCCGTTCTTCGGCGACCGGCGCAAGGCGTTCCTGGACGACCTCGCGGTGGTCACCGGCGGCCAAGTGGTGAACCCCGACGTCGGGCTGACGCTGCGTGAGGTCGGACTCGAGGTGCTCGGTTCGGCCCGCCGCGTGGTGGTCAGCAAGGACGACACC
>DATFYT010000235.1:0-17038 GCA_035314925.1 Mycobacterium sp. | reverse complement strand
TGTACCGCAACGGATCCAGTAGATGCAGCCGGCGACGCAGGTGGTGCCGAAAAGCCTCGTAGTTGAACTCGCCGTCGAAGTCCGCCGCGTCGATGACCGCCACCTTCAACGTGTGCGTGTGCAGGTTCGGCGTCTCGCTGTAGAGCAGCATGGCGTCCATACCGTTGAGTCTTTTCACGCGCCCACCTGCCTTTGACAGCCTCGTGCGATGACCCACCGACAGGTCCATGCAAGCACTCACGACGTGGCGGTTTCGGCGGATTCGCCGATTCAGCCCAGGACGGGGAACCGCCGCTGGCGGGCCAGGCGGTTGAGCGCGGTCTGCATCACCGAGCGCACGTGAGCGTCGACCTCCTCGATATCGGGGTCGCTGCCGAAGCGGGCGGTGACGTCGATCGGTTGGAGCACCTCGGTGACGATCTTGGCGGGTAGCGGCAGGTTCGGTGGGAAGATGACGCTCAGGCCGAACGGGAACCCGAAGCTCACCGGGAGAATGTCCATCCGCGCTCTGGTCAGACCCAGCGTGCGGGCCAGCCAGTTGCCCCGTGTCAAGAACAGCTGAGTCTCCTGCCCACCGATCGACACGGTCGGCACAATCGGCACACCGGCTTCGATGGCCGTTTTGACGTAGCCGATGCGGCCGTTGAAGTCGATGGTGTTCTCGCTCAACGTGGGCCGGTAGGAGTCGTAGTCACCGCCCGGGAACACCAGCACCACCGCACCCGTGTGCAAAGCCTTGGCGGCGTTCTCCCGGCTCGCTTCGATGACCCCGGCGCGGCGCAGCCACCCGTCCAGCGGGCCGAGGAACACACCGTAGTGCGCCAGCGTGTACACCGGGCGGTGGTAACCGAAGGCGTCGTAGAAGGCCGAGGCGAAGATGAACACATCTGGTGTCAACATGCCGCCGGAGTGGTTGGACACCACCAACGCTCCGCCCGCCTCGGGGATGTTTGGCAGGCCACGGACGTCGGCGCGAAACCACCGGTTGACCAACGGCGCGACCACGTTGCGGAGCTGCTTGGTGAACGACGGATCCCACTTGGCGATCTCCTGATCCTCGGCCGCCGTGTGGCTCATCTTTCCCCGCAGTTGTCGAAGCATTCTTTGACCTGCGTATATGATACTCTCGGTTTTTGAGAATGTCATATCCGCATTTTGCCGTGGCGGCGCACGCAGGGGGAAGATGGCCGAGAAGGTCCTTGTCACAGGCGGTTTCGGGCTGGTCGGGTCCCAAACCGTGCGCAGGCTGGTCGCCGACGGGCACGATGTGGTCGCCACCGATCTCGGCACCGACGCCCAGCGCACAGCGGCCGCAGCGCTGCCCACTGGTGCGCAGGCCCGCTGGGCCGACTTGACCGATCCGGGTGAGGTGAAGCGGCTGGTCGCCGACGTGTCGCCGACGGTGATCGTCCACCTGGCCGCGCTGATCATCCCGGCGATTTATCGCCATCCCGAATTAGGCCGTCGCGTCAACGTGGATGCGACCGTCGCACTGCTGCGCGCCGCCGAGTCACGCCCACATCGTCCGCGCTTCGTTCAGGCCTCCAGCAACGCCGTGTACGGGGCACGCAATCCGCATCGGCACCAGGGCCTGCTCCGCGCGGACTCGCCGTCCAAGCCGTCAGACCTCTACGGCGCGCACAAGGCCGAGGCCGAAGAGCATGTGGTGTCCTCGGATCTGGAGTGGGTGATCCTGCGCCTCGGCGGCGTGATCAGCGTCGAGCCCGCAGCGATGCCATTCACCGGAGACGCGCTGTTCTTCGAGAGCGCGCTTCCCATCGACGGGCGCCTGCACACTGTCGACGTCCGCGACGTCGCGGCTGCCTTCGCCGCGGCGACCACCGCCGATGTTGCCGGCGAAATCCTGTTGATCGGCGGTGACGAGTCGCACCTGCACCGGCAGAAAGATATCGGCCTGGCGCTGGCCGCAGCGCGGGGTCTGTCGGACGTCTTGCCCGCCGGCCGGCCCGGCGACCCTGACAGCGACGAAGACTGGTTCGTCACCGATTGGCTGGATACGGACCGGGCCCAGCAGGCGCTGTCCTTTCAGCATCACTCCTGGCCGGACATGCTCGCGGAGATGCACGCCGCCGCCGGTTGGCGACGCTACCCGATGCGCTTGGTCGGACCGCTGGTCCGGCAGTTACTCAAACGCCGCGCCGCCTATCGACATGCGCCGGGCCGCTACGCCGACCCGTGGGGCGCGATCCGGGCCGAGCTCGGCGAACCGCGCCCAGATCACGCCGACGAATCCCGGTAGGCCTCAAGAAGTCTCAGCCACAGCTCGCTGATCGTCGGAAAGCACGGCACGGCGTGCCACAACCGCTCGATGGGCACCCGCCCGGCGACGGCGATGGTGGCCGAGTGCAGCAGCTCTGCGACGCCCGCGCCGACCATGGTCACACCGAGCAGATAGCCATGGTCGACGTCGACCACCATGCGCGCCCGGCCGGTGTAGCCGTCGGCGTAGAGCACCGCTCCCTTGACGACGTCGCCGATTTCGACGTCGACCGCGTGCACCCGGTGACCGGCTTGCTCGGCCTCCTCGGCCGACAGCCCGACGGCGGCCGCTTCGGGCTCGGTGAAGAAAACCTGCGGCACCGCGTAGTGGTCGGCGGTGGCCGCATGCGCGCCCCACGGCGCGGTGTCCAACGGTTGCCCCGCTGCCCGCGCGGCGATCGCGGCCCCGGCGATCCGCGCCTGATACTTGCCCTCATGGGTAAGCAGCGCTCGGTGATTGGCGTCGCCGGCCGCATACAGCCAGCCGTCGAGGACGGCCGGCACGCGACAGGTGTCGTCGACATCAAGCCAGCTGCCCGGAGTGAGTCCTACTGTCTGTAAACCGATGTCATCGGTTAGCGGCGCGCGGCCCGTCGCGAACAGCACCTCGTCGACTTCCAGCTCGCTACCATCGCTCAATTCCAGGGTCACCGGCCCGTCCGCTCGGTGCAGCTTGGTCACCGAAACATTCACGCGCACATCAACACCCGACTCGCGCAGGCCGCTTTCGACTAGCTCACCGACGAAGGGCTCCATCCGGGGCAGCAGGCCGGCGCCACGTGCCAGCAGGGTCACTGACGCGCCCAAACCGTTCCAGGCAGTGGCCATTTCGACGCCGACGCCACCCGCACCGACCACGGCGAGGCGGTTCGGCACCGAGCTGCTGTCGGTGGCTTTGCGATTGGTCCACGGCCGGGCTTCGGTCATGCCCGGCAAATCCGGCAGCGCTGCGCGGCTTCCCGTACAGATGACGACGGCATGCCGGGCGGTGAGCACCGACACGTCGCCGTCGGCCGCGGTAACGGTGACGCGGCGAGGGCCGTTCAGTCGGCCATGGCCGCGCACCAAAGTTGCGCCGATTCCGGCGACCCAATCGGCCTGACCGGCATCGTCCCAGTTGCTCACATAGCGGTCTCGGCGACCGAAAACACCGGCGGCGTTGATCGAACCGCTGACGGCCTCGCGTGCACCGTCGATGTGGTCGGCGTCGGCTACCGCGATGACCGGGCGCAGCAACGCCTTGCTGGGCACGCATGCCCAGTAGGAACATTCACCACCGACCAGCTCACGTTCGACCATCGCGACACTGAGGCCTCCGGCGCGGGCGCGCTCGGCGGCATTCTGTCCGACCGGTCCGGCGCCGAGCACCACAACGTCGTAACTATCTTCGGATGCTGTCACGGTTTGACAGCCTACTGGGGCGGCTAGTTGAATGGGTCGGGTAACCCAAAATCTCCGGCGTGGGGAGACGTAGGACATGCCAGAACTGCAAGTGATCGCACGCCACACCACCGTCGGCGGTCAGCGCGATGCGGTATTCGCGGTCTTGCCCAAGCTCATTGCGGCATCCCGGAAGGAACCGGGAAACCTTGCCTTCGAGGCATACCTCAACATGGACGACCCGAGAAGCTACGTGTTGCTGGAGCGCTACACCTCGCGTGCCGCATTCGCCGAGCACCGGGAGAGTCCGCATTTCAAGGAGCTGATGCTGGGGCAGATCCTGCCCAACTTAGAAAGCAGGGTGATCGAGCAGTATGACGTCGCCGACGTACCCGACAATGGTTAGTCATGAGCTTCCGCGACCTGCACTACGCCGACGAGCCCTTGCTGTTGCCCAATGCGTGGGATGTGTCCTCTGCACTGGCGTTCTATGACGCGGGGTATCGCGCGGTCGGTACCACCAGTTTCGGGGTTGCCGCGAGCGCCGGGCACCCTGACGGCGGGCGGGCGAGCAAGGAACCGACCAGTCGCCTGGCCCGGCAGCTACGGAACCTGCCGGTCTACGTCTCCGCCGACGTCGAGGACGGTTACCACGACGATCCCGAGGTGGTGGCCGAATACGTATCGGGCCTCGGTGTGGCGGGCATCAACATCGAGGACAGCACGGACGAGAAATTGATCAGCCCGAAGGCCCACGCCGCCAAAGTGGCTGCGATCAAAAAGCTTTCACCCGAGGTCTTTGTCAACGCCAGAGCCGACACCTACTGGCTCGATCAGGAAGCCAATGTCTCAGCCACGTTGAAGCGGGCCGAAGCTTACGTCGAGGCGGGTGCCGACGGCATATTCGTCCCGGGCGTAACAGATCCGGCCGATCTACTCGAACTGACGGCCAACATTCCGCTTCCGGTGAATGTGCTCGCGGTGCCTGGGCTGAGCCTGGCCGAGTTGGCAGACCTGGGCGTGCGGCGAGTCAGCACCGGGTCGCTGCCGTATCGGGCCGCCATCGATGCCGCGCTGCAGGTCGCGCAAAACGTCCGCAACGGCGTGCCTCCGCCCGCGGCCACCGCCTACCCGGCCATGCAAGCACGCCTGGTCGAGTTCGACCGGTTGAACCAGCCCGGCTGACCATTCAACACGCGGCCGGGTCGATCTGGACCGGGTATCCCGCGCGCAGAACCGCGACCGTCGAGGCTGGGGTGAGCACCGTCGCGGATCCTTCGGTCGGCCGTGGCAGTCGACGCCGGTAGGCGTTGTCGGCCTCGTCCCATAACGCCACGTGGTCACCGACAACAACCGCCGGGCCGTCGTCCGTACTGACGAACGCTCCGTCGGGCAAGGTGCGCCACGGCAGTGAATGCCCGCCGCGGCTGATTCGTTCGCGGTGCAGCTGGTTGTCGATGTCTTTCGCGTAAGGGGCTGTGCCGCCATAGGTTTCGTGCCATGCCTGCCGATAGGCGTTGTAGTCGCTGCGGCGGCATTCGGCACACGGTCGATGACCCGCGGCAAAGGCGACGGCTTCGTCGAGAAAGAACAAATGAGTGTAATGATTCGGCGCCCACTGCCGGGACTGACGACCTTTGAACTCCAATAGACAAGTGATCCAGGCCTTGCTCTGATGGTTGCGGACAATGTCGCGGGTGCCAGAGCCCTCATGCAGTCGACCGCGATTGCCCATCCACGCGCCGCGACCCGCAACCGCGATAATGTCGCCGCGCGGTGTGACGCGGTTGCGTGCGGGAGCTGACGTCATGCGACACCTTCCAGATCGAGCAAGGTCCGTTTGGCGGCCGGTCCGCCGCGGTAGCCACCCAACGCGCCGTCGGAACGGACGACCCGATGGCACGGCACCACGACCGGGATGGGATTGGTCGCACAGGTTGTCCCGACGGCGCGAACAGCCTTGGGAGAACCTGAAAGTCGCGCCAGGGCGCCGTAGCTGGCGGTAGTGCCGTAGCCGACGTCGACCGCCAGGTGGCCAAGAACTACCCGGCGAAATCCCTTGGAGAGCTGCCAATCCAGCGGGACGTCGAAGGTGTGGCGGCGCCCGGAGAAATACTCGTCCAGTTGGCGTGCGACGTCGTCGAGCCGCTTCGGGGCGTGCAGCAATCGGGGGCTGATCCGGTCCGAAAGGTTCTGCAGCACAGCGTCATGCCCCTCGTTGCTGAACGCCAGTCGCACCAGACCGGCCGGTGTCGAGGCGATCAGCAGTGCGCCGACGGGTGAGTCGACCGTTCGGTAGGCGACGTCGAGAAGGTCGTTGCGGTCGGCGGCGGCCGCCAGCCGGGCGTGCAAGCGAGTGATGTCGTCGTCATCGACCGGATAGAGCGCGGCGAGGTCAATTGTGGTCATTGGTGGGCTCCGTTTTCGATGATGCGTCAATACGGTTGTGCGCGTGGGTACGTCGCAGCGCGGCGATGCCATCGGCGGCCGCGCGCCGGGCGGCGGCGGCACTGGTGTCGAGGAGCGTGGCGATCTCGGCATAGGGCAGGCCGGCCAAATAGTGGTACGCCACCGCCTGACGTTGTTTGGCCGGTAACGCGGCGACAGCCTCGGCCAGGTCAGGCTGAGGTTCACCGGCGTGATCGCGTGACGGCGTATCCGGTGTGTCGGCGATCGGTATCGCCCGCCGGGACGTGGCACGGGTGATGTCGATCGCCTTGCGGTGGGCGATGGTCACCAGCCACGCCTCGAGGTTGGCGTCCGCCGGTAGGTCGGGGTAGGCCTTCATCGCCGCCAAGAAGGTGTCGGACCAGGCGTCATCGGCGTCAGCGTGGCCGAGGACCGCGCGGACCACCCGCAGCACGGTGGCCCCGTGCTGCGCGACGACCTTCTCGAACGGCGGCTTCATGATTGGCGGCTACCACAGCCCTTGAGGTGAGGCGGGTATCGCCATCTCCAATTCGAGCAGATAGCGCTTGCGGTCGAGGCCGCCGGCGTAGCCGGTGAGTTTTCCGGTGGATCCGACCACGCGATGACAGGGGATGAGGATCGACAGTGGATTGTCGCCGACAAAGCCGCCGATGTCGCGGGGGCTGAGACCGCCACCGACTCTGCGTGCCAGCTCGCCGTAGCTAGTGGTCTGGCCGTACGGGATCTCGGCGATGCGCTGCCAGACCTGCCGCGCCTGGCCGCTGCCGCGTGGGTGGAGCGGCAGGTCGAAATTCCGGCGCTCGCCGGCGAAGTATTGGACCAGCTGGGCAATGGCCTCATCGAAGCCGTGATCGTCGCGCGAGTCGACATGCGGCCCGAACGAATCCCGGTCCGGACGGGTCCAGTGGCCGGGGTAGTACAGGCCGGTCAAGCCGTTGTCGTCGCGCACCAGCGTCAACGGCCCGATCGGTGAGTCAACGATGAAGTGGCGGGTGGAAATCGTGGCTGCTGCGGTAGACATGGGCTCCTCCGGAGGAAGTCGTCGGAATTGCTATCTACCCGGTAAACGTCTGGTGCGCCTCGTTTGTGAGTTTTTGCGCGAACTCGCGCAGATCGTTGGCGATGATCGATGGCTGCGGCAAGTCGGGGATGGGTAACGGTGCATTACCGGGGCGGGTGATCAGCGCGCCGCTTAAACCTGCGGATTGCGCGCCGATGGTGTCCCAGACATGGGCAGCGACCATCATGCAGTCTGTCGGATTCACCGCGAGTTCCTCGCAGACGTAGCGGTATACGGCCGGCGCGGGTTTGAACGCGCGGCACGTCTCGACACTGAACGTCTGCTCGAAGAAGTGTGCCAGCCCGGCCTGTTCCAACGGGCTCGGCCCATCCGGATTGGGCGGCGAATTCGTCAGCGTTACCAGGCGAAAGCCGTTGTCGCGCAGCGCCGTCAGCCCATTCTCGACGTCTGGGTGGGCCGGCATCGTAAGCATGGCCTGCCTCAGGCTCGCTACGTCGTCGTCGGTAACAGCCAGACGGTGGGTGCTTGCCAGCATCTGCAGTAGTCCCTGGCCCAGCGAGAAAAAGTCGACGTAGTGCCCCGACAGCGTTGCGGTCATCGAGTACAAGACGAGCTGATTGAACCACTCCCGCATCGCCTGCGGATCGCCGAAGACCCGCTCGAAAAGTGGTGCCATGGATTCGATATCGATGAGCGTTTCATTCACGTCGAACACCAGGACGGACGGCGCGTTAGTCATCGTCTAATGATCCACTACCGCGGTGCCGATCCTTCGGAGCTCAGTCCATGACGACGACCATTTTTCCGCCGGCTTCACCGGCCTCCATGACGCGGTGGGCCTCGCGGATTTGATCGAAGGAGAAGACGCGTTCCGGGGCGGCGTTGAGTCGGCCGGCGGCCACCTGCGCCGCGATGTCTTGCAGCGGCACATCAGACAGCGGGAAGCCGGGGCTGCCAAACACGAAGCTGCCGAAGAAGGACCAATTCACCCCGCTGGCCATGCGCAGCAGTGGGTTGAAGTCGCCGATGGGATCCAGGCCGCCCAGCCATCCCGCCAGGCAGGCGGTGCCGTCGCGGCGAAGCATGTCCAGCGAGTCCAGGATGGTGCTGTTACCGACCAGGTCGAGGACCGCGTCGATGTGCTTCGCTTCCGCGATGTCGGCAGCCAGCGTTCGCGACTCCAGCTCGACACGTGCGGCGCCGAGTTCCTCCAGCAGACCGAAACGTTCGCGCTTGCGCGCGGTGGCTATGACGGTCGCACCGGCCGCGACCGCCATCTTGACGGCGGCCTGACCGAACGATGACGTCGCGCCGCGGATGACGACGGTTTGTCCGGCGGACAGTTTGAGGTTGCGGAACAGGCACGTCCACGCGGTCGCAAAGGTTTCCGGCAGCGCGGCCAACTGCGACCAGGGCAGGTCGGAGTCGATGAGGGCGATGTTCGACGCGCGCACCCGGGTGTATTCGGCGTAGCTGCCGTTGATGGTTCGGCCGAGGCCACCCATGAGCGCGGCCACCTTGGCTCCGACCGGGAATTCACCGCCCGGACAGGAATCGACGATGCCGACGCATTCGATGCCGCTGACTTCGGCGGCTTCGGCCCATTCCCCTCGGCGCATGTGCAGTTCGGCGTGGTTGATGCCGAACCCGCGGACTTCGATGACGACCTCGTCGTTCTTGGGCAGCGGTTTAGGGATATCGGTGTAGACCAGGCTTTCGAGTCCGCCGAACTTCTCCAGCACGATGGCTTGCATGGTTTCTCCGCCCGCCCTTTCGCGGACAACCGCGGGCGCGGTGGGCAGTGCGGACTCCGCAACTGACATGATGTGCCGTCCTCTCCCATTGCTTATATTGGGATGGTCCGCCCAATATTATGGGCCAGGCGACCCAGATATGTCCAGCCGGATCGCAGTCGGTGTTCAGCCCTTGGGCTTGCGGCGGGCGGCCGCTCGGGGCTTCCGGGCCGTCGAGGTCGGTGCGAACGACCGCACGTACTCGACTGCAGCATTCACCGCTGCGCGCAGCGGTTCTGGGCTATCGGTGATGTACGTGAGCATGGCGCCGCCCTGGTGTGCGGCGACCAGAGAGACTGCAAGGTGTCGGGGGTCGGCGTCGGGGCGTAGATCACCGCGCCGGCGCATCTCGATGAGTCCGGCGTGGAAGAGCTCGATCCATTGGTCGTAGCCGGTGGCGAGATCGCCGTGGATCTCGGCGTCGGCCTCGACCAACTCTCCTGCCAAAGAACCGTAGACGCAGCCACCCTTGCGATAGACGACGTTGATGTCGGCAACGTTCGCGTCGGCCCACGCTTGCAGCGCTTCGACGCTGTCCAGGGCGCCCAGCTGTGGCTGGCTGTGAAACTCCCGGACGTCGTCGCGGCGTGCGCTGATCACTTGGCGGGTCAGATCGCGTTTGTCGTGGAAATAGTGCGAGATCTGCGATCCACTAACGGCCCCCGTGTTGCGCACCTCGTCAATGCTGGTGCCGGCAACGCCCCGCTGGAACATGAGCTTGGCGGCGACGTCGACGATACGCGCCCGGGTCGCGCGTCCCTTGCGGGTCAACCGCGGTGTGGCGTCGTCGGGCACGTGGCCGCCCCCTTTCGGCTCTGTCAGGCAGGTTGGGCGGCCTTGCGCCGACCGCGGGGACGCCGCGGTGGGCGGGCGACCCGTTCGGCGGGGTCGGTGGCGAACGTGCGCACGTAATTGACCGCGAAGCGCACGGCATCGGCGTGCGGCCACTCCGCCCGATAGCTGAAGGCCAACGTGGCGCCGCCCTGGTGAGCGCTGACGATGACCAGGGCCAACTCTCGCGGGTCGGCGCGTGCGACCAGAACGCCGTGATCCTTCATCCGTTGGATCGCGTACTGCAGCAACTCGATCCATCGTCGGTAGCCCGCCGCCAGCGTGTCGCGTGTTGCGGTGTCGGACTTGCCGAGTTGTCCGGCCAGCCCGTGGTAGGTGGGGGTGCCGGAGTAACCGATGCGTCGCAGATAACGCAGGTTCAGATCGATCCAGCGCTCGAAGTCGTCGAACGTATCAAGCGCACGAAGCTTGGGCTGGCGGTGAAACTCCAGCACCACGTCGATCTGGCGTTCGACGACCGCGCGGATCAGCGCTCGCTTGTCGGTGAAATAGTGCGCGAGTTGCGAGCCGCTTACCGACGCGGCCTTGCGCAGAGCGTTCATGTTCAACGCCGAGAGGCCATCGCTGAGAATCAGCTCGGCGGCGACCTTCACAATCCGATCGCGGGTAGCGCGACCCTTGGCGGTCAAGCGCCGGTCGTCTTGCAGATCGGCATGAACCATAACGTCAGGTTAACGCCGTGTGGTGGCAATTATGGGACGTTCAACCCATACGGGTGCGCCGCGTGTCGTCAGGCGGCGGGATGCACCTTGGCCAGGAAAGAGCGGATCAGCCCGGTCACCTCGTCCAGCGCCGACTCCAGCAAGAAATGCCCGCCGTCGAGCAGGTGGATTTCGGCGTCGGGTAAGTCCTCGGCGAAAGCCTGCGCGCCGTCCGGACCGAATATCTCGTCGCCGCGACCCCACACCGCCAGCAGCGGCACCTTGCTGGCGCGGAAGTAGTCATGCACGCGTGGGTACTGCGGTGAGTTGCTGGCATAGTCGCGCAACAGCTTGAGTTGCACCTCGTCGATGCCGGGCCGGGAGAGCAGTGCATAGTCGTGGTGCCAGGACTCGGGATTGACCAGTGTCTCGTCCGGCACCCCGGTGACGTATTGCCAGCGGGTGGCGTCCAAGGTGAGGAATTGCCGTACCGCGCCCTCAGTCTCGGCGGTCTGCTCAGCCTGATACGCCGAGACGACCTTCCAGAAGCTTTCGACAAACCCTGCGTCGTACGCGTTACCACTCTGGCTGATGATCGCCGTGATCGCGCCGGGGTCATTGAGCGCCAGCCGCCAGCCGATCGGAGCACCGTAGTCCTGCACATAAATCGCGTACCGATCGATCTTCAGCGCGCGCAGCAGGCTTCGTGTCAACGCGGTGAGAGCATCGAATGTGTAGTCGAACTGCTCCACCGGTGGCGCGTCGGAAAGGCCGAATCCCAAATGATCCGGCGCGATCACGTGGTAGCGATCGGCGAGCGCGGGAACCAAGTTGCGGAACATATACGAGCTGGTCGGAAAGCCGTGTAGCAGCACCAGCGCGGGCGCGTTCGGGTCGCCGGCTTCCCGGAAGAACAGCCGGTGACCGTCGACGGTGAGATAGCGGTGATGAACAGTCGGCATGGGTTATTCCTCCTGAGCCGATCGGCGACTGCCTTTTTGGGTTGTGCATCCCATTATGCGCCAAACGCAACAGCGGCACAAGGCCGTGCTGTCGAGCATCGGAACGGGCTGCGCGTTGACCAGCACGGCGAGCTATGCATAGTCTGGGTTAATCAACCCATTCCTGGCAAGCGGACGGGAGGAGTAGCTGTCGATGGGTAACACGTTGCGGGATAAGACAGTGCTGGTAGTCGGTCGCGGCAGTGGGATCGCGCGTGCGATCGCCCTGTTGGCGCGCTCGGAGGGTGCGCGCGTCGTCGTCGCGGGGCGAGACAAAGCGAAACTCGCCGACGCCTACGACGACGTCGCCGACCCCGGGATCAGCGCTGAGGTCGTGGACATCACCGACGACGCGTCGATCGCCGCGCTCGCCGATCGGGTGGGCCCGGTCGACCACGTCGTGTCAACCGCGTCGGCCCGTGCCCGCGGAATGTTGGCAGACCTGCAGCGCGAGAATCTGCGGCTGTCCTTCGACACCAAGGTCATCGGCCCCACCATGCTCGCCAAATACTTTGCGGGGCAGATTAACCCGGGCGGCTCGTTCGTCCTGTTCTCCGGTGTGCACGCCTTCAAACTCAACGTCGGCTACCTCGGCGTCGGTATCACCAATGGCGCCGTCGATTTCCTCACCCGATGGCTGGCGGTCGAGCTCGCCCCGCTACGGGTCAACGCCGTCTCGCCGGGTGTCATCGATACCGGTGCCTGGGATGCGCTTGGGGTAGAGGGCAAGCGGGATTACTTCGAACACATCGGTTCCCGCAACCCGGCGCGGCGTATCGGGACAGCGGACGACATCGCCGGCGCGGTGCTGTTCGCGATGACGAACACCTTCATGACCGGCATGACCTTGAAGGTCGACGGCGGTGAACCGCTGATTTAGTCGTGTGCCACGTATCGGTCGTTGTTATGGAGCTGCGCGACTTAGCGGGGTTCTGAGAACTTTCCTCACTCGTATCAAGCCCACCAAGACCCGCGTTCAACCTTTGTCCACGCGGTCCACGCTTTTGACCGCGACTGGGTCGTTTTCGGTGATCCCGATTTTCGACGCGCCGCCGGGTGAGCCTAGCTCGGCAAAGAAGTCGGCGTTGATCTGGGCGTAGCCGCTCCACTCGTCGGGCAGGTCTTCTTCGTAGTAGATGGCCTCGACCGGGCACACTGGCTCGCAGGCGCCGCAGTCGACGCACTCGTCGGGGTGGATGTAGAGCATGCGTGCGCCCTGGTAGATGCAATCAACAGGGCATTCCTCGATGCATGCCTTGTCGTTGACGTCGACACAGGGTTCGGCAATCACATATGCCACAACCGTCTCCTTCCTTTCTTGTTATCAGATGAGCAACGCGGCATGTTTGCTGGATCGGAATCAGCCGTGCGCGACGCGCAGGAGCTCGTCCAGGGTCGGCAGCTTGACGCGGGGACGCCCGCGCGGCTGGCCGGCCGCACGCTCAAAGCGGTCGATGGCCTCCCAGTGCGCGGCGGTGACGAGCTTTGGTTGGCGCGAGGCCAGCCAGTCGCCGAGCTTGTTGGCGTGGTCGTCACCGAAATCCGCCAGCCCGAAAGGGTTTCTAGCGGCGGCCAGGTCGGCGATCAGGGTGTCGACGGTGTCGTGGGAGTCTTTTTTGTTGGTGCCGATCACTCCGGTCGGTCCGCGCTTGATCCAGCCGACGACGTACTCATTGCGACTGCCCGCGACCCGGCCATTGGTGTTGGGGATGGTCCCGCTCTTGTCGTCGAATGGCAGTCCCGGCGTGCGCACACCGCGATAGCCGACCGCGCGCACCACCAACTGCACCGGCAGCTCCTCACGCGCGCCGGTGTCCTTGGCCACCACCCGTCCGCTGGCGTTGCTGACCAGTTCGTTGCGGCCGAGCACGATCCGCTCCACTTTGCCGTTGCCTTTGATTTCGATCGGAGATGTGAAGAAACGGAACACGATTCGACGGTTTCCCGGATGCGGCTCGCGGGCGGCGTAGTTCCGCAGCGCCTTGATGTTCAGCTTCGTGGTCTTGCCCACCGCCGCGGCATCGTCGTCGGTGATGCCCTCTAGCTGGGCCGGATCGACCATGATGTCGACCCCTTCGAGGTCGGCCAGCTCACGCAACTCCGGCGTGGTGAACGCGGTCTGCAGCGGCCCGCGCCGACCGATGACCACCACTTCCTCGACGCTGCAGGGGCGTAGCGATTCCAGCGCGTGGTCGGCGATGTCGGTGAGCGCGAGCACGTTTGGGTCGGTCACCAGGATGCGGGCGACGTCGAGTGCGACGTTGCCGTTGCCGACGACGATGGCCCGGGCACCCGATAGGTCGGTCATAATGTCCCGGCGGTGCGGGTGGGCGTTGTACCAGCCCACGAAATCGACGGCGGCGATGCTGCCCGGCAGGTCCTCACCGGGAATGTTCAACGACCGGTCCGATTGCGTCCCCACCGCATAGATCACGGCGTCGTAGCGCTCGGCGAGTTCGGCTGCGCTGATGTGCTCGCCGATCGCGACGTTCCCGAAGAACCGAAAGCGCGGGTCCTCGGCGGTTTTCTCGAACTGCTTGCTGATCGACTTGATCTTGGGGTGGTCCGGCGCGACGCCGGAGCGCACCAGACCCCACGGTGTGGGCAGCATCTCCAGCATGTCGATCGCTATGTCGATGTCGTCGGACGCGTCAGCGGCCTTCAGCAGCGATGCGGCAGCGAAGAACCCTGACGGCCCCGAGCCGACGATCGCCACGTGGTAGGGACGTTCGACATGGCTAGCCATCTAGCTGACCTCCTGGAGTGGGAACGACTGACGCACCTCCGGTGCGTCATAACTACGCGTGACACGGCGTTTCATCGCGCCGGTCGTGTGTGCACCGATAACGCCGATGATGGCGTTGCTGATCACGTGCGGCGCCTCATCCAAGAGCATGTGCCCGGCGGTGGGTCGGTGCACGTGCGTGGCCGCGGGGATGCCGCGAGCCAGGTCGTGGGCATGCGAGGGCGGGGTGAGCCGGTCCGCGCCACCACTGATGATCACTGTCGTGGCGGTGATGGATCTCAGCGTCTGATACTGGTGGTAGCGCCGTAGAGCGGCCAGAAAGCCGGCTTTGGTCGCCACCGGGGTGGCGTTGACGCTCGCCGCCGACACTGCCACAAGCGCATCCCGGCTCGCCGTGCCGTATCCGCCATATCTGGTCACGGCGCCGCAGATCGGTCGGGCAAGGGCACGAAGGACCCGGTCTGCGATGGCGTGCGGTGCGTGGTTTGCGAGTTCGTAGAGGATGTCTGTGGCGGGGTTGGCGAGGAGCCGGCCCAGGCCGCGCTCGGCGAGTTTGCCCGCCGCAGTGGCGACGAGGATAAGCCCATCGGGTTGGACAGGTCGCTGGCCGGCGGGGCGACCCAGGTAGGCCAGAGCCACCATGCCGCCCATGGAATGTCCGGCAAGCGTAAGGGGGCCTGTGACACCGAGGGCTACCAGCAGGTCGGCGACGTCGGTGGCGAGTTGGTCGATGTGGTAGGTGTGCATCGGTGCGGACGCGGAGTCGCCGTGGCCTCGGTGGTCGTAGCTGATGATCCGGATGCTGTCGCCGTATTGATGAAGCAGGTGCCCGATCTGGATGGTCCAGGAGTCTTTGTTCAAGCAGAACCCGTGCAGAAGGACGACGGTATGGGCGGCGTCGCGAGGTCCGTACTCGCGCACCGACAGCGACACACCGTCGATCGTGGTTACCGTCCGTTTGATGCCGGGAAACTGAATTCCGGTGTGGTGGAGCATCATCGCCCTCCGAAACGATGGGGCTGCTCATTGAATTCGCCATAGATGGCGATGTGCCAGCCGGCCAGCCAGATCCCCAGGCGCACATTGTGGCCATGCGCGCTGATCGCTCGCGCGAACTTGCCACGGGACACCACGATGTGCATTGCACGCACGGATCGGTCGGCGACTTGCGGTGTTGGCTGGGTGAATTCGCGTACCAGCTCAATATTGGGATTCCGCCGCTGGCTGTGCGGGATCGTCATGGTCATGCGGGAAGTCATGCCGCACCTGCCAACAGATGTCCCCAGCGTGGGTCCTCGGCCTCATGCAGACCGCAACCGGCCCCGCTCAGCGTCAAGCATTTAGGGGTGGTGTCCTTGGACGCCAGCAGTGGATGCAGTGGGTGTGCACCGTGGGTCCAGCCCAACACGGCCAAAGAACCTCCACGCTGCTTGGCGAGCTGACGCAGCATCTGGAGCACCGCGTGGGCGTGCTCGGTGCCGGCGTTGGGTCCCCACGCCAGCATCGTGAGGTCGTTCTCGGAGCACACCGCGGCCAGGTGGGCAGCGTTGTCGGGGCCCACCGGATCGAAGTGGTGCCGAAGCGCCCCCGGATTCTTCGACACCAGCCCATATAGGTTGGCGATGTCGACGCCGCCGTACCCCCAGGCTCGCGCGAACCCGATGCAGCGACGGACCGTCGGATCGGTGTGGTGGTCATCGGCGTCGGAGCCGTTAAGGATCACCCAGGCCAGCCGTGGCTTGTCTGAATCCCACACGCGCACTAGTCGATACCGCCACGTGCGGCACGGACTAAAGACCGCCCACGACTCGCGGCAACCGGTAGTTACGATCCAGCTGTTGGGTGAGCGCTACCATTTTGTGGCCCTGGTTGGTCAGCCGGTTCATGTCTTTGATGCTTCGCCGCCCAGGAACCCTTGAGTAGAGGCCCCGATTTTGTGAGGCCACAAAGCTCCCTTGTGTGTTCTTCGGGCTGACAGTACTTAGGCACCAACGGGTATCAGTAGATTCCGAATATCGGGTTCGGTGCGTGCCAGCCGTGAAACCAGCCGACTCGCTCCATGGAATTCCCTAGGGATGGACTCACCGACTACGTCCGATAAAGAGGCACCGCGGGCCGGTTCACCACTGGGGATGCCGATCGGCCACCAAAGCATCCGGCAGTGCTGGGCACAACGGAGCTTTGTGGCCCCACAAGATCAAGACCTCTACTGAATGCCGATTGGACGGCGAACCATCAAAGCATGAACCGTCTAACCAACAAGGGACACGAAAGTACAGGCCGTGTTGGCCGCTGCGAAAGTCGTGTTTCATACCCCTACGTGGGGTATCTGTTTCTGCTTCTCGCGTCCGCCCTGCTCGGGCTGTTCGTAGTGGCTTTGGCCTACCGAAGTGGTTGGGCCGCCGTCACCGGTGTGGCCCTGGGCGGCTCCGTTGTCGCAGCCGTGGTGGGTTTCCGCAAGGGGGCCATGAAGCTGGCCGAGTGTGGGGAAGGCGATCCCCGCCACTGCGTGAACATCTTGTCCGAACCCCTCCGTCAAGAGGAAGTCGATCAGTACTACGTGAATTATCGCGGCGGTCAGCGGCGTGCCCAGCCGGCAGTGACACTGCGCGCATCGCGGCCCAACCAAAGTGAAGCACCGGAGGCTGTCGTGCCGAGTCGGCTGTCGGCATGATCCCGCGCCCAGCGGTGTCTCGCAGGAGCAAGGTATTTGCGTGGGTGTCCGGACTGCTGGCCCTAGGGAACTGCGTTTACTTCATCTACCTCAAAGGAGAAGGGCTATGGCGGCACAGAGGCGCTGTCGCCGATTTATGGGCTTAGCGCTGACAAGTGGCCCACTTCTGGTCGCCGGGGTCGTCTGGGCCAGCCCGGCTCAGGCTGACGCCGCCTCCTAT
>DATFYT010000234.1:0-28897 GCA_035314925.1 Mycobacterium sp. | reverse complement strand
GTGTGCGCCATGTAGGCCTCGTGGAACGGCACCGCGACCTTCTGGTCGAAGTCCTGATCGAAGACGTGAATCATCGATCCCTGCCGCAGCGAGGTCAACGTCTTGTGGGTCGACTGGGATGCGTAGACCCGCACCCGGGCCCGCGCCGGGTCGGGCATCAGGCGACGGTTCAGCAGATCCTCATCGCTGGGCTTCTCGGCGGTCTGCTCGGCCAGGTACTTCTCGAATTGAGCCTTGTATTCCGGGCTCTGCAGCCGCTCGCGCACCGCCGCCGCTGAAGCCATCGCGGTGCGGGTGCGATACACCGGGTGGAACCGGGCGAAGGCGAACCAGGCCTCGTCCCAGAGGAACACCAGATCCGGCTTGATGGCTAGGCACTCTTCCATGACCCGCTCGACGTCGTAGACGATCCCGTCGAAGGTGCAGTTGGTCAGCGACATCATCTTGACGCGGTCGAGCTTGCCGGCTCGCTTGAGCGCCAACAGCTTTGACTTGATCTCGCGCAGCGGCACTGCGCCGTACATCGAGTAGTCGTTCAGCGGATACGCTTCCAGGTAAACGACATTCGCGCCGGCCATCATCATGCCGTAGTGGTGCGACTGATGGCAGTTACGGTCCAGCAGCACGATGTCGCCGGGAGCCACCAGCGCCTGGGTGACGATCTTGTTGGCCGTCGACGTTCCGTTGGTGACGAAGTACGTGTGCCGCGAGCCATAAGCTTTCGACGCGAGCTGCTGGGCGTCACGCAGCGGACCGATGGGTTCCAGCAGCGAGTCGAGACCGCCACACGTCGCCGACGTCTCGGCCATGAACACTTCCAGGCCGTAAAAGCCGACCATGTCCTTGATCCAGTGCGAGTTGACGATGGACTTGCCCTGCGAGATCGGCAGGGCATGGAAGACACCCGTGGGCCGGTGGCTGTACTGCTTGAGCGCGCTGAAGAACGGGGTGCGGTAGCGTGCCTCGACACCCTGCAGGATCGACAGGTGCAACTCGAGCATGCCTTCCCGAGCATGGGACACCCGGCGGAAGTACTGACCCAGGCGCCCGGCGATCTCCTCCACCTCGATCTCGGTCATCAGGTAGAGGTCGAGTTCCGGGCGCAACTGCGCCATCGACGTGGCCAGGATCTGCGCACGCTCTTCGGGCGAATAGTGGTCGGCCAAGTCGTGCGACACCCCGGTGTCGACGAACTCCGACAGCGACGACAGATCCCGGGTCGACTGGTGCGAAAAGCGCCGCCGGATCACCACCGCCTGCAGGTTCACGTTGAGCCGTGCCGCGATCAGCGCCTCGTCGCCGCTGGCCACCACCACGAGTTCGTAGACGAATTCGTCGTCCGGGCGTCGCCACTTGCGGACCTCGTTGCGCAGTGCCCGTTCCTGGGCGTCGGTCATCTTTTCGACGACGAGCACTTCGAAGTAGGGGCGGTCGCGCTCTGCTTCTGTCTGGCCTTCGAGTTGACGCGGATCGGACGGAAACATGTCCAGCTCGTCGGCACCGGCGTTCTCGACATCGCCGGAGCGATACGACTCCTGGGTCAGCGCTCGGTTGATCCGTGCAACCGCTTGGCAGAACTTTTCGTAACTGCCGGTGGCAAAAAGTCGCTGAACTCGGGCGAATTGCGGCGAGCCGGGGTAGGCCCAATAGGGTTCCAAAGTGCTTAGCTCAGACAGCAACTCCTGGCAGGCGCTGATGCATTTTTCTTTCAACGCTCCCGCGGTGTCCGGGCGCGTCAGCCGATCGGCGGACTCCTCCAACCGGCACCACGAGTCGCTGCGGACCTGCCACAGACTGTTGTAAGCACGCAAGTGTTCTGTCATGGCGGCCCTTTCGTCGAATCAAGGTTCGCAGACCCAGCCCGCCCCTTGGTGACCAGCAAACAAACAATGCGCGTCCGTCGTGTGCTCGGTGCAGTCGTCCACAGTTGGCGGTTCATCCACAAGTCGCCCGTCTCGTGGCTGCCGATGTCCGCCGGCTCCGCAATAATCGAAAATATGTTCGAAGTTCGGCTGCCCGACCTGGACGCGCTGTGCGGCCTCGACGACGCAGGCTTGGTCGACACGATGCGCGACGCTGCGCGGCTGGAGTCGGCCGCCACCGCGCGCAAGTTCGCCGCCGCGGCGCAGCTCTATCAACGGCGGCTGGCTGAGCAAGACGCCGAGGATCACGAGCAGTGGTGCATCGACGGTTGGGAGCAGGTGGCCGCCGAAGTCGCTGCCGCGCAGGGGATCAGTCGCGGTCGGGCGGCCGGGCAACTGCGGTACGGGCTGGCATTGGCGGAGCGCTTGCCGAAACTGGGCGCCTTGTTCGCCTCCGGAGATGTGGACTTTCGGGTGATCTCTGCGGTGGTGTTCCGCACTGAGCTGATGACCGACGACAATGCGGTGACCCGGCTGGACGGCTGGCTGGCCCGCAACGCTTCGCGCTGGAGCCGACGGTCTTATCGGAAGATCGTCGAAATCCTCGACTTCTGGATACAAAAGTTGGAACCGGCCGCGGTGCGGATGGCGCGGGAGACCGAGGAGAGTCGCCACATCGACATCGCGCCGCTGCATTCCGGGATGGCCGAGATTTGGGGTGACGTTCGGGCACCCGATGCGGTGGCTTTCGACCGACGACTCGACGAGCTGGCTGCCACGGTTTGCCCGGCCGATCCACGCACCAAAGCCCAGCGCCGCGCCGATGCTTTGTCGGCCATCGCAGCGCGAGCTACCGCTATGCCGTGCGCCTGCGGTTCGCCGGATTGCCCGGCCACGAAACAGGATGCCGCCGTCGGAGATGTCGTCATCCATGTTCTGGCCGAAGCCGGCACAGTCTTCGGCGCCTCGACTGCTGCCGGTTACGTGCCCGGCTTCGGGGGCTTGTCCGCGGAGGCCGTGCAGCAGCTGGCCAGGTCGGCGAAGCTCCGGCCGGTGGTCCATCCGAAGGGCTCAGCGCCCGAGCTGCGCTACCGGCCCTCGACGGCGTTGGCCGATTTCATTCGGTGCCGCGACCTGACCTGCCGTTTCCCTGGTTGCGACCGCCCAGCCGAGCACGCCGACATCGACCACACCGTGCCGTGGCCGCTAGGCCCGACCCATCCGTCAAACCTGAAGCTGCTCTGCAGGATTCATCACCTACTGAAGACGTTCTACAGCGGGCCCAATGGTTGGCGAGATCGTCAAGAACCCGACGGCACGGTGATCTGGACTTCACCGACAGGCCATACTTACACCACGAAACCTGGTGGGGCTGTGTTGTTTCCCGTGTTCGCTGTTCCAACTGGCACGCTGGTATTGCCGACGTCGGCGCCGCCGGGCAACGGGAAACGCGGACTGATGATGCCGATCCGCGGGCGAACCAGGGCCGCCGACCGCGCCGCTCGCAACGATTGGGAACGCGGAATCAACGAGGCGCGTATCGCCGCGGAAGGGGCCCGAGAGGCGGCGCGTCGCGCGGCCTGCAACGACCCGCCACCCTTTTAGGCTTCAGGCTTCTCCTACGCGACTCGAATAGCAGACTCTACCTCTTCCGCGGAAGGCTCTTTGGTGCACAAGAACCAGTCCGTGCATTCGATCCCGTCAGCGCTTCCTTCCATGCGCGCTTCTGCAGCGCTGGATGAGCTGGGCGCCGCGAGGATAACGCGCTCACCAGGTTGTTAGTCCGCTGGAGTTGCGACGCCAAAACGGTCCGCAGTCTGCAGGGCCTTGACGACGCGGAGCAGTTCGCCGAAGTTGCGCCCAAGGCTGAGTGGGTAGTAGATAACCACGCGGATGGTGCCCTTTGGGTCGATAACGAAGACCGCACGCTCCGCCTTGGTTGAATCCTCGCCCGGCGTGATCATCCCGTGCTTCATAGCGACGTTCATCGAAACGTCTTCGATTACGGGGAAGGTGACTTCGACGTCTTTGAGACCACGGAAGGCGATCTTCTCTTTGATCCTGCGCAGCCAGGCGATGTGGCTGTAGAGCCCGTCGACCGATAGTCCCAGAAGTTCGGTGTTGTACGCGGCGAACTGTTGCTGCATCGAGGCAAACGTCATGAATTCCGTCGTGCAAACGGGAGTGAAGTCGGCCGGATGAGAGAAAAAGATGACCCATCTACCACGGTAGTCGGCGGGGAAGTTGACTTGACCCTCCGTAGTGACAGCGGTGAACGCGGGTGCTGGATCGCCGATTCGTGGCATGGGCGTTGTGGCGCAAGCCACTTCCGTGGTGGTGGTCATAGCAACCGTCCTTCACGTAGAAACATAACGGGTTTCACATATGAGCCCACTTGGAGAATGCAATGCGCCATCCCCTAATGCATAGGGCCGTTGGTCACCGGAACGGATGCGCTCGTGCGCTGCACGCGTGATCGTGGTGAGAATCATTGGGCTGCTACGCCTTGGCTGCGCCTTTCGGTCGGCGATCTGGGCGCGCACGGTGGCTATAGACGAGCACGCCTTCACGGAACGCCATGACGGTCGGAATGGGCCGGATACCGATGATCGCAGCCAATTCCTGCTCAGCTTCTGTGTCGACCTTGGCATGTGTGACATCAGGGAGATCGTGGGCGGACTTTTCGAAGACCGGTGCAGCTCAGTCGGACGATGCCGATCCCGCGCCAGCTTGAGCGTCGGCAAACTCGCAGAAGGCGTCGTAAGCGCGGGCACCGTAAATGGTGGCCGGCCCGCCGTGCATGAGGAAGGTGACCCCGATGGCTTCCGCCGCCTCCTCCTTCGTGGCTCCCGCCCGGGCCGCCGCTTGGGCGTGTGAGGCTATGCAGCCGTCGCACCCCGCCACGACACCGATGGCCAGCGCGAGGAGCTCTTTAGTTTTCCTGTCCAAGGCGCCGGGAGTAAGCGCGGCGTTGCTCATCTCGGCGAATCCTCGGTAGACGTCGGGAATCATCTTGCGCAGCGCGCGATGCTTGGGGTTGAGGTCGGTCAGTACGTCGTGATGGTGGGTGTGTTCGCTCATGACTTATATAATAGCAATACCCCCCAGGGTATTCTGCAGTGGTCGGCTACATACCCCAGGGGGTAACATGGCTGCAACAGGATATGGAGCGAAAATGACTGGTGACGAGGACAGCATCGCTGCGGTGCTCAATCGACTGCGGCGAGCTCAGGGACAACTCGCCGGAGTGATATCGATGATCGAGCACGGCCGTGACTGCAAGGACGTAGTGACCCAACTCGCGGCGGTGTCCCGCGCGCTTGACCGAGCCGGGTTCAAGATCGTCGCAACGGGTCTTCGAGAGTGCGTCGCCGGTAGCAGCGCAAGCGGTGCGCCGCCACTGACCGAAGCCGAGCTGGAGAAGTTATTCCTGGCTCTGGCATGAGCCATCCACATCAACGACAAGGTATGACAATGACATTCGGACTGACTGCTAAGTTGCACACCTCTTTCGAGCAAGCCGTCGAGCAGGCTAGCCGGGCTCTGGCCGACCAAGGTTTCGGCGTCCTGACCACGATCGACGTCAAAGCCACGCTCAAACAAAAGCTGGGGGAGGACATGGAGGATTACCTGATTCTCGGCGCCTGCAACCCTTCCCTCGCGCATCGCGCGCTGAACGTGGATCGCCAGATCGGCCAATTGTTGCCGTGCAACGTCGTGGTGCGCGCCGATCCCGATGCCCCCGGCGACACGGTTCTTGTGGAAGCAATGGATCCGCAGATTATGGTGCGGATCATCGACCAGCCAGGACTGCGGAACGTCGCCGATCAGGCCACCGCCAAGCTGAAAGCCGCCATCAACGTGCTCGACCAGACGGTTGAGGCGAGGTAGCTCGCGACCCTGAACCGTTACCCGACAATCCCTGCAGCTTCGTAGGTGCCGCGTCCGCTTCTTCGCCCAGCAATAGGGAACGCACCAGCCGACGCGGTCCGAAGGGCCGAAGCATGTAACTGGCCGGGCGTGGCCGCACTCGTTGGGGCCACCAGAACCAGCGTCCGAGCAGCGCGGCGATCGATGGTGTCATCAGCGAGCGCACAATCAGGGTGTCGAACAGCAGTCCGAGGCCGATTGTGCTGCCGGCCTGGCCGATGGAGCGCAAGTCACTGGCGACCATGGACATCATGGTGAAGGCGAACACCAGGCCCGCCGCGGTGACAACCCCGCCCGTTTCGCCCATGGAGCGGATGATGCCGGTCTTCAATCCCGCGCGTATTTCCTCCTGGAACCGCGAGACAAGCAGCAGGTTGTAGTCAGATCCGACGGCCAACAAAATGATCAGCCCGAACACGGGCGCGATCCAGTTCAAGTCCAGGCCGAAAATGTGTTGCCACATCAGCACTGAGAGCCCGAAGGCAGCACCCAGCGAGAGCAACACCGTGCCGACGATCACCAGTGAAGCCACCAAAGCCCGGGTGATGATCAGCATGACGGCGAAAATCAACGTCAGCGCCGCGATTCCCACGATCAGCAAGTCGTATTGGGAGCCCGACTGGATATCGCGGTATATCGCCGCCGTTCCGGCGAGGTAGAACCTGGCATCGGTGAGTGCCGTTCCCTTGACCGCTTCATGCGCAGCATTGAGCTCCGGCTTGACGGCGGAAATGCCCGCCGCAGTCGCCGGGTCCGCGTCGTGGGTGATGATGAACCGCGCGGCCTTGCCGTCCGGCGACAGGAAAAGTTTCAGACCGCGTTGAAAATCGGGATTTTGGAACGCTTCCGGCGGCAGGTAGAAGTAGTCGCCACTCCTGGAGGCGTCAAAGGCCTGGCCCATAGCGCTTGCCGTATCGGTCATCTGAGCCATTTGCGTGACCAGATCCGAGAAGCTGCTGTGCATAGTGAGCAGGGTCCCCTGCATGGACGTTGCGACGGCGATGATCGGCGGGAACTGGGCAAGCATCTGCGGCAGTATCGCGTCGACGTTGTTCGTGTCCGTGATCAGCGTGCTCATGTTCTCGCTGAACTTGTCCACACCGTCGATCGCCTCGAACACCGACCTGGCCGCCCAGCAGACGGGGATGTCGAAGCAGTGTTGTTCCCAGTACAAGTAGCTGCGGAACGGTCTCGCGAAATCATCGAAATCCGCGAGATGGTCTCTTATCTCGTCCAGCGTGGACTGCATATCGTGCATATCGCCGACCATGTGATGAGTCGTGCTGCTCATCTGCCCCATCAAGTCCTGCATGCGCTCCATCGACCCGATCATGGCGCCAAGATCGTCGCTCATCTTGAGCATGTCGGCTGTCCGGTCCTTCATGAATTGAAGGTTTTCTCGGATCGGGATCGCTTGGGCGCTGATCTGGAAGGGTATTGAGGTGTGCTCGATCGGGCCGCCCAATGGCCGGGTGATGCTTTGCACCATGGCGATTCCTGGCGAACGAAAGACGTCTTTGGCGAGCCTGTCCAGGATGATCATGTCGCCGCTATTCCGCATGTCATGATCACTCTCGATCATGAGGATATCGGGATTCATGGTGGCGGCGGCGAAGTGGCGCTCTGCGGCCGTGTATCCGACATTCGATGGCAGGTTGCGGGGTATGTAGAAGCGATCGTTGTAGCTGATCTTCATGCTCGGCATGATGAGGATGCCGACGACGGCGATGGCCAGCGAAGCCGCAAACACCGGACCGGGCCAGCGCACGGTAGCGGTGCCGATGCGCCGCCACCCGCGCGTCTTGACCATCCGTCTGGGGTCGAGCAAGCCAAACCGAGTGGCCACGGCGACAACGGCCGGCGCCGCGGTCAGTGCTCCCGCGACGACGACGATCAGCCCCAGCGCGGACGGAATGCCAAGTGCCTTGAAATACGACAGTCGCGCCAAGTTCAGGCAGAACGTCGCGCCGGCGATCGTCAGCCCCGAGCCCAAGATGATGTGAAAGGTGCCGCGGAACATCGTGTAATAGGCAGTTTCTCGATCCTGGCCGGCCTGACGGGCTTCCTGGTAGCGACCAATTAGAAAGATCGCGTAATCCGTTCCCGCTGCGATCGCCAACGAGGACAGCATCGCGACGACGAATGTCGAAAACCCCAACAAGTTGTAGTTGCCAAGAAGCGCGACAAGCCCTCTGGCCGTGCCCATCTCGAAACCGACCATGACGAGAACCAGAAGCACCGTGCTGATGGAACGGTAGGCGATGAAGAGCATGATCATGATGACCACACCCGTCACGCCCATCATTTTGAACATGCTTTTATCGGCGGCTTCGTTCATATCCGTGGTCAGCGCCGCCGGACCGGTGGTGTATACCTTGAGCCCCTTGGGCGGCGCTGATTTGTCGACGATCACCCGGACCGCTTTGACGGACGCGTTTCCCAGGGTGCTGCCCTGATTGCCGGCCAGATTGAGTTGGACATAAGCGGCCTTGCCGTCCCGGCTCTGGACACCGGCAGCAGTGAGTGGATCTCCCCACACGTTCTGGACATGCTGCACGTGCGTGGGATCGGCCTGCAGCTCTTTCACCAAGCCGTCGTAATAGCGATGTGCTTCCTCGCCGAGTTGTTTATCGTTTTCCAAGACGATCATCGCGATGCTGTCGGAGTTCGACTCGTGGAACTGTGCTCCAATGTGTTTCGCGGCGATCATCGCCGGCGCATCTTGGGGCGACATTGTCACCGCGTGGTTTCGCGCGACCGACTCGATCGGCGGCACAAGCACGTTCAAGGCTACGGTCAGCAGCAGCCACCCAATGAGTATCGGCACGGCGAACCTGCGGACGAACCGCATGAATTTCGGGCGGGCTTGGTTATCGGCGTTATGGGTGTTCATGCGGCCTTCACCAAGCAGGAAGTTTGGGCGTGGTGCCCGGCCGAGGATTGCTCGTCCCTGACCACACCGTCGACCGTGATCCGGCACCCGATGTTGTCGCTATTGCCTTGTGCCACCACGTTGGCGATTACGGCCGGCACCGTCGTCGCGATCGTAAAGATCCAGGGCAGGCTCGTGAAGTTCGCCTGTTCCGGCTGGGCGTTCTTATCCAAGTAGCTAACGCTCCCCGTGGTGTCGCCGGGCCCGTAAACCTCGTATGTCACCTGCTTGACATTTGAGGGCTCGAGTGGTTCGGCACTGCTGCCGGTCGCAGTAAAGATCGCGTCAGAGCCGAACACGCCGCGAAGCCGACTGACCGCGACACCGCCAAGGGCAACCGCCACGGCGACGATGAGCGGTACCCAAGCCCGGTTGAGAAAGGTCAACATTGAGTTTTCCGCATTCGTGGCCTCGTCTTTGTCGCTAGTAGGTTCACGCCTGCGCCGCGCGGGTACACAGGGCCATTTGGCCCTGTGTTGGATGACCTTCGTGCCGCTGTGCGCGGCGGATCTAATCCGAATATACCCTACGGGGTATGGTATAGGGGAACGGTCGGAGGGGGGAAATTAGCGGCCACGGCCGCAGATCAGCTTTTAGGCATCAACGAATTGAGCACACAACGCGTCTGCAGCGGGACCCCGGCGGCTTCCATGACCGGGGCCAGTTGATCGCGGAAGGCGTCCTGGATCCGCAGGATCGTCGCGAGCAATCGCTCTTCTTTGCCGCCGAAGTACTTGTCGAGCAGGCCGATGCTGACGTTGGGCCTCGGTTGCCAAGTCCTACATGGACATCTGGCGAACCACGGTCTTGCCCATCACTTTGACGGCGGGGTCGAGCACCTGACGGCGCCTGGAGCCGGTGCGGGCGGCGCGGACAGCCTCTTCGACGAGCAGGGAGCCGCACTCGGCGAAATCGGTGGCCAGGACGTGCTCTAGATGCCGAGATCCTTGGCGATGATCGTCTTCATGATCTCGGTGGTTCCGCCGTAGATCGTCTGGATGCGGGCGTCGACGAACGCGCGCGCCACCGGGTACTCCCGCATATAGCCGTAGCCGCCGTGCAACTGCAGGCAGCGGTCGGCAGTGCGCACCTGCAATTCGGTGGTCCACCATTTCAGCCTGGCCGCCCGGGCCGCGGTGAGCTGACCGGTCAAATGCTCGGCGATGCAGTCATCGAGGTAGGTTCGCGCGACGTCGAGTTCGGTGGCCAGCTCGGCGAGCACGAACTGGGTGTTCTGCAGACCAGAGATGGGCGATCCGAAGGCATTTCGTTGTTTGACGTAGTCGAGGGTTTCGGCCAGGACCCCTTCGGCCGCCGCCACCGCGCCCACCGCCAGCGAAAGTCGCTCTTGCGGAAGGTTGTTCATCAGCTGGTAGAAGCCCCGGCCTTCTTCTCCCAGCAGGTTTTCGGCGGGGACGCGCACATCGGTGAAGCTCAGCTCGCTGGTGTCCTGCGCGTGCAGGCCGATCTTCTCCAGGTTCCGGCCGCGGGAAAAACCGGGCGTGTTTGGGTCGACGACAAGTAGAGATAGCCCCTTGTGGCGGTCGGGCGAGGTGCGTGCCGCAATCACGAACAGGTCCCCGGTCTGCCCGTTGGAGATAAAGGTCTTCGCGCCGTTGACGACGTAATGGTCGCCGTCGCGGACCGCGGTGGTACGGATCCCGGCCAGGTCGCTGCCGGCGCCCGGCTCGGTCATCGCGATGCCGATGATCGTCTCGCCGGTCACCACACCCGGTAACCACCGATGTTTTTGTTCGTCCGTCGTCAGATCGGTGAGATAGGGCAGCACGATGTCGTTCTGCAGGGAGATGGCGACAGCCTCGGCCGCCGCGCCGACTCGCTGCAGTTCTTCGACGACGATCGCGTTGTAGCGAAAGTCGTCGACGCCTGGGCCGCCGAACTCCTCGGGTACCGAAAACGCCAGCAGCCCAAGCTTTCCCGCCTCAGTGAACAGAGAGCGGTCCAGGCAACCGGCTTCCTCCCAGCGTTCGTGCGCCGGGACGACGGTCTGCTGCACGAAATCATGCACCATTTCCCTGAACTGATGATGCTCGGACGTGTATTCGAGGCGCGCGCTCATTGGATACTCCTGTCAGCGGAAGGCGTCGATACCGGTGATGGCCTGCCCGAGAATCAGCTGATGCATTTCCGGGGTGCCCTCGTAGGTCAGCACCGATTCCAGGTTGACCATGTGCCGGATCACCGGGTATTCCAGCGATATCCCGTTGCCGCCCAGAATCGTTCGTGCGGTCCGGCAAATCTCGATCGCTTCCCGGGTGTTGTTGAGCTTGCCGAAGCTGACCTGCTCGGGCCGCAGTCCTACGCCGTCCTTAAGCCGGCCAAGGTGCAATGCAAGCAACAGGCCCTTGTGCAATTCGACGGCCATGTCGACGAGTTTCGCTTGAGTCAACTGAAATCCGGCGATTGGACGGCCGAATTGGCTGCGCTGGGTGGCGTAGTCCAGCGCGGCCTGCCACGCCGAGCGCGCGGCGCCCATCGCGCCCCAGATGATGCCGTAGCGTGCTTCCGACAGACATGACAGCGGGCCTTTGAGACCCTTGACCTCGGGCAGCAGCGCGTCGTCGGGCAGCCGCACATCGTCGAGCACCAGTTCGCTGGTGATCGACGCCCGCAGCGACAACTTGTGGTGGATGGTGTTTGCGGAGAAGCCCGTGGCATTGGTGGGCACGATGAATCCGCGGATCCCGTCGTCGGTGCCCGCCCAGACGATCGCGACGTCGGCGACCGATCCGTTGGTGATCCACATTTTCCGGCCGTTGAGGATCCAGTCTGATCCGTCGCGTCGCGCCCGGGTTGTCATCGACGCCGGGTCCGATCCGGCGTCGGGTTCGGTCAGCCCGAAGCAGCCGAGCAGTTCGCCGGCGGCCATGCCGGGTAACCACTGTTGCTTCTGCTCTTCGGAGCCGAACTTCCAGATCGCGAACATCGCCAGCGAACCCTGCACCGACACCATCGACCTGATACCGGAGTCGGCGGCCTCGAGCTCGGTACACGCCAGGCCGTAGTGCACGGCCGAGGCCCCGCCGCAGCCGTAGCCCTCCAGATGCATGCCGAGCAGCCCGAGCTGGCCGAAGTGTTTGGCCAGATCGCGGACCGGCAGGTCACCGATTTCGAACCACTCCGCGATGTGTGGGATGACATTCTCGGCGCAGAACTGTCGGACTGTGTCGCGCACCGCGATCTCGTCGTCAGACAGCGAGGTGTCCAGTCCGAGCGGGTCCTGCGGGTTGAAGCTAGTCATCCGGCCATCGTATGTCCGCCGCTCACGCTGATCACCTGCCCGGTGATAGACGATGCGGCGGTAGCGTCGCGTCTGTGACGATCCGCGATCACGGCGACCCTGGGGACGCACCCTCGACGCCGCCGCCACTGCAGCCGCCGGTCGGCGCTGCCCGCCCCTCCGCCGCTGAGCAGGCACGCACCATCGCCGCAGCCGGTAATGCCGCCACTTTGGCCACCTTGACTGCCGACGGTGACCCGTGGGCGTCTTTCGTGGCGTATGGACTGCTGGACGGGAAACCGGTGCTGTGCTTGTCGAACCTGGCCGAGCACGGCCGCAACCTCGCCGGCGACCCGCGCGCCAGCCTTTCGATCGTGGCCGAGAGCGGCGACGGCGACCCGTTGGCCAAGAGTCGAATCACGCTCGCCGGGCTCGTCTCCCAGCCCTCGGCTGCCGACCGAGACGCGGCGCGGGCGGTATATGCGAGCGCGGTGCCCGCCGCCCGGATGTTCCTCGACTTCAGCGACTTCACCCTGTGGGTGCTGGAGGTCCAGCGGGTGCGTTGGGTGGGTGGCTACGGCCGGATGGACTCGGCGACCGGCGAACAATACGACGCAGCGGCGCCGGATCCGGTTGCACCGGCCGCGGCCAGAGCCATCACACACCTCAACGCCGATCACGCCGACGCCTTGGCTGCGATGAGTCGGGCGTTTGGCGGCTATCCCGACACCGAGACTGCGGTGTGCACGGGCATCGATCGCTATGGCCTGGACATGCGGGTGAACACTCCGCGCGGGGTAGCCTACGCGCGAGTGGGTTTCCCGAAACGGCTCGACTCTCCTGATCAGTTGCGTTCGACGACGGCAGAATTAGCCCGATTGGCCAGCACCGGCCCAACGGTTACAACTCACGAAACACCCAGCTAATAAGGGGCTTTTGGAAACAGTCGGCGTGCAAGACGTGTGTGTCAGTGACGCTGACGTGGAAGAATTCACCGGTGCCTTATGACATTCACATCCGCACCGCGGACGGCGGTGTCCAGTACCCCAGCGCATTCAGCTACGGCGTCGAAGACGGAATCCTTCGGGTTCAGGTCGGGGTAGACCTGGACCAGTCGGACTAGATCTACTTTGCTCCGGGCTACTGGCAGCAGTATGTGATCGACCCCCACGACGAGGACCCGCTCGATCTGGGCCTCCTGGACGACGAAGAGTTCCTGGACGACGAAGACCTCCTGGATGACGAAGAGCTCCACGATGATGACGGCGATGACGAGGGCGACTTGGAGCGTTGACACGGCAATGTGATTTAGGCGCATACCCCGCCGGGACTCGATCCGACGCGTTTGAATGCTCATATGGTCGGTGCGTGGGTCGGCTTCGCGGCTGGGCTGATTCTGGTGATGAGCACGTTGATGAGTGTCGCGGGCACCCTGGTCGTTCCCCGGGGAGTCAACTCGCCCTTCTCGCGTAGCGTCGAGTGGTTCCTCGACATCGTCTTCTTGATGGGGACGAAGCCGGTCCGTTCCTTTGAGCGCCGGGACCGGATCCTGGCATGGCAAGCGCCCTTGACGTTGCTTCTCCGGCTTGCCGTGTGGTTGGGCCTGCTCTTTGTCGGCTTCGCGCTCTTGCTGCTACCGAGTCTGAAAGGTCATCTGGGACAAGCCTTCTCCGAATCCGGATCCTCGTTATTCACCCTCGGGTACGCGGTGCCGGCTACCGGTGACAGCACAACGCTGGAATACCTGGCGGCGTTCACCGGGCTGGTCGTGATAGGACTGCAGGTCGGCTACCTGCCGACGCTGTACTCCGCGTTCAACAAGCGGGAAACCGAGGTCACCCTGCTCGTGTCGCGTGCCGGTGCACCGGCATGGGGCCCAGAGATTCTCGCCCGCAGCCGATGGCGGATCCAGGACGGCGACATAGCACGGGTTCTCGAAACACTGTTCCTGTCCTGGGAGCGGTGGGCCGCCGCGGTGGCCGAATCCCACACCACCTACCTGACGCTGGCCCGGTTTCGCTCGCCTCGGCCGTTGTCGCACTGGCTGACCTCGCTGATCGCGGTCATGGACGCCGCCGCGCTGCATCTGGCACTGGCCCCATCGCGCGAACCCAAACTGGCGGCACGGCTGGCGCTCCGGATGGGCTTCGTCGCGTTGGGCGAGATCGCTAGAACAATGCGACAGCCGATACCCGATGAACCGAGTCCGGATGCACCAATATCGGTGTCTTACGATGACTTTCGGGGTGCTAGCGCGATGCTGCGCGAGGTCGACTACCCGATCGAACGCTCAGATGAAGAGGCCTGGCCGCACTTCCGTGGATGGCGGGCCAACTACGACGCGACCGCGCTTCTGCTCGCCAAGCAACTAGACGCCCCTCCGGCGTTATGGACGGGACCGCGGCGCTGGCCGTCGACCCCGATACCGCCGCGTCGCCCCCCAGCCTCGGTCGCGCCGGAAGCGGGCCGAGAAAGGGCGCGGGGAGCTACCGATAACCAGTCGGGTGGCCAGTAGGCCTTCGGCGTCGACGTCGCCTGCGTTATTCCGGTGTGATCTAAGCAAGGAACATCGGTGGACGATCCGAAAGAAAGGCGTAACCACGTGACGGGCACACCGATCCAGGTTGCACAAGCTATCCCGCGCTCGGCGCGGATGCGGCTTGTCGATCAACTCATGAGCCGCGCGCTGGGCCTTCCGGCGGCCACGACGAATTACGCAGTGCGCCGGGACGTTCCCATACCGATGCGTGATGGCGTCATCCTTCGAGCCGATCATTATGCACCTGACACCTCCACGCCGTCGGGCACGCTGCTGGTGCGCTGTCCATATGGCCGAGGGGCGCCCTTGTCCTGGCTGTATCCGCGGGTGTACGCCCAACGCGGGTATCACGTCGTGTTCCAAAGTGCCCGAGGTACTTTCGGCTCCGGCGGTAGCTTCGAGCCGTTTATGCGCGAGGTCGAAGACGGAGCTGACACGGTGGCGTGGCTACGGCGCGAACCGTGGTTTAACGGAACGTTCGGCACCTTTGGTCAGTCCTACCTGGGATTCAACCAGTGGGCGCTGCTAGTCGATCCGCCACCTGAACTCGCGGCGTCCGTGATCACGGTCGGGCCGCACGACCTCACTGCGGCCATGTGGCGCAACGGCGGGCTGGCGATCCGCAACGCGTTCTGGTGGTGTGATCAGGCCGCGCATCAGGAGGACCGACTCGCTCTACTGCGCCAGTTCAGGTCGGAGCGCGGGGTGCGCGCCGCTGCAGATCGTCTTCCGTTGGGCCGCAGCGGACGAGCGCTGGTGGGCCAAGCGGCGCCGTGGTTAGAAACCTGGCTGGAAAACACCGATCCGGACGATGAATACTGGCGGCCGGCCCAGCTTGATGCCGCGTTGGACCGCACCCGCATTCCGGTGCTGTTGGTCGGCGGCTGGCAGGACCTCTTCCTGGAGCAGACGCTCGAGCAGTACCGGCGGCTGCAGGCGAATGGGGCCCAACCCGCACTGCACATTGGTCCGTGGACGCACATGGAAATGCTGAACAAGGCGGCCGGCGCCACCGCGCGGGAGACGCTGTCCTGGTTTTCCCGGCACCTCGCGGGCAGTAGCAACGTCGACCGAAGCCCGGTGCGGATCTTTGTCACCGGTGGGCCCGGCTGGCGCGACCTACCGGATTGGCCCCCTAGCAGCCATACCCGCAGCCTCTACCTGAACGCGGGATCGGCGCTTACCGAACTTCCGCCGAATTCGGACGTCGCGCCTTCCCGGTACACCTACGACCCCGCCGTACCCACGCCGACGATCGGTGGGCCGTTCCTTTCTTCCACAGATGCCGGCTACCAAGACGACACCGAGCTGAGTACTCGGGACGACGTAATCACCTTCACCACAGCCGCGTTGACGCACGACTGGGAAGTCATCGGCACGCCGGCAGCAGAACTACACCATTCCAGCGACAACCCTCACGCCGACATATTCGTGCGGCTCAGCGAAGTTGACGCAAAGGGGCGATCCCGCAGCGTCACCGAGGGCTACCGTCGTCTGACGGGTGAAGAATCACCCTTGCGGCTGTCGTTGGACCCCATCGCACATCGCTTCCGAGCGGGGACACGGATCAGGCTGATGATCGCCGGCGGATCGCATCCTCACTACGCCCGAAACCTGGGCACGGGCGAGCCGCCACTGACCGGATTCGCGATGCGGTCGTCCAACCATCTGGTCGCACACGGATCCGGTGGAATATCGCAGTTGCAACTACCCGTCGTCGATCCGACCTGACCGCCTGCGCGAGCGCCCGTCCTGTGCTGCACTATTCAACAATGAGAGTGCTGCAAAGATAAGGCTGGCGAGGCGCTTGGAAGATCAAATTAGCGAAGAGCCCGTCGGCGGGCATAGTGAGGATTTGGCTGCCGCGGCTGAGCAGCCGGAAGTCGTTGAGGCCGCACAGCGGTACCGCTGGCTGATGGACCACAGTCCCCTGGCGATCGGTGTGCACCTGGACGGTCGCTACGTATATGTCAACGAAACCCTGGTGTGGAAGATGGCGGCTCAATCGGCCGACCAATTCATCGGACGCCGGGTCACGGATTTCGTGCACCCGGACTCGCTCGCCGCGGTTCACGCTCGTATTGCAGAACGGCGGCACGAACGGGACACGTTGCCACCCTTGGAACTTGTCGTCGTACTGTTCGACGGAACAACCCGCGAGGTTGAAGCGCTCGCAGCCTGGACGGAGTGGGAGGGCAAGCCCGCTCACCATGTGGTTTTCCGGGACTTGACCACACAGAGGGCCGCCGAAGCGAGCTTGCGCTTCCAGGCAGCGCTGGTCACCCACGCCAGTGATGCCATCATCGCCACCACCCTGATGGGCGCAGTCACCAGCTGGAATCCGGCGGCCGAAGCCATTTACGGCCGGTCGGCGGCCGCAGCGTTAGGGTTGCCGATCAGCGAGACGGTCGGTGCTGCGCTGGATCCGGCCGTGATCATCGCCGGCGGGGGAGTGGTGCACGCGATGCATCGCAGCTCCGACGGCTCCGCGCTGGCCGTGCGGGTGTCGGCGTCCCGCATGGACGACGGATACGTGGTGTTATGCGCCGACCAGACCGCCCTGCGGCGCGCTGAGCAGCACTTCGAAACCGTCGTCGCCTCTCTGGAAGAAGGGGTGCTCGTCATCGCGGCCGACGGATCGGTGGAATCAGTGAACCCGGCGGCGCTACGACTACTGGGTGCGCGGGCAACGGGAGTCGACGTCCTCGAGTTGGTGAAAGTGGCCACGATTCCGGTCTACGACGCCCATGGCCGGCTGCTCAGCTCCGATCCGCGACCGGTTCTTGAATCGCTGACCCATAGCCCGGGCCGGGGCAGTGTCTACGGTGTCGACCGACGCAGCGACGGCCGGCGGATCTGGGTATCCGCGAACTGGTCATACCTCGATCCCACCGATCCCAGCCGATCGTCGGTGTTGGTGTCATTCACCGACATCACCGAACAGCACAACGCCCATCAGCGACTCATTTACCAGGCCACCCACGATCTGGTGACCGGGCTGCCCAACCGTGCCCATGTCGTCGCGCTCATCACCGACGCGATCACCGCCGATGAGCACCGTTTGGGCGCTGTGCTTTTCATCGACATGGATAAATTCAAGAGCGTCAATGACGCGCTCGGACATCACGCCGGTGACACCGTCCTTCAGATCGCCGCCCAACGTCTCCGCCGAGGATTGCGCATCGACGACGTCGTCGGACGCGTCGGCGGCGACGAGTTCGTGGCGCTGCTGGCCGCGCCCGTAGAGCCCACCGATGTCGAGGACATCGTCAACCGGCTGCACGCAGCGCTTGAAGAACCGATAGTCATTGAGCACGAAAGTGACTGCGCCAGAACAGATTGCACCCGTATCAGCGCTAGCATCGGTGTCGTCACAGTACGACCCGACGAGCAACGCGGTGCCGTCGAAATCCTGCGCGACGCCGATCTTGCGATGTACCAGGCGAAAACAACAGGCCGGGCGACGAGCCACTTCAGCGAGTTAGCTCCACCCGGGTAGTGTCGCCCGGCATGGAGAATCCGCGGCGGGTACTGGGCTGGCTGGGCGTCGATGTTGCCTGCGTGCTGGTGTTCTGTGCGGTCGGGCGGCGCAGTCACGACGAGGGGCTGAACGTCGCGGGCATCGCAACGACGGCCTGGCCGTTTCTGAGCGGTACCGGTGTCGGGTGGCTGGCCGCGCGAGCGTGGCAGCGCCCGACGGCGGTGGTCCCCACCGGGGTCGTGGTGTGGTTGTGCACGGTCGCGGTCGGGATGCTGCTGCGCAAGGCCACCTCCGCCGGCGTGGCCGCCAGTTTCGTGGTGGTGGCGTCAACGGTCACCGCGCTGCTGCTGCTCGGCTGGCGGGCGGCATTGCTTTTAAGTGCCCGTAAGCCTAACTAGGCGGCCCGCTGACCAGGGCTTTCGGCCCGACCGGAGGATGCTGATTCGTGCCGGCCGGCCCGCCGCGGCGTAGGGTCGGCGTGACCATGGCGCGAACAGATCACGACACCTGGGATCCGGCCACCAGCGTCGGAACTACCGCAACACTGGTGGCGACGGCCCGGGCTTTGGCAAACAGGGCCGGGTTGATCAACGACCCGTTCGCTGAGCCACTGGTCCGCGCCGTGGGTACGGACTTCTTCACCCAGGTCGCCAGCGGCGAGCGTGCCATCAGTGATCTCGGTGACGACAACGGATTCGCCTTGCTGACCGACCTTTTCGCGGTGCGCACCCGATTCTTTGACAACTTCCTCACCGATGCCGGCCGGGCCGGCATTCGGCAGGCGGTGATCTTGGCGTCGGGGCTGGACGCCCGGCCCTACCGGCTGTGGTGGCCGGCGGGCACCACCGTCTACGAGATCGACCAGCCGGATGTGATCGAGTTCAAAACCCAGACGCTTCGCGGCCTGCAGGCCGCCCCGACAGCCAACCGGCGCGCGGTGGGAATCGATCTTCGCCGGGAGTGGCCGGAGGCGCTGCGGCGGCTCGGCTTCGATGCCACCAAGCCCACCGTATGGATTGCCGAGGGGCTGTTCATCGGGTTTCTGACGCCCGCCACGCATGACCGGTTGCTCAAAAATGTCACCGCATTGAGCGCCACCGGCAGCAGGGCGGCCGCCGATTATCTGCCGAAAGAGCTCGGCCCGTTTTCGAGCCAGGAGCACACCCTTGCTGCACGTTGGCGACCATACGGTTTCGACGGCGATATGACCGAACTCACGTATACGGACGAGCAACACGACACCGCCGAGTCTTTGGCGGCGCTCGGCTGGAAAACCATCGTGGCTGACCTCCCGGACCTGTTCACCGCTACCGGGCTACCGGGGCTGCGTCGGCGGGATCTCGGCGCAGCGCCGGTCGCGGGCCGGTACGTCAGCGCGACATTGACGTAGCAGGGCCGGAATGCGGTCGACAACGAAACGTTGGATATTGACGTGATGCCTCCACCCAGCCCGTCAACCGCGGCGGCGCAGCTGCGTTTCCAGGTGGTCGGGCCGGACAACCCGTTGGCCCAGCCGCTGCTGGCCGAGCTGGCGGTCGAGTACTCCCAGCGCTACGGCGGCACTCCGGAGACGCACCTCAGCTGGTTGCCTGTTCCATCGGCTGAGCTCGCGCCGCCTGACGGTGGCTTGTTGATCGGACTGTTGGACGGTGTCCCGGTCACCGGTGGCGCGTTCCGGCGGTTCGATGCCGACACCGCGGAATTCAAACGGATCTGGACGGACAGTGGATGCCGTCGCCGCGGCTACGCGAAGGCGTTGCTGGCCGAACTGGAAGTCACCGCCGCCACGAGGGGCTATGGGCGGGTGTACCTCATCACCGGCAATCGCCAACCCGAGGCAGAGGCGCTGTATCGCACCGCCGGGTATACCGAGATCGACGCGCCAGTGGTGTCATGGGGACCCTTCCGTCCGATCGCCTTCGCCAAGGGCCTGCCATGACCGATCCGCTGCATCTCGGCGTTGCGCTCGACGGCTACGGCTGGCATCCGCAGGCTTGGCGCGCCACGCTGAGCGCCGACCCTGCGACGGAATCGGTTCTCAGCGGGCAGTATTGGGCCGGCCTGGCGGCCACTGCCGAGCGTGGCCTGTTGGACTTTCTGACCATCGACGACACCCTGATGCCCCAACCCGGACGCCGCGGGGAAATCTCTCCGAGGCGGCTGGCGGGTCGCGCCGATGCCGTCCTGGTCGCCGCGCGCATCGCCCCGGTCACCCGGCACATCGGGCTGATCCCGGTCGCCACCGTCACGCACACCGAGCCGTTCCACATCTCCAAGGCGATCGCCACATTGGACTACGTGTCGCACGGACGGGCCGGTTGGCAGCCGCGGGTGAGTGCAACCCCGCACGAAGCGGCATTGTTCGGTCGGCGCAACGGATCACAATCTCCGGACGGTCTCTTCGACGAGGCCGCCGACGCCGTCGAGGTGGTACGCCGGCTGTGGGACAGCTGGGAAGACGACGCGGTGATCCGCGATGTGTCCACCGGGCGCTACATCGACCGGGACAAACTTCATTACATCGACTTCCGCGGGGAGCATTTCTCGGTCAAGGGGCCGTCGATCACCCCGCGTCCGCCGCAAGGCCAACCGGTGGTCGCGACGCTCGCCCACGCGCCGCGCATTTACGAATTCGCCACCGCGAGCAGCGATCTGGTCTTCATCACGCCAACCGATGACGCTGCGGCACGGGCCATCATCGACCAAGTGCACGCGGCTGGCGGCGCGCACCTGAAAGTCTTCGCCGACGTGGTGGTGACCTTCGGCGGTGACGCCGAATTCGGTTCTGATGCACTCATTTTCACCGGCAGCGCAAAGGAGCTCGTCGAGCTGCTGCTGGAGTGGCGGCGGCTCGGGATCGACGGAGCGCGGCTGCGGCCCGCTGTCAACGGCACCGATCTTCCGGTGATCGTCGACGAGGTGGTGCCACTGCTGCAGCGTGCCGGTCGATTCCGCACCGGCTACGCACAGAGTGAAACACTGCGCCAACGGCTCGGCCTACCGGTTGCACCCAACCGCTATACGAAGGTGAGGCCGTGACCGTCCCGCTCTCGATTCTCGACCTGTCGCCGATCAGTGCCGGCAGCGACGCCGCGACGGCGCTGCACAACACGATCGATCTCGCCCAGCGTGCAGAACAATGGGGATATCGTCGGTTCTGGATCGCCGAACATCACTTCGTCGGCGTCGCCAGCTCGGCACCCGCCGTGCTGATCGGCCAGATCGCGGCCGCTACCAACACAATTCGAGTCGGCTCGGCCGCGGTTCAGTTGAGTCACACCACGGCCGCCGCGGTGGTCGAGAGTTTCGGCATGCTCGATGCTTTTTATCCGGGCCGTATCGACCTTGGCGTCGGCCGCGGGCAACGGCGCGACACCGGGTTCAAGCCGAAGCCGCCGTCGGCTAAGAAGGATCGCCCGCCGCGGGTGTGGCGCGAAGTCGACGGGGTGGTGATGCCGCTGCCGTTCGACTTGCGTGGGCTGCTCGACACCGAGCGGGTCAAGGCGACGATGGAGATCCTGCAGCAGCCGGAGGCCGTGGCGCCGGACTTCGCCGAGCAACTCGGCGACATCCTCGCGATGCTCGACGGCACCTACGAGGTCGAGGGTTTCGACGTGCATGCCGTCCCGGGTGAGCGATCCGGGTTGGCGCCGTGGATCTTTGGCAGCACCAGGGGTCAGAGTGCGCGACTGGCCGGCGCGCATGGACTGCCCTTCGTGGCGAGCTATCACATCACCCCTGCGACCGCGCTGGAGGCCATCGATGCCTACCGGGATACCTTCGTCCCGTCGGCGACTCTGCGACAGCCCTACGTTGTGGTGTCCGCCGACGTCGTCGTGGCCGAAGACAGCGCTACGGCAAGGCGACTGGCGGCCGGCTACGGGCAATGGGTGTATTCCATCCGCACCGGGGTAGGCGCGGTGCCCTACCCGAGTCCCGACGACTGCCGGCCGCTGCCCGCAGAAAAGCTGCCCGTGGTGAAGGACCGGCTGGAGACGCAATTCGTCGGCGACCCCGATGAGGTGGCAGGGCGACTGTCCGCGCTGCAACGACTGACCGGCGCCGACGAGCTTGTCGTCACGTCGGTAACCCATGACCACCAAGATCGTCTCCGCTCGCACGAGTTGCTCGCCAAGCGCTGGGGAGTCGGCGAATGAGCACGCGGGAAGGTAAGCACCGCAAGCCCATTCACCTGGCTGCCCACTTTCCGGGCGTCAACAACACGACCGTGTGGACCGATCCCGCGGCGGGCAGCCAGATCGAGTTCGACTCGTTCGTGCACTTGGCCCGCACCGCCGAACGTGGGCTGTTCGACTTCTTCTTCCTGGCCGAGGGTCTGCGGCTACGGGAGCATCGGGGCCGGATCTACGACCTGGACGTGGTGGGCCGGCCGGACACCTTCACCGTGTTGGCAGCGCTGGCCGCCGTCACCGACCGACTCGGCCTGACCGGGACCATTAACACCACCTTCAACGAACCCTTCGAGGTGGCACGGCAATTCGCGACGTTAGACCATCTCTCCGATGGTCGTGCTGGTTGGAACATCGTCACCTCGTCGGACGCTTTCACCGGCGAGAACTTCCGGCGCGGCGGCTTCCTGGACCACGTCGATCGCTACCGCCGCGCTGAGGAGTTCCTCACCGTGGCGAGCGAGTTCTGGGACAGCTGGGCAGCCGACGCGGTGGTGGCCGACCTCGACGCCGGGACCTACATCGATCCCAGCCGCGTCGGGACCGTCGAACATCACGGGGCGCAGTTCGACGTACGCGGAGTCGCGACGCTCCCGGCCGGGCCGCAGGGACGTCCGGTGCTGTTGCAGGCCGGCGACTCCGACGACGGCCGAAACTTCGGATCCCGACATGCCGACGCGCTGTTCACGCTGCACGGATCACTCGAGGACGGTCAGCGCTATTACTCGGACGTGAAAGGCCGTGCAGCCTCCCATGGACGAAACCCTGACCAGCTCAAGGTTTTTCCGGCGGCGACGTTTGTGCTTGGCGACACCGCCGAGGAGGCTGCCGACAAGGCGGTGCACATTCGGCACCAGCAGGTCAGCGGCGTGACGGCGATTGCCATGCTCGAGCAGATTTGGGGCCTCGATCTCTCCGACTACGACCCGGACGGGCCGCTACCCGACTTCGATCCGACCGGCGACACCAGTATCACCCAAGGTCGCGTGCGGCACGGCGACCCCGTCGCGGTGGCCCGCAAATTCCGGGAACGCGCTGAAGCCGAAAAGCTCTCGATCCGCGAACTGGTCATCGCGGTCACCAGCCGCGAGCAGTTTGTCGGTACCGCTGCCCACATCGCCGACGAGATCGATCGATACATCCAGGCCGACGCATGCGACGGATTCATTCTGGTGCCGCATCTGACCCCGCGCGGTCTGGACGACTTGGTCGAACAAGTCGTGCCGCTATTGCAGGAGCGTGGCGCGTACCGCACCGAGTACAGCGGCCACACGCTGCGGGAGCATCTGGCGGGCTGACGGCGCAGGATTAGCCGACCCTATAAACCAGTCGCACCAGGCCCGATTCCAGTGGCGTGGCCGACGTCAGTTGCAGCCGATGTTCGCGACCGACGTGACCGAACAACGGTGTGCCGTCACCGAGCACCACCGGGTGCACAATAAGCCGCAGTTCGTCGATCAATCCCGCGTCGAGCAGGCCGGCAACTGTCGTGGGACCGCCCGCCACGTAGATCTCGCCGCCGGGCTCCCCCCGCAGTCGTCGCACAGCGTCGAGATCGGAAATGGCCTGCGCCACCGGCCAATCCAGGTCGGCGCGGCTACCGGTCAGGACGTAATGCGGTGTGCGATCGGCCAATTGGGCGTAGCGGATTTCATCGGCGGTGGGAACCGATCCCGTCGGCACCACCGGCCGGTTCGGATTTGCGTTGATCGTGCGCCAATAGTGCTCGTATGCCGGGTACATGCCGCTGCCGAGCACACATGCGTCGATCCGGTCCAACAACTCCCAGTCAAAGGTATCGGGATTGGTGTCGATCCAGTCGGTCGATCCACCGCTGCGTTCCGCCAAGCCGTCGAGGCTGACCTGCATGCTGGTGGTGATTTTTCGATGATGGGACATACCAGGACTGACCCCTGGTATGCCCCAAATTCATCGCAGTTGTCTAGCCGGCCATGAACTCGTTGTAGGCCGACTCCAGATCGGGCGACAGCACCGTGGTGTTGCACTGCTGCTGAGTGTCACCGATCGGCGCCAGAATGCCCCGCAATTCGACGTACTCCTGCGGATGCGCGGTGAAATAGCCACGCAGATCCGACTCCGCTTGCGGGCGCGGTTCGTTCCTCGCGGCGGTCACAACCGTGTTGGCGCCCGGGTGACTGCTGAGGTACTGGTTGGCCGATCCCGTCACCGAACTGACCGTGTTGGCCACCCCGGCAGCACTGCAGTCTGGCGCCGCGGATGCCGTCGGCGCCGCGATCACCGTCGCAGCCAGACCGGCGAGCAGACCGCAGCCGGCGGCATGCCGGCGCAGCGTCTTACCACTGAAATTCATCATTGTTTGCTTCCTTCAAGACGCAGATTGATCACAGGTTGCCGAGACCTGACGCCCAAGGTACGCGAAGGTCAAGCACCGGAACTCGGTGCGAGCGAAGCGTTTCAGCCGCCTAACGTGAACTGAGTCTCAATTAAGGCCGCTTCGCTAAGCAATCGACCAGAGCGGCACCCGATTTCTTAGAGAACGTTTCCGAACCTTAAGCAATCGTGACGTCGAGCGTGATCGAATTGTGACCGGGCGGTGTGCTCACCGCGCCAGCGCGGTCGCCGCATCGGTGGCCTGGCGGATCGGGCCGCGCCACAGGTCGCCGTGACCAGGTACCAGAACCTGGGTATCCAGCAGCGCCAGAGCCGCCAGGCTGCGGATGCAGCCCTCCTGGTCATGGCTGAACAACGCCGGCAGTAATTGCGGCCCGCTGCGCGCCAGCAGCGGATGCCCGGTCACCAACGCGTCGCCGCTGGCGAGGATGCCGTCGACCAGATACGAGCAGTGACCGCCGGTGTGACCGGGAGTGGGGATCGCCATCGGTTGGCCCGGCAGTCCCGCGGCGACTTCGGCGGTCAGCGGCTGCGCGGTCGGGATGCCCTCGCGACTCAGGCCACCGTCACGCACGAGGTGGGCGGCCCACAACGCCCATCGGGGTCGCCAAAGGCGCAGCGCGACGTCGACCGGGGAGGCCTGTTCCAGATACTCGCGCTTGGTGTGGCCGACCTCGTCGGGATGGCAATAGACCGGGGTGTCGTGGGTTTTGGCGAACCAGATCGCCGAACCCATGTGGTCGATGTGCGCGTGGGTGAGCAGGATCGCGCGTACGTCACTGGGCTGGTATCCCAGCTGCCGCAACGAGGTCAACACATCGTCGCGATCACCCGGGTAGCCGGCGTCGATCAGCATGACCCCGGTGTCGTCGGTGACCAGCAGCCAGTTAACCGCCCCGCCCTGAGCGAGGTGCACGGTCTCGGTGACGGCCTTCAGCACCGGTGCCATGTCCGAGAGTCTAGGCACCGGGCGATCGCAAGCTCGGCGAAGCCGGGCGCAGCGGGTCGCCCGCCGCGGGGGAGGGCGATCGCAAGCTCGGCGAAGCCGGGCGCAGCGGGTCGCCCGCCGACAAGATGGAGTAGAAACAACAGCGTGGCTGAACTCAAACTTGGATATAAGGCGTCGGCGGAGCAATTCGCGCCGCGGGAACTCGTCGAGCTGGCGGTCGCCGCCGAAGCGCACGGCATGGACAGTGCGACGGTCAGCGACCACTTCCAGCCGTGGCGGCATGAGGGCGGGCACGCGCCGTTCTCGCTGGCCTGGATGACCGCTGTCGGCGAACGCACTAAGAGGCTCCAGCTGGGGACCTCGGTGCTTACCCCGACCTTCCGCTATAACCCCGCCGTCATTGCGCAGGCGTTTGCCACGATGGGGTGTCTCTACCCGGATCGCATCTTCCTCGGGGTCGGCACCGGGGAGTCGCTCAACGAGATCGCCACGGGATACGAGGGTGAGTGGCCGGAGTTCAAGGAGCGCTACGCCCGCCTTCGTGAATCGGTGCGCCTGATGCGCGAGCTGTGGGTGGGCGACCGGGTCGATTTCGAGGGCGAGTACTACCACACCAAAGGCGCCTCCATCTACGACGTTCCCGAGGGCGGCATCCCGATCTACATCGCCGCGGGCGGGCCGCAGGTCGCCAAGTACGCGGGCCGCGCGGGCGACGGGTTCATCTGCACATCCGGCAAGGGTGAAGAGTTGTACAAGGACAAGCTCATCCCGGCCATGAAAGAGGGCGCGGAGGCGGCGGGCAAGAATCCCGACGACATCGACCGGATGATCGAGATCAAGATCTCCTACGACACCGATCCTGAACAGGCGCTGGAGAACACCCGATTCTGGGCGCCGCTGTCGCTGACCGCCGAACAGAAGACCAGCATTCACGACCCGCTCGAAATGGAGAAGGCCGCCAACGAACTGCCGATCGAGCAGGTTGCCAAACGCTGGATCGTTTCCTCGGATCCCGACGAGGCTGTGGCAAAGGTCAAGGACTACGTCGACTGGGGCCTCAACCACCTGGTGTTCCATGCGCCGGGCCACGACCAGCGTCGATTCCTGGAGCTTTTCCAGAAGGATCTCGAGCCGCGGCTGCGACGGCTGGGCTGAGAGGCACACGGGTGGTGGCCGGTTCGGTGTCGGCGATCTACATCGCGGCGCCGGAGGCCGACACCGGCAAGTCGGCGATCGCGCTGGGAATCCTGCATCGACTGGCCGCAACGGTCGCCAGGGTCGGCGTGTTTCGGCCGATTACGCGCTTCGGCGAGGAACGCGACTACATCGCTGATCTGCTGCTGGCACAGACCACCGCCGGGCTGCCCTACGAGCGCTGCCTCGGCGTGACCTATCAGCAGTTGCACGCCGACCGTGACGCCGCCATCGACGACATCGTCGAGCGGTATCACGCGATGGCCGCCGAATGCGACGTGGTCGTCATCGTCGGCAGTGACTACACCGACGTCGCCAGCCCCGCCGAGCTGAGCGTCAACGCCCGTATCGCGGTCAACCTCGGCGCGCCGGTACTGCTGGCGGTCCGGGCCAAGGACCGCAGTGCCGAGCAGGTCGCCCACCTTGTCGAGGTGTGTCTGGCCGAGCTGGACACCCAGCACGCGCACACCGCGGCGGTGGTGGCGAACCGCTGCGAGCCTTCGCAATTGACCGAAGTGGCCGAGGCGCTGCACGCGCTGGGGCCGAAGACCTACGTGGTGCCCGATGAGCCGCTGCTGGTGGCACCGACGGTGGCCGACCTGCAGGCCGCGGTGAACGGCGCACTGGTCAGCGGTGACACCGCGTTGATGGGCCGCGAGGCAATGGGTGTGGTGGTCGCCGGAATGACGGCCGATCACGTGCTGGAACGACTCGGCGAGGGCGTCGCGGTGGTCACGCCCGGCGACCGTTCGGACGTCGTGCTGGCCGTCGCCAGTGCTCATGCCGCTGAAGGGTTTCCGTCGTTGTCGTGCATCATCCTCAATGGCGGTTTCGAGTTGCATCGGTCGATCGCGGCACTGGTCGCCGGCCTGCGGCTGCGGCTGCCGATTATCGCCACCACCCTGGGCACCTTCGACACGGCGAGCGCGATGGCGTCGGCACGCGGCCGGGTCACCACCTCGTCGCAGCGCAAGATCGACACCGCGCTGCAACTGATCGAGCAGCATATCGATCTCGGGGACTTGCTGGCGGAGTTGGCGATTCCGATCCCGAAGGTAACCACGCCGCAGATGTTCACCTACCAGCTGCGGGAGCGGGCCCGTTCGGATCGGAAGCACATTGTGCTGCCCGAGGGCGACGATGATCGAATCCTCAAGTCGGCCGGCCGGCTACTGCAACGTGATATCGCCGACCTGACCATCCTTGGCGACGAGAGCCAAATTCGCGCTCGGGCAGCCGAACTCGGCGTCAACCTGGACGACGCCACGGTGTTCGATCCACGTACCAGTGAGTTGTGCGATCAATTCGCGGAGCAATACGCGCAGCTGCGTGCCAAGAAGGGCATCACCGTCGAGCAGGCCCGCGAAATCATCCACGACGTGTCGTATTTCGGAACCATGCTGGTCCACAACGGCATGGTCGACGGGATGGTGTCCGGAGCTGCGCACACCACGGCGCACACCGTCCGTCCCGCCTTCGAGACCATCGGCACTGCGCCAGGCATTTCCACGGTGTCCAGTGTCTTTCTGATGTGCCTGCCGGATCAGGTACTGGCATACGGCGACTGCGCGATAGTCCGTGACCCGACGGTCGACGAGCTGGCCGATATCGCCATCAGCTCCGCGCGCACCGCCGCCCAATTCGGCATCGAGCCACGGGTGGCCATGCTGTCGTACTCCACCGGCGAGTCCGGTACTGGCGCCGATGTCGACAAGGTCAGGGAGGCAACCGGATTGGTGCGAAGCCGGGCGCCGCAACTGCTGGTCGAGGGTCCGATCCAGTACGACGCAGCGGTCGAGCCCTCGGTCGCGGCCACCAAGATGCGCGATTCGCCGGTCGCCGGCCGGGCCACCGTGCTGATCTTTCCCGACCTCAATTCCGGCAACAACGCCTACAAGGCGGTGCAGCGCAGCGCCGGTGCAATCGCGATCGGTCCGGTGCTGCAAGGTCTGAACAAGCCGGTGAACGACCTGTCCCGCGGCGCACTCGTCGACGACATCGTCAACACCGTCGCCATCACCGCGATCCAGGCCCAGGGTGAAGATGACGGCTGAGCCCATGGTGCTGGTAATCAACTCCGGCTCCTCGTCCCTGAAATACCAACTTGTTCAGCCAAATTCAGGCAGATCGTTGGCGGACGGTATCGTCGAGCAGATTGGCGAGCCGTCGTCGTCGGTTTCCGACCACGACGCGGCGCTGCGGATGG
>DATFYT010000233.1:0-5989 GCA_035314925.1 Mycobacterium sp. | reverse complement strand
GTCTCCCGCCATGTGCCCAAGTTCCTGCGGCCCTTCGGCCGCCTATTCGCCGGCGCGCCGGGCACGCTGGCGTACCGCGAACTGCAGCGCGGCAGGGCTTCGTACCGGATGTACCACTTCACCAAAGACTGAGCCGGAGCGGCCGGAAGAACCTGCGGCATCCCCAGACACAGGCGAGCCCCGTGCGCTAGGCACGGGGCTCGCCGATCGAGTTGACCGGGGGTCACTGCAGCCCTCAGGACGCCGTCACGGTCATCTATCGCTCGATGCAAGCAGCATAGGCAAGGCTGTCCTAATTTCGCAAGAGGTCCGTCTCCCCCGGCGCGCCGCTAAGGGGCCGCGGACCGGCAGGCCGAAGCCGACCATCGCGTCGAGCACAGCTTGACCGCGGCGCATCGCGGCCAGCTCGTCGGCGCCGGCCAACTGCGGCACCTGGGTCGCCGCGGCCACCACCGTCGAGCCGACGATGTGCCACATCGCCGCCACCGGAATCGCGCCGCGGCTGATCGCGTGCAGTTTGGCGAACAACGGTGCCAGGGTGCGGTGGCACCGGTGTGCGACCCAGGTGGTCAACGCCGCCTCGCTTGGCAACCGCACCACCCCGTCGCGAACGCAATCACCGTCGTCGTCGGCGAAATAGGGGTCGCCGGGCAGCGCGCGCACCGTCGGGTCGACCACCCCGGCCCAGTCGATGACGCCATCGGAGTCGACGTGCACCCAGAGGTTCTCCAGGCCGGTGTCCCAGGCGCGCGCCTCCAGCACCACCAGCGCGACGACCCGACCGATCACGGTGTGGACCAGCGTTGCCGCCAACTGCCGGGTGGCGCTGCGGTGATCCATGTCCACAGCGGCCGCGTCCAACATGGTCTGCAGACGATCGGTGCTCAGCGCCGACTCCAGTGGCCACCACCGGCGGACGGACACGTCGGCCAGCACTGCCACGCCGTAGACCCGTGGGCATTGCGGATACAGCTGGCGAAGCCGCTGGCTGGACTCATGGAGCGGCAGCATGCGGTCAATGGTCATCGCCGCGATCAGCGGGTCGTCGATCAGGGTCGTCACGGGTACCTCCTTTTATGAGGTAAGCCTAACCATAGAACGGAATCACACACTGTGAGGGCCGTCACATGGCGAGCCCGTGCCGCGGGACTTACCAGCGCAAACGACCGTTGCTAGTTCGCGGGCGGACGCATCGGTACTACCGTCGGTAGTAAAGCCGGAGTATTCTGGCGTCATTGCACAGGAGATGAGCGAACATGGCTAAGTTGACGCGTCTGGGGGATCTCGAACGTGCGGTAATGGACCATCTGTGGTCCGCCCCTGAACCCCAAACCGTGCGGCAGGTCCACGAGGCGCTGTCCATGCAACGCGATCTGGCGTACACGACGGTGATGACCGTGCTGCAGCGGTTGGCCAAGAAGAATCTGGTCTCCCAAATCCGCGACGACCGTGCGCATCGCTACCTGCCCGTGCACGGCCGCGACGAGCTCGTCGCCGGCCTGATGGTCGATGCGCTGGATCAGGCCGCCGACTCCGGAAGCCGGGAAGCCGCCCTGGTGCACTTCGTCGAACGAGTCGGCGCTGACGAAGCGGAGGCGCTCCGGCGGGCACTCGATGAATTGGAATCCGGCCACCGTGACGCGCCGTCTGGTGGCGCTGTGCGCAGGAGCTGAGGGAGACTTGCACCATGTCTGGGCTGGCCTTCACCGTGCTTGCGGTGATGCTGGTCGGCCCGGTACCGGCCCTGCTCTCGCGAGCAAAGTGGCCGCTACGTGCTCCGCGTGCAGCGATGGTGCTCTGGCAGGCCATCGCGGTGGCCGCGGTGCTCTCGGCGTTTAGCGCCGGGATCGCGATCGCCAGCCGACTGCTTCTTCCCGGCCCGGACGGGCGTCCCACCGCCACCCCAGTGGGTGCCATCGGCCGACTCGGCTGGCCGTTGTGGGCTTTGGATGTCGCGGTGTTAGCGCTCACGCTGCTGATCGGGGCCCGGCTGGCCATGGCGGTGGTCCGGGTGGCGATCACCACGCGGCGGCGCCGGGCCCATCACCGCATGCTCGTCGACCTGTTGGGCATCGCCTCGGACGCGGTCTCCGCGCGGGCCTGCGCCCGGGAGCGCGACCTGCGGGTCCTCGAAGTGGCGCAGCCGCTGGCCTACTGTCTGCCCGGCGTCCGCAGCCGAGTGGTGCTCAGTGAGGGCACGCTGGACTCTCTCACCGAGGCCGAGGTTGCCGCGATCCTAACCCACGAGCGCGCCCATCTGCGCGCCCGACACGACCTCGTCCTCGAAGCGTTCACCGCCGCGCACGCCGCATTTCCCCGGTTTGTCCGCAGCGCAAACGCTTTGGACGCGGTGCAGCTGCTGGTCGAACTGCTCGCCGATGACGCCGCGGTCCGGGTGGCCGGCCGCGCTCCCCTGGCCCGCGCCCTGGTGACCTGCGCGGCGGGTCGCACACCGATCGGCGCGTTGGCGGCCGGCGGCGCTCACACGCTGCTGCGGGTGCGTCGGCTTTCCGGGAGCGGCAACAGCCTGATGTTGTCGGCCGCGGCTTACCTCGCCGCGGCGGCGATTCTGGTGGTGCCGACCGTCGCGCTGGCCATTCCGTGGCTTACTGAACTGCAGCGGCTGTTCACCGCCGCCTAACCTAACGGGTGCGGCAACCACGGCGCTTTGGCGATACTTTGCAGATGACCGAATCTCGCTGTGCCAGTGTGTTCGGTGCAAGGCTTGGCCAAAGTCACGACCCTGAGAGGCGAATACATGGGCTCGGAATCGAACGCTACTGACGGAACCGCGCAAATCGGAGTCACCGGGCTCGCCGTGATGGGTTCCAACCTCGCGCGGAATTTCGCTCACCACGGCTATACGGTGGCGCTGCACAACCGCTCGGTCGCCAAGACCGACGCGCTGCTGAAAGAGCATGGCAGCGAAGGAAAATTCGTCCGCAGCGAAACCATCGAAGAATTCCTCGCCGCGTTGGAGAAGCCGCGCCGGGTGCTGATCATGGTCAAGGCGGGCGATCCGACCGACGCCGTCATCGAGCAGCTCGCCGACGCCATGGAAAAGGGCGACATCATCATCGACGGCGGCAACGCGCTCTACACCGACACCATTCGCCGCGAGAAGGCGATGCGCGAGCGGGGTCTGCACTTCGTCGGCGCCGGCATCTCCGGCGGCGAGGAGGGGGCGTTGAACGGGCCGTCGATCATGCCGGGCGGCCCCGCCGAGTCGTACAAATCGCTGGGCCCGCTGCTGGAGGAGATCTCCGCGCACGTCGACGGCGTGCCGTGCTGCACCCACATCGGCCCCGATGGCGCCGGGCACTTCGTCAAGATGGTGCACAACGGCATCGAGTACTCCGACATGCAGCTGATCGGTGAGGCCTACCAGCTGCTGCGTGACGGACTCGGAAAGGCCGCACCCGAGATCGCCGACGTCTTCGCCGAATGGAACAAGGGCGACCTGGACAGCTTTCTCATTGAGATCACCGCAGAGGTGCTGCGCCAGACCGACGCCAGGACCGGCAAGCCGCTCGTCGACGTCATCCTCGACGAGGCCGAGCAGAAAGGCACCGGCCGCTGGACGGTGAAGTCGGCCCTAGACCTCGGAGTTCCGGTCACCGGTATCGCCGAGGCGGTGTTCGCCCGCGCACTGTCGGGCTCGGTGGCCCAACGGAAGGCCACGACCGGCCTGGCCTCCGGCCATCTCGGCGAAAAGCCAAGCGATGCAAAGCAGTTCATCGAGGACGTGAGCAGGGCACTCTACGCGTCGAAGATCATCGCCTACGCCCAGGGCTTCAACCAGATCCAGGCCGGCAGCGCCGAATACAACTGGGGCATCACGCCCGGCGACATGGCCACCATCTGGCGGGGTGGCTGCATCATCCGGGCGAAGTTCCTCAACCGCATCAAGGAGGCGTTCGATGACGACCCCGACCTGCCGACCCTGATCGTCGCGCCGTATTTCCGCGGCGCCATTGAGGCCGCCATCGACAGCTGGCGTCGTGTCGTGGTCACGGCCACCCAGCTGGGCATCCCGATCCCGGGCTTCTCATCGGCGTTGTCGTATTACGATGCCCTGCGCACCGAGCGGCTACCGGCCGCGCTGACCCAGGGTCTGCGGGACTTCTTCGGCGCGCACACCTACGGGCGCATCGACGAGGACCCGAGCAAGAAGTTCCACACATTATGGAGTGGGGACCGCAGCGAAGTGCCGGCCTAACAGGGCCGAATAAGGGGTACACCGAACACCGATGAGGTTTCTGGACGGGCACCGTCCCGCATACGACCTGACTTACGACGACGTCTTCATCGTGCCGAACCGTTCGGACGTGGCGTCACGCTTCGACGTTGATTTGGCCACCGGCGACGGCTCTGGCACCACCATCCCGGTGGTGGTGGCCAACATGACGGCGGTGGCGGGACGGCGGATGGCCGAAACGGTGGCCCGCCGCGGTGGGATGGTGGTGCTGCCGCAAGACCTTCCGATCGCCGTGGTGCAGCGCACGGTGGACTTCGTCAAAAGCCGCGACCTCGTTGTCGACACCCCGGTCATTCTGGCGCCCGACGATTCGGTGTCGGACGCGATGGCACTGATTCACAAGCGCGCACACGGCGCCGCGGTGGTGGCTTTCGAGGGCCGCCCGATCGGGCTGGTCACCGAGTCATGCTGCGACGGTGTGGACCGTTTCGCGCGGGTGCGCGACATCGCGATCACCGACTTCGTCAACGCGCCCGTGGGAACCGACCCGCGCGAGGTGTTCGATCTTCTGGAGCAGGCCCCGGTCGATGTGGCGGTGCTGACCGGCTCCGACGGCACGCTGGCCGGCGTGCTGACTCGCACCGGGGCGATCCGCGCGGGCATCTACACGCCCGCCACCGACTCCGCGGGCCGGCTGCGTATCGGCGCGGCAGTCGGCATCAACGGTGATGTGGCCGACAAAGCCCAGGCGTTGACCGGGGCCGGCGTCGACCTGCTTGTCGTTGACACCGCGCACGGCCATCAGGTGAAGGCTCTGGATGCCATCAAGTCGATTTCGTCGCTGGACCTCGGCGTGCCACTGGTCGCAGGCAACGTGGTGTCGGCGGACGGCACCCGCGACCTGATCGGCGCCGGGGCGTCCATCGTCAAAGTCGGTGTAGGTCCGGGCGCGATGTGTACCACCCGGATGATGACCGGTGTCGGCCGGCCCCAGTTCTCAGCAGTGCTCGAATGTGCTTTGGCGGCAAAGCAACTCGGCGCACACGTGTGGGCCGACGGCGGGGTGCGTCACCCACGGGACGTGGCTTTGGCGTTGGCGGCCGGCGCGTCGAACGTGATGATCGGATCGTGGTTCGCGGGCACCTACGAATCCCCCGGCGACCTGATGCGTGACCGCGAAGACCGGCCGTTCAAAGAGAGCTACGGGATGGCGTCCAAACGGGCGGTGGTTGCCCGCACCGCGGCCGACAGTGCTTTCGAGCGCGCCCGCAAAGCGTTGTTCGAAGAAGGCATCTCAACCTCGCGGATGGGCCTTGATCCCACCCGCGGCGGTGTCGAGGATCTGCTCGACCACATCACCTCCGGGGTGCGCAGCACCTGCACCTATGTGGGTGCCTGGACGCTGGCGGAGTTGCATCAGCGGGCGGTGCTCGGGATCCAATCCGCAGCGGGCTTCGCCGAAGGCCATCCGCTGCCGTTCGGCTGGTAGACCCAGACCCGAGGCGTGTCGTCGCTGCAACGATGGTATGGGCGTGTCAGGCCTTCGCTAACATAAAAGCTCAGGTAAACAATGGATACGACGAAGGAAAGGGTCCCCGTGCCGCAGGCGCCCGCGCCGTCCGGCGTGTGTGACGCCGACTCCGAGGAGCCTCCTTCTCGCCGGCGGCATCGATGAACCTCGTCATCACCCTGCTGAGCCTGCTGGCGATCGTGCTGCTCATGGTAGGCAACGCGCTGTTCACCGCCGCCGAATTCTCACTGACCACCCTCGAGCGCAGCACCGTCGAGGCC
>DATFYT010000232.1:0-18384 GCA_035314925.1 Mycobacterium sp. | reverse complement strand
CAGCAGCATGGTGACCACGCTGCGGTAAACCACCAGCAGAACGATGAGCACCAGCACGCCGATCGCCAGCTCGATCGGAAGCCGATCCTGCTCGCCCGCGACCGTCAGGTCGGCGACCGTTGCCGCGGGGCCGGTGATGTTTGCCGTCAGGGCTGTTCCGGCGACGGCGTGGTTAACGATGTCGCCGATCTTGTTGAAGGCGGCGTAGGACCGTGGAGTGCCCAACTCACCCGCAACGCCGACCGGCAGCACCCAAGCTTTGTCGTCCTTGCTGGTCACGACCGATCGCAGAGGCGGCGTGCTGATGAAGTCCTGCAGCATCACGACATCTCGGGTGTCCTTGCGCAGCGCGTCCACCAGCTTGCCGTAGACGGCTTCCTCGGCGCGGCCGAGCCCCTTGTCGTCGGTCAGGACCACCAGCAGCAGGTCTTCTGAGCCCGCTTCGTGAAACGCCTCGGTCATCTTTCGGGCGGTGACGGTCGACGGCGCATCGCTGGGCAAGATAGCGAGCGGATGCTTCTGGGCCATCTCGTTCAGCGATGGGAACGTAAGTGGTAGAGCGACCGCAATCGCGACCCAGATCCCTATCACCACCCAGGGCCACCGCACCACAAAATCGGCTAGCCGTTGCATATCGCCCTCACCCCCGGTCGGCGCTGTTGTGTGCGCCCGCCGGCGACGCTCGCCGACGCTCGCCGACGCTCTGTCAGAAAAGCTCTAGCCATCAATGCGCTCGCCGCTAAGCGACGCGTCCCCAGTGCCCGCTATCGGCGACCCGCACGCACACGGACTTCATCGCCTCCATGTAACGGGTGACCGATTTCAGGGCGACCGGGTTATCGGGATACATGATTGCCATGACCGTGCCCTCGCTATACCGAAATACATAGATGGTCAGCTGATAAGAAAACCGGCCGTCCGGATAGATTCCGATATTGTCCGCAAGACCGAGGTCGCCAGCCGCGAGAATTGCGTTGAGCGGCGCAGCGCCGCCATGCAGGAAGTTCGACACCGGAAAGTTCGGCTCCGGCCAGTTCAGCCAGGGCGCCAACTCCAATACGCGGTAATACGGCACCCTCGCCATGCCGAGACCTGAATCGAACGAAGACTGCGCCGCCCATGCGGCATCGCCGAAAGAGGCAGCAGCTATTGGCACGGTGATCGGGATCAAGCCGGTAAACCAACCCTGCGTCATGAAGTTGTCTGTGCCTGTGCGGGAATCCCGGGGAGTGAGCCCGTAATACGTGAGAGCACCAGTAAACTCATGCTCCACCAGGGCGATGCAGGCGAACAACCCGCCGACGAAGCGTGCGCCCGCCGCCGTGCAGGCTGATTCGAATCGCTCCGTCTGTTCGGCGTCCATCAGCAGTTCGGAGGCCATGTAACTGCTACTCGGCTCCAACGGGTTACCCAGTGGAAGAGGGAATTCAGGAAAGCCACCATTGTTGTTCTCCGCGAAGTCAATCCACGCGCGTACCTCAGGCGAATTTACGGTTAACGTAGACGTGTACTGGCGCTCGCGGATACAGAAGTCGTCAAAGCTGCCGGCATCGGGAAGCGCAAGGGGCTCACCGCCTCCGCTCAACGCCGAATACATTCCGTTGGCCTCTATCATCGTTGTGCCGATCAACGTCGCGTCTCCGTGGACATGATCCATGGCGGCAAAGAACGTGAAGTGGCTCTCGCTTTGGATAATCCCGAATGTGAAGCAGCCCCACTCCAGCGGATTCGGTATGGCCACGACATGGGCGTGTATTTCGTCGACCGTCATGTTCCCATGATTGATCGGCGCGAATTCAATATCGGCAGGATCGCTGATGGAATGCCTGATGAACTCCCCATCACCGGTGTGCTCGAACCAACTGCGGAACGTGTCATGCCGACGCAGGTATCCGTTGAGGGCGTGATGCATGGCGGAAACATCACACTGGCCGGGTACGTCACAGCTAGCGATGATTTGCCGGGAAAAGTTCAGCCCCGCGGCGGTCCGCTCACAATAGTTACGGAGATGTTGGCCCTGCATATAGCTGACCGGCACAGAACTGACCGGCGCTTGTCGAACCTTTTCGATAGCCGCGGCCGTCGGGTGCCAGGAGGTGACTGTGCCTGGGGTCAACGTCCATTCGTCGAGCGAGCCGACCGTAATCTTCGCGATGCGCAAAAGTTCGTCCTCCTCGATGTCAACGGCTCCGGTCCGTCGCGCTGGCAGCGCCACCAAGATAACCCGCTGGCGTGGGACGCAGGCTGGCAGCAGCTCACAGGTTCGGCAGACGGCCCGGCATAGGACGTACGCTGCCAGCCGCAGTGGCTATAGTTGGCCGGTGTCGGCAGTCGCCCGGTGCCGGGGCTGCACTTGAAATGCTGGCCGGCTGGGGAGATGGTTCGGCTGCGCAATCTGGCCGCCCGTGTGGGGATCGAAACTTTATCGGCCAAAGCAGGGAGGGGAACCGCATGGCGTCCGTCGAAGGTCAGCAACAGCCGGCAATGGGTTTTGCGATCGTTGGCTATGCGGCGCGTTTTCCGGGTGCCGCGGATGCGGCCGCCTTCTGGGATGTGCTGCGGGAGGGCCGGGATGCGGTCTCGGAGGTGCCCCAGGACCGGTGGGATGTCGACGAGTTCTACGATCCGGATCCCGACGCGCCCGGCAAGATTGTGAGCCGTCGGGCAGGGTTCGTCGACGATATAACGGGATTCGACGCGCCGTTCTTCGGGCTGTCGAAGCGGGAGACCATGTTGATCGACCCGCAGCATCGGATACTGCTGGAAATGGCGTGGCGGGCGGTGGAGCATTCCGGTACCGCGCCAACGGCTTTGGCGAACACCAACACCGGCGTGTTCATCGGTTTATCCACCCATGACTACCTGGCAATGGCATCCGACGAGCTGACCTACGCCGAGATCGAAGCCTATATAGCAATCGGCACGTCGAATGCCGCAGCAGCGGGCCGGATCAGCTATCGGTTAGGGCTGCAAGGCCCGGCGGTCGCCGTCGACACGGCGTGCAGCTCGTCGTTAGTGGCGATCCATCAGGCATGCCAAGCGCTGCGCTTGGGGGAATGTGACCTTGCGCTGGCCGGTGGGGCAAACGTCCTGCTAACCCCGGCGACCATGATCACCTTTTCCCATGCGCACATGCTCGCGCCCGACGGCCGGTGCAAGACTTTCGACGCGGCCGCAGACGGCTATGTGCGCGGCGAGGGTTGCGGTGTGATCGTCGTAAAGCGGCTCGAGGACGCGATCCGCGACGGCGACCGGATCCGGGCCGTGATCCGCGGCAGCGCGATCAACCAGGACGGCGCATCGGGTGGTTTGACGGTGCCGAACGGCGTTGCCCAGCAACGGGTTATCGCCGAGGCGCTGAATCGCGCCGGCATCGCACCCGCCGACGTCGGATACCTGGAGGCACATGGGACCGGGACGTCGCTGGGCGATCCGATCGAGGCCCAGGCCGCCGGTGCAGTGTTCGGCGAAGGGCGCGAGGCAAGCGAGCCGCTGTTGATCGGTTCGGCGAAGACGAATATCGGGCATCTGGAAGCAGCCGCGGGGATTGCGGGGGTCATCAAGGTCATCCTGTCGCTCGAGAACGAGTTGCTGCCACCGCATCTGCACTTCCAAAACCCGTCGCCGCACATTCCCTGGGATCGGCTTGCGCTGCAGGTTGTGCGGGAGGCCACGCCCTGGGAGCGCAACGGTCGGCCCCGTATTGCGGGCATCAGCTCGTTCGGGTTCGCCGGAACCAACGCGCACGTCATCCTCGAGGAAGCACCTGATCAAACAGCCCAGGTCGCCGCTGCACCGGCGCCGGCTGATCAGCCCGGGGGCCAACGGTTCAGCGTTCTTCCGTTGTCGGCGCGCACGCCCGAAGCACTCGTACAGGTCGCCGATCAATACCACAGCTGGTTGAACGCGCATCCCGAGGCCACCCTGGCGGACGTGTGCTTCACCGCCGGGGTGGGAAGAGCACACTTCGAGCACCGCGCTGCGTTGGTGGTCAATTCGAGAGAATCCGCCAGTGAGCTGCTCGGCGCACTCGCGGACGATCGGCCGGCGCCTGGGCTGGTGCGCGGAGTGTCCGATGCACCGCCGAAGACGGCGTGGCTGTTCACCGGCCAAGGCAGCCAGTACCCCGGCATGGCCCGAGAGCTGTTCGACACCGAGCCGGTATTCGCCGAGACGTTGACTCGTTGCGCGGCAGTAGTCGCTGACGTACTCGAAAAACCGTTGCTAGACGTCATTTTCGACGTGGATAGCGCGGACAACGAAGAGACGCTGCGGCAGACCTCCTACGCGCAGCCCGCCTTGTTCGCGGTGGAGATGGGCCTGGCTCGGCTCTGGCAGTCGTGGGGCTTCGACCCCGACGTCGTGCTTGGCCACAGCGTCGGCCAGTATTCGGCCGCGTGCGTCGCGGGCGTGTTCAGCCTCGAGGACGGCGCGCGACTGATGGCCGAGCGCGGCCGCCTTTTCGGCAGCTTGCCTGCGGGCGGTCGGATGGTCGCGGTGTTCACCGCCCCCGAGCGTGTCGAGAGCCTCACCGACGAATTCCCAAGTTTGTCGGTTGCCGCCTACAACGGTGCTAACACCGTACTGTCGGGACCCGCACCGGATCTCGAGCAGGCGGTGGCACGGTTGACGGCCGATAGTGTCCGCTGTGACTGGCTGGACACCAGCCACGCGTTTCACTCGGCGCTGCTGGATCCGATCCTCGACGAGTTCGAGTCGTATGCGGACCAGTTCAATTACAGCTCGCCACAAATGATTTTGGTGTGCAACCGCACCGGCTCCGCGATCGGCAGGAGCCAGAAGCTGGATGGCAACTATTGGCGTCGCCACGCGCGGCAGCCGGTGGAATTCGCCAAAAGCGTTCGCACCCTTGCCGATTTGGGTTGCAAAGTGTTGCTGGAGATCGGTCCGCAACCGGTGCTCACCGCCGCGGCCATGCGGGCGTGGCCTGACCCGGCAACCGCACCGAGGGCGATCGCGTCGCTGCGTCGAAACACCGCCGACCACCGCCAGATCACCGAAGCCCTTGCTGACGCGTACGTTCTGGGCCATCTGCCCGACTTCGGCGCTGTGCGGCAGGGACCGGCGCGAAAGCTCGACCTGCCCACGTACCCGTTCCAGCATCGCCACTACTGGTATCGCGAAAATCGGGACCTGCCTACCCAGCAATCCCATGTCACAGCTACCAGCGAAGCCGTTCGGCTTCTCGAAGACGGCCGGATCGAAGAACTGGCCGCACTACTCGGCGGTGGCGGCGATGATCGTCAAACCCTGAATGTGCTGACGAAGTTTGCGGCGCAACACAACCAGCAGCGCAAGACTCGGTCGATCGCGGACGCGCGCTACGAGTTTCGTTGGGAGAAATCCACCACGACGGTCTCGGCTGCGGAAGCCGGCGAGGCGTCTACCTGGCTGCTCATCGGCGCTGATGCCGATGAGGTGCAGCCGTTGGTCGAGGCGCTGACCGCGCGCGGGCACCAGCATCGGATTCTCGGGTTGCCGGCCTCCGACGCGGACGAGGAACACCTCGAGGCCACGCTGCGCGCTGCCGTGGCAGACGAACCAGAGTTACGCATCCTGCATGTCGCGGCCCTCGAGTCCGGCACCGCGCCGTCGATGCGGTCGCTGCTGCGGGTGCAACACCAAGTCCTGAGCGGAACACGGCGCCTCTTCCGCGCCGCGGCGGCCGCCGAACTACGCCGACCGATCTGGTTGGTAACCCGCGCCGCACAACGAGTCACCGATGACGACAATGTGTCACCAGATCAGAGTTCCCTGTGGGGATTTGGGCGCGCCGCCTCGTTAGAGCATCCGCAGATTTGGGGCGGACTGGCGGATCTGCGCGAAGGCACTGCCGACGAATGGTCGCGATTGATCGACCAGGTGGCGGCCGAACCGCGCCGCGAAGATCAAGTCGCGCTGCGTGATCAATTGGTCTACGTGCCCCGGCTGGTTCGACGGGCCCAGCAACCAAGCGCGACACCATTGGCACTGCGTGCAGACGCAACGTATTTGGTGACCGGCGGATTGGGGTCGATTGGCCTGGAAATTGCCGAATACCTGGCCGCGCACGGCGCTCGCCATCTGGTGCTGACCAGTCGGCGCTCACCCAACGAAGCCACACAATCGCGCATCGATGCGTTGAGCGAACAATACGGTGCCGAATTCCGGTTCGTCTCTGCCGATGTCGCCGATGCGCACGACGTTGCGCGCCTGTTAGCCACTGTGCAGAGCGAGCTACCGCCGTTGGCCGGCATCGTCCATGCCGCAGGCGAGGTCGGTACCACCCCGCTCAGCACGCTGGACGACGCCGAGGTGGATCGTGTTTTCGCCGGGAAGGTCTGGGGCGCTTGGAATTTAGCTGAAGCAGCCGCGGACCTGCAGCTGGACTTCTTCCTCAGCACCTCCTCGATCGCCTCGATATGGGGCGGGTACGGTCAGACCGCCTACGGCGCGGCTAATGCCTTCCTCGACGGGCTGGCGTGGCGGCTGCGCGAGCAGGGCATCCCTGGAATCAGCGTCAACTTCGGTCCGTGGTCGGTGGGCATGGCCGACGAGGAGTCTCGTGCGCGACTGGGCAAGCGCGGGATCAAGACGTTGTCACCTGCTGATGCCCTTGCAGGTGTTGCCGATCTGATCGCTGGCGCTTCCGGGCAAGGAACAGCGCAAGGCGTGGTGGCCCGGATTGATTGGGCTCGCTTTTTGCCGCTCTACCAGCAAGCGGGCCGGCGCTCCTTCCTGGCCGAGCTGGAGCGTGAGGTGCCCGGTGCCGTGCCGGCAACAACGGCGTCGGGCAAGACCGAACTGGTCGAACGGCTCACCAATGCTCCGGTGCAGCAGCGCAGGAAGCTGTTGGCCGATTACCTTGGCGACGCGGTGGCAAAGGTGACGCGCGTCGACCCGGCGGAGATCCGCGAGGACGCGGGATTCTTCGATCTCGGCATGGATTCGCTGATGGCCGTCGAGCTGCGACGCCACATCGAGCAAGGTGTGGGCAAGGAGATACCGGCGACGCTGGCGATGGACTACCCCCGGCTGTCCGACGTGGTGGATTACCTGCTCGGCGATGTGCTCGGTCTCAGCGAGCAGGCAAAGTCGGGGCCTTCGCTGGCGGCAGCAGTGACGACGCGCACGGATGAGCCGATCGCGATCGTCGCCGTGTCATGCCGTTTCCCGGGTGCACCCAATCCGGAAGCGTTCTGGGAAGTCTTGTCCGACGGTGTCGATACGATCCGGGAAGTCCCGGAGGACCGATTCGACATCGACGAGTTCTACGACCCGGATCCGGACACTGCGGGCAAGACCTACACGCGCTTCGGCGGATTCCTTGACGGAATCGACGGATTCGATCCCGAATTCTTCGGCATCTCTCCGCGCGAGGCCGTCTGGATCGAGCCGCAGCAGCGGCTGATGCTCGAAACGGCTTGGGAGGCTTTGGAACGCGCCGGCTACTCGCCGGCGGCACTGCGCGGCAGCCGAACCGGCATCTTCGCGGGGGTGGCCGCCAACGAGTATGCGCATCTGCTGTCCGCCGAGTCGATCGACAAAATCGAGCCCTACTTCATTACCGGCAATGCGCTCAACGCCATCTCCGGTCGGGTTGCCTTCGCGCTCGGGTTCGAAGGGCCGGCAGTGGCGGTCGATACCGCGTGCAGCTCGTCGCTGGTGGCCGTCCATCAGGCCTGCCAGGCTTTGCACTACGGGGACTGCGACTTGGCGCTGGCCGGCGGTGTGAACGTTTTGCTGAGTCCGGTGACCATTGTCGCCGCCTCACGCGCCCGGATGCTATCGCCCGTTGGGCGGTGCAAGACGTTCGACGCGTCGGCCGACGGCTACGTCCGCAGTGAAGGCTGCGGGATTCTGGTGCTCAAGCGGCTCAGCGACGCGGTGCGCGACGGCGACCGGGTTGCCGCAGTGATCCCGGGCAGTGCGGTCAACCAGGACGGCGCGTCCAGTGGTTTGACTGTGCCCAATGGTGGTGCGCAGCAACGGCTTATCGCCACGGCACTGGCCCGCGCCGGCTGGGCCGGCGAGGACGTCGACTACCTCGAGGCGCACGGCACGGGTACCCCGTTGGGTGACCCGATCGAGGTGCAGGCGGCCGGGGCTGTCTACGGTGCCGCCCGCGACTCGGACCGTCCGTTGCTGATGGGATCGGTCAAGACCAACATCGGCCACACCGAGTCGGCATCAGGGGCCGCCGGTCTGATCAAGGTCGTGTTGTCGCTGCAGCACGGACTGCTGCCGCAGAGTCTGCACTTCGATAAGCCGTCGCCACATATCCCATGGGACTCATTGCCGGTGCGGGTGGTGGAGAAGGCGACTCCTTGGGAGGCCAACGGCAGGCCGCGGCGCGCCGGCGTGAGTTCCTTCGGATTCACCGGCACCAACGCGCACGTGCTGATCGAGGAGGCGCCAGTCCAACCGGCGACCCCCGACGAACATCCGGCTGACGACGCCGCCGTGGCGCCGGAGTCGGAGGCTCCAGAAGCGTCGATGAATGTGCTGGCACTGTCGGCGCGCTCATCGGAGGCGCTGGTTGAGTTGGCGCAGCGGTATGGGTCCTGGTTGGGCAACCACCCAGAGGCCGACATCGCCGAGGTGTGCTTCACGGCCGGGGTGGGTCGCTCGCATTTCGAACACCGGGCCGCGCTGGTCGTGGAGACGGTTCAGAGCGCGAGCGAGGGCCTGCCCGAGCTGGCCGAGAACCGCCTGCGACCCGGTGTGGTGCGCGGCGAGTGCACTGACCGGCCTACGACGGCCTGGCTGTTCACTGGGCAGGGTAGCCAGTATCCGGGGATGGCACGCGAGTTATTCGACGCTGAGCCGGTTTTCGCCGAGACCGTGAAGCGCTGCGCGGACGCGGTCAGCGAGATACTGCCGCGCCCGTTGCTGGAGGTGCTGCTCGCGACCGACCGTGAGACCGGCGGCGTGGCCGGAGAAACGCTGAAGCACACGTCGTTTGCGCAGCCGACGCTGTTCGCCATCGAGATGGGCCTGGCCCGGCTGTGGCAGTCCTGGGGCATCGAGCCCGATGTGGTGCTGGGGCACAGCGTGGGCCAGTACGCGGCGGCATGTGTGGCCGGCGTGTTCAGCCTCGAGGACGGGGCACGGCTGATGGCCGAGCGCGGTCGGCTGTTCGGCAGTCTGCCCGCCGGTGGGCGGATGGTGGCGGTGTTCACCGACCCCAAGCACGTCGAGCAGGTCGCCGGGGAGTTCCCTCGGGTGTCCGTCGGTGCGTACAACGGCCCCAACACGGTGCTTTCGGGTCCGGGAGAAGATCTGGAACCGATCGTCGCCAAATTTGCCGATGACGGGATCCGGTGCACGTGGCTGGAAACCAGCCATGCCTTCCACTCGCAGTTGATGGAGCCGGTGCTCGGTGAATTCGAGTCGTACGCAGCGGGGTTGGAGTTCGGTATGCCGACGTTGCCGCTGGTCTGCAACCGGACCGGTGCCATCCTCACCGCGGAAAGCCCGCTGGACGCTCAGTATTGGCGGCGGCATTCCCGCCAGCCCGTGCAGTTCGCCGAAAGCGTGCGCACCGTGGCGGCACTGGGATGCTCGGTGTTGATGGAGATCGGTCCGCAACCGGTTCTGACCGGTGCTGCGGTGCAGGTGTGGCCGGAGCATCTAGCCGCGCCGCGTGCGATCGTCTCCCTACGCAAGGGCGTCGGTGACCGTCGCCAGATCGCCGATGCGCTTGCGACAGCGTATGTCAGCGGCCATCGGCCCAATTTCGCTGCGCTGCATCAACAATCGCACCGCAGACTCGAACTGCCTACCTATCCGTTCCAGCGCCGCCGCTTCTGGCCTAAGGCCTCTGCTATCACCGTCGACGGTCCTGCGATGTCCGGACTTCTCGGTAGTGCAAAGGATCTCGCCTCCGGCGACTCCGTGTACACCAGCAGGCTGTCAGTCAAGTCGCAGCCGTGGCTGTCCGATCACGTCATCTATGGCACCGTCGTCGTTCCTGGGGCGACCTATGCGGCGATGGCCCTGGCCGCCGTTGGCACGCCGGCGCACGTCAAAGAGGTCTTCTTCTACGAGCCGATCATCCTGCCCGAGAAGGCTTCTCGTGAGGTGCAGCTGACGCTGCATCCGCTCGACGCCGGCGGCGGCTGGAAATTCCAGGTGCACAGCCGCCCATACGGTGATCGCGACGCTGAATGGTCGTTGAACGCCGATGGCACCGCGGTCTCTGGTGTCGAGGACGAGCCGGCGGCCGAACCCGCGGATCCCGTGGACGCGGCGATCGAGCGGATGGAGCGCATGCGTCCGCAAGAGCTGTTCGAGACCTTCGCCGACATGGAACTGTCATGGGGGCCGAACTGGTCCGGATCGCTGAAGTCGCTGTGGCTCAGTGAGGGTGAGGCGATCGGCGACATCTCCGTCGGTGAAGAACTGTCCGAGCAGCTTGGAACCGAGCCGATGCATCCGGTCCTGATGGACCTGTGCACCGGCGTGGCCTTCCCGGCCTTCCCGGCACTTCTCGCGGCCGAACAGGGCGTCAACGACCTGTTCTTGCCGTTGCGGTACGGGCAGGTGATGTTGCGGGAGAAGATGCCGCGCAGGTTCTACTGCCGCGCAAAGTGGCACACCAGTGAACTCGACAGCGAAACCCAGGTCTTCGATCTCGATTTCGTCGATCGGGATGGCCGCCACTTGGGCGGGATTCGCGAGTTCACCGTCAAACGCGCGCCCCGAGAGGCGTTGCTGCGCGGGCTCGGCGGCGACGCCACCCGGCTGCTCTACACCCTCGGCTGGCATGAGGTGGTACCGCCGTCAGGTGATGACGCTGGAAACGTAAGCGGCACTTGGCTGATTGCCGGGTTCGGCGAACTTGCGGCCAAGGTTCCAGGCTGCATCTCATTTGACCGGACTACGGATCCGGAGCTCTTGGGGCAGCTGTTGATACAGGCTCAAGAGCGCGGTGTGCCGATCTCCGGCATCGTCTGGCGCAGCACCGGACCGAGTGCAGAAGAGTCGAGCGCCGGCGTTGTAGCGCGGCTCGAGACCGAGATCTCCAACCTGCTCACCGCCGTGCACACCGTGCAAGGTGGCCAGGTGAAGCTCCCAGGCGGACTGTGGATCGTCACCGAGCGGGCCGTTGCCACCGAATCCAGCGAACCGGTCGACCCGGTGCAGGCTGCGCTGTGGGGACTCGGACGCACCATCATCAACGAGGAACCGGCCCTGCGGTGCAGGCTGATTGACTCCGATGGGGCAGAGGGGGCCGCGAGCTCGCTGGCCGGCTTGCTCGGCGCACCAATCCAGGAACCGGAACTCGCGCTGCGGCAAGGAAAGTTCCTGGCGTCGCGGCTACTGCCATGGGCGCGAAGCGGTCATCTCGTAGTGCCGCGGACAACCGATTACGTGCTGGCCCCCACCGAACGCGGCGCCATCGACAACCTTCGACTGACCGAGAATGAGGTGGCGCCGCCGGACGAGGGCTATGTGCAGGTCCGGGTTGAGGCCGCTGGTCTCAACTTCCGCGACGTGCTCAATGTGTTGGGCCTCTACCCGGGTGATCCCGGCCCGATCGGCGGCGACTTCGCCGGCACCGTCACACAATTGGGTGACGGCGTGACCGGACTCGAGGTCGGCCAGCGGGTCTATGGCTTCATGCAGGGTGCATTCTCGAGTCGGTTCAATGTGCCGGCGCAATTGCTGGCACCGATTCCCGACGGGGTGAGCGCGGTAGATGCGGCAACAATCCCCGCTGCGGCACTCACAGCCCGGCTCGCGTTCGACTGGGCGCAGCTCAAGCCCGGTGATCGCGTGCTCATCCACGCCGCCAGCGGTGGTGTCGGGTTAGCCGCGATCCAGATGGCGCAGCAGCACGGTGCGACCGTTTTCGCCACCGCCAGCACGTACAAACGCGCGACGCTGCGCAAGCTGGGCGTGGGACACGTGTACGACTCGCGCACTACCGATTTCGCCGACCAGATCCTCACCGACACCGACGGCGCCGGCGTCGACGTGGTGCTCAACAGCCTGACGAATGAAGGGTTTCTCGAAGCGACCGTGCGGGCCACCGCCCAGAACGGACGTTTCGCCGAGATCGCCAAGCGAGACATCTGGACTCCCGAGCAGATGGCGGAGGCCCGCCCCGATATCGCCTACGAGATCGTCGCGCTGGACACGGTTACCTTCCAAGAGCCCGAGCGTATCCGTGGCTTGCTGACCGAAGTGTCGGACGGGTTGGCGCGCGGCGAATGGACGCCGCTACCCGCCGAGATCTACCCTCTCACGGAGGCCAGAGCCGCGTTCCGCCGGATGCAGCAGGCGCGGCACATTGGGAAGATCGTGCTGCAGATGCCGAATCCGCTACAGCCGCGGGCCGATCGGAGTTATCTGATCACCGGTGGACTCGGCGCGATCGGTCTGCACACGGCGTCGTATCTGGCTCAACTCGGTGCCGGAGACATCGTGTTGACCAGCCGGCGCGCGCCTGACGCGGATGCCCAACAGGCAATCGACGACATCACGGAGCGCTACAAGTGCCGCATCCACACCTTCGCGGCCGATGTCAGCGACGAGTCGGAAGTCGAAGAGCTGCTCGAGCGCATCCGCACGGAGTTGCCGCCGCTCGCTGGGGTGGCGCATTTGGCGGGCGTGCTCGACGACGCGCTGCTGGCTCAGCAGAGCCTGGAGCGTTTCCGGACAACGTTGGCGCCCAAGGCGTTCGGTGCCTGCCACTTGGACCGGTTGACGAGGAACGACGATCTCGACTTCTTCATCGTGTCCTCGTCGGTGTCCAGTTTGTTCGGATCACCTGGCCAGGCCAACTATTCGACTGCCAACGCACTGCTGGATGGACTGGTCGCGCAACGTAAGGCGCAAGGTCTGCCGGCGACCGGTGTCAACTTTGGTCCCTGGGCCCAAGGTGGCATGGCCTCGTCGGAGGCCGCGACTGCCAACATCAGCGCGCAAGGTCTGATTCCGCTGGAACCCTCGGCCGCGCTCGGCGCCCTCGCCGAGGTCGTCGCCAACGGCACTGGCCAGGCAACCGTGATCAAGGCAAACTGGCAGCGTGCGGCGAAGGTGCTGGGCAGTTCGCGTCCACCGATTCTCGACCTCGTGTTGCCGAGCGCCGTCGGTGAGGTGACCGGTGACAGTGAGTTGCTCAAGCAACTGCAGGAGATACCGGTGGCGCAGCGCGGCAGTTTCATCACCGAATTCCTGCAGCGTGAAGTGCAGGGCTTCCTGCGGCTCGCCCAACCGCCCGCCGCGACCAGCCGGTTCCTGGACCTGGGCACCGACTCACTGATGGCGGTCGAACTCCGCAACCGGTTGCACAGCCAGTTCGGTGGCGCGTTCACGATCAACGCCACCGCGGTGTTCGACTATCCGACGATCGGCGGGCTCGGCGAATATCTCGCAGCTCAGCTGCCCGATGCGGAATCGGAGTCGGGCGAGGCGGCGGCGTCTGAAGCGAATTCGGAGGCGGCGGACGGGGAGTCCGGCGCGGCGACCGAGGCGGCTGACGCGGAATCCGGCGCGGCGCCCGAGGCGGCTGACGCGGAGGCCGTCGCAGAGCGGAGTTGATGCGGGCGGTCAGTCGGCGATATTGAAGGCCGAGTTGACCTTGGTCGGCTGAACCCGCACCACCAACTCGCCGGACACCGCGTTGCGCTGGCCGAATTCCTTGGCGCGGTGGGCGCCCATGTAGCGTCCACCGATCCGGGTAGCGATCTCGAGCAGATCCTCGGCACGGTCCTGGACGGACGCTGTGCCCTGCACCTGGACGAACGAGTAGGGCGGATGCGGATCGTCGACACAGATGACGACACGCAAATCCCTGGCCAGCGCACGGCCTTTCGCTGACTCGCGGCCGGTGTTGAACACCAGCTCGCCGTTGTCGACGACGAACCACACCGGGGCGACCAGCGGCCGGCCGTCGGCGGCGAGGTAACCCAGCATCGCGGTGCGGGTACCCGCTGAGAGAAAGTCGATGACTTCGTCGGAGAGTTCGGCCATGCGACTACTCGACCTACAGCGTCACGACGTCGTAGTCGCCGACCTGATCGATCAGGACATGCAGCAGGTCTTGGGTGGAGCCAAAGGTGTGATTGATCGCGGTGAGCCGGGCCGCGTAGTGGCCGACCGGGTACTCCGCGGTCATGCCGATGCCGCCGTGCAGCTGGATCGACTCCTGCGCGATGTGCCGGCCCGACCGGCCAATCTGCAGCTTGGCCCGCGACGAGATCACGGGATCCAAGTTGCCGTCGGCGATCGACATCGCGGCGTAGAGGTTCATACTGCGGGCCAGCTCCAGCGAGACATACATGTCGGCGGAGCGCTGTGTGAGCGTCTGAAACGTGTTGAGCGTGACACCAAACTGCTTGCGCGTCTTGAGGTAATCGGTGGTCAACCGAAGCGCCTCTTCCATGGCGCCGACCGCCTCCGCGCACAACGAGGATTGGATGCGGACGATGGCGTTACGGATGGCGGACGATGCGTCCACTGCGTCGCCGAGCGGCTCGCCCGAAGCTTTGTCCAGGTCGATCTGGGCGCCCCGTTGGCCGTCGAACGTGGGGTACGGCTGGCGGCTCACGGCGTCAGCGTCGACCAGGAACAATCCGATTCCACCGTCGGGCAACTTCGCGCTGACCACCAGGGTGTCAGCGGAATCGCCGGCCAACACCGGGTTCTTCCGTCCGCTGAGCAGCCATGAATCGCCTTCTTGCACAGCGGTTGTCGCGACATCACCGATGGAAGCCGCGCGCATGCCGGGCTCCAGGTGCGCAAAAGCCAGCAACCGCTGCCCCTCGGCGACCTCGCCCAGCAGCTCCTTCTGAGCGTCGCTGCCGACCTCGGCGATGATCGCCCCCGGTCCCAGCGCCGCATGCACGACGGGTTCGGGTGCCAGCCGGCGCCCGACTTCGATGAGCACGGTCATCACTTCGATCTGGCCGGCCTCATCGGGGTCGAATCCCAGCCCGAGAATCCCGGTTTCGGCCAGCTGCGTCCACACTTCTCGGCTCCAGCCCAGGTCGGAGGCGATTGCCTTGTTGCGGCTCTCGGCGTCGTAGCTGCGGGACAGCAAGTCGCGGGTGGTGTCGCGCAGCAGCGCCTGTTCGTCACTCAACTGAAAGTCCATGTCTCTACCTCACACGTTTTTGGTTGTGAACGGCCTGTCTACAAGCCGAGAATGGTCGACGCGATGATGGTGCGCTGTACTTCGTTGCTGCCGCCGTAAATCGACGTCTTGCGGAAGTTCAGGTAGTGCGGCGCGCTGCCCTGCGCCCACCGCGGTGACGAGATGTGGTTGCCGGCCTCGAACGGCAGCGCATCCGGACCGGCGACTTCGACGAGCAACTCGGTGGCGATCTGTTGTAACAGGCTGCCGCGCAGTTTGAGCACCGACGACGCGGGGTTGGGCTTGCCGCCCTTCGATCCGGACGCGACCCGCATCTGGGTGAGTTCCAATGCCAGCAAATCGTTTTCCGCTTCGGCGACCCGGGCGGCGAACAGGGGATCGTCGAGTAGGCCGGAGTCGGCGGCGCGCTGTTTGACATCGGCAATCCGGACTTTGGTGCGGCCTACCTGGGCGATGCCGTTTCGCTCATTGCCCAACAGGAATTTCGCGTAGCTCCAGCCCTGATTCTCTTCTCCGACAAGCTGATCGGCGGGTACCCGGACATCCTCGAAGAACACCTCATTGACCTCGACGCTGCCGTCGATCAATTTGATCGGGCGCATCGTGATGCCGGGGGTGTCCAGATCGATGAGCAAAAACGAGATGCCGGCCTGCTTTTTCGGTGCCTGCGGGTCGGTGCGGACCAGGCAGAAAATCCAGTCTGAGTATTGGCCAAGCGTCGTCCACGTCTTCTGCCCATTGACGACGTAGCTGTCGCCGTCGCGCAATGCGGTGGTGCGCAGCGATGCCAAATCCGAGCCGGCCTCCGGCTCGGAGAACCCCTGGCACCACCAGATGTCGAGGCTGGCCGTCGGAGGGAGGAACCGTTGCTTGATCTCTTGTGAGCCGAACTCGGCGATCACCGGGCCGACCATCTTGGCGTTGAAGTTCAGTGGCTCCGGCACGCAGGCCAGCTGCATCTCGTCCAGCCAGATCTGATGCTGGGCCGGCGTCCAGTCCTTGCCGCCCCATTCGACGGGCCAGCCGGGCACCGCAAGCCCGTGTTCATTGAGGATTTTGTGGCTGGTGGCGAGGTCGTCGCGGCCGAGTCCTTCGCCCGAGCGGGTCCGCTCGCGGATTTCCGCCGGAATCTTCGTCGTGTAGAAGGTGCGCAGCTCGTCGCGGAAGGCGGCTTCGTCCGATGTGAGCGCCAGTTGCATGGCAGTCTCCTCTGCTGGATCCGACGGTCCTTGCCGTGCACGTTATCCGTTTGGCCAACCAACCAGTCAGGCGGCTCGGTGATCAGGCGGTTATGCACAGCCGGCCGCCTGTCCACAGCCGGTACCGGCAGGCCCCGCGACGGGCCCGCCGCGACGGTCGGCGCACCTACGGTCGGCGCATGCGCACAGAACTGCCCGCCGAGCGATTGCATCGTCGACTCGGCGCCGAACCGGACGCCGACGCCGACGACACCGATGCCGACACCGACCCGAACTCTTTGCTGCCGCGGTGGCTTCCGGACGGCTCCGCCGGGGGTGCCGGCGGCTGGATCGCCAAGGTGCGTGCCGACCCGGGCCGCGCCGGCGCCGTCGCATTGGCCGCGATAGCCGCGATCGCGGTGCTCGTCGCCATCTTCACGCTGATGCGAGACCAGCCCGCGCCGGTTCGATCGGCGAAACTGCCGCCGGTCGAGGCGGTGTCGTCGTCGACCCGCGGCCCGAGCCCGGGTGCGACGACCAAGCCGGACCAACCGGTCGTGGTCAGCGTGGTGGGCCTGGTGCACACCCCCGGGCTGGTCACGCTGGCGCCGGGCGCGCGGATCGCTGACGCGCTCAAAGCTGCCGGCGGCGCGACGGACGGTGCCGACACCGTTGGACTCAACATGGCCCGCCAGGTTGATGACGGCGAGCAGATCGTGGTCGGGATCGCACCCGTCAAGGGGCAGCCGCCGGTGTTGGGCAGTTCGGCGACCTCCGGCACGGCCGCCCCGGGCCCGCCGGGCACGGGCTCTCATCCGGGGCGTCCGGACAAACCCGGACGGCCTGCGGCGGTCAACCTGAACACCGCAACGGTGCAGCAGTTGGATGCGCTGCCCGGGGTCGGGCCGGTGACGGCGGCTGCCATCGTGGCCTGGCGCGATGCCAACGGCAAGTTCACCAGCGTCGACCAGCTCGCCGAAGTCGACGGCATCGGCCCCGGCCGTCTGGAAAAGCTGCGCCCGCTGGTTCGTGTCTAAGACCGGTGCAGCACCCCTCCGGCGGCGACGCCGCGGCGCCGCGGCTCGACGCGCGTATGGTGCCGGCCGCGTTGACGAGTTGGGCCGTGACCGCGGCGGGCATCTGGTGGCCGATCGGCAGTCTGGTCGGGTCGATGTGCACGGCGGGGAGTGTGTTCGGCGTTCTGCTGTGGCGCGCCGCACACCGAAGCCCGCGGACGCGGGCCATCGGCGTGGGCCTCGTCGCCGTTGGTGTCGTCGGCGCGGGCTTCGGGTTCGCGATCGCGTTGCGCGCCAACGCAGTCGCTCGCCACCCCGTCGCTGCGGCGTTCGGAACGGCGGCGCAGGTGATGGTCACGCCCAGTGAAAGCGCATTGTCGGTGGGCCGCGGCCGGCTGATGTTCCGTGCCACGTTGCAGCAATTCGGAAACGACCAGATCTCTGGCCGCGTGGTGGTTTTCGCGCCGGCCCGCGACTTCAGCCCGGTGATGGTCGGTCAGCCGATGCGCTTCCGCGCCAGAATCGCTCGCCCCTCTCGACGTGACCTGACGGTGGCGGTGGTGATCGCGATCGGGGAGCCGACGTTGGGTCACGTCGGGCCGGTGCACCGGGCTGCGCACGCAGTCCGCGCGGCGTTCGCTGTCGCAGCTCGCCAAGTGCTGCCCGCAGACCAAGCGGCGATGCTTCCCGCGCTGGTGCTCGGCGACACGTCGACGGTGACCACAACGACCAGCCAAGAATTCCGCGCGGCCGGATTGACGCACCTCACAGCGGTTTCCGGGGCCAATGTCACGATCGTGTGCGGAGCGGTGCTGTTCACGTCGCGGCTGATCGGGCCGCGGGCGGCGGTAGCGCTGGCCGGTGCCGCCCTGGTGTTGTTCGTCATCGTGGTGCAGCCCACGGCCAGCGTGCTGCGCGCGGCGGTGATGGGCGCGATCGCGCTGGTGGGCTTGTTGTCTTCGCGTCGGCGGCAAGCCATTCCGGCTCTTGCCGCTACCGTGCTGGTGCTGATGGTCGTCACCCCTCAACTGGCCGTCGACGCGGGCCTCGCGTTGTCGGTGGTGGCGACGGCGGCGCTGGTGGT
>DATFYT010000231.1:0-6663 GCA_035314925.1 Mycobacterium sp. | reverse complement strand
TGGCCGACCGTCGCGGCAAATCCCCAGTCGACCGTCCGCCCGACGGTCAAGTCCGTCGACGCCGTCACGCTGCGCATCCACACGACCATAGGCTGGTGGCGACCGCGTCGATCGCGGTGCGGCCACTCATGCCAGCATCATTGGAGATCAGCGCGAAGGTCAGCACCCGTCCACTGCGATCCGTCACCACTCCAGCTAACGCGTTAACGGCCGTCAGCGAACCGGTTTTGGCCCGCAACCACCCGGCGGGCCCGGCGGCGTGGAAGGTGGCGTCGAGGAAACGATCGGACAGCGTGCCGCTGCCACCCGCGATCGGCAACAGGTCCAGCAGTGGCCGGAGTTTGGGCTCGTCGGGTCCGGCTGCGCCCTGCACCACGGCGTCCAGGGTCTTGGCGCTGAGCCGGTCGTCGACGGAGAGCCCGCTGGAGTCCTGCAATGTCGCGCCGCTGGTGTCGATATGCGCGGTGCTCAATCGGTTGGTCACCGCGTCGACGGCGCCGGCGAAGCTCAGTGGCCGTTGCATCGCAGCCGCCACCTCACGGGCGATGCATTCGGCCATCACGTTGTCGGAGACGCTCATCATCTCGTTCAGCCGCTCGATCAGCGGCGCGGAGCGGACCGCGGCGAGCTGCCGCGCACCCGACGGTCCGGGATGGGCGGCGATGGTCACCTGTCGCGGATCGACGCCGAGCGCGGTCGCCAGCGCGTGCCCGGCGTCCAGGGCCGGGGTCACCGACCGGCGCGACTCGTCGGTCGCCGGCTGGATACGTCCAGCGTCGAGCATGACCGATTCGATCGGTGCGATATCGCCGCCCTCGATGTCGGCGGGATCCCAACCGGGCGCGAAGGTCGGACCGCTGAACAGCGAGGTGTCCACTTGCACCGCCGTCGGCGTCACTCCGCTGCGGCGGACCTGATCGGCGAGATCGCTGATGCGAGCCGCGCCGTGATACCAGGTGTCCTGCCCGGGCGGGGCCGCGGAAAGCGTCGGGTCGCCGCCGCCGACCAGCACGATGACTCCTGAGGCTCCCGGCTGGTCGGCGGTGACCACACGAGTGGTGACCCGGGCCTCGCGGTCCAGCGCCAACAGCGCGGCGGCGGAGGTGAGCGTTTTGTTGGTCGACGCCGGCTGCATCAGCATGTCGTCTTGCTGCTGCCAGAGTTCTTCGCCGGTCAGCGCGTCGGTGACCCGGCCGCCCAGCTTGCCCAGGTTCGGGTCGGCCACCACCGTCGCCAGCCCGGCGGCCAGCCCAGACTGGGTCGGCACCGGCGCGGTGGCGGCCACCGGGACGATGCTCGGCTTGGCGGTGACAGCGGGCGGCGGGGGTGGGACCTTGGGACCGCTTGCGGTGCGACCGCTCGCGGTGAACAACGCAGCGGCCGCGACGACCGCGGCAACGATCACCAGCACACCCACTGCCACCATCAGGTGCGTGGACGGACGCCACTGAGTGGGACGCATGGCTCTCCTGACTCCTCTCCGCCTATTGTGCCCAAAGGCCTACCGACCCACGTGCTCCGGGAGCCGCATTACGCGCCCAATCCCTGGACTAGTGTTGACGCGCAGCGACCACCCCAGCCGAAGGAGCCGAGACGGTGCAATTCGACGTCATCATCGAGATCCCCAAAGGTTCACGGAACAAATACGAGGTCGACCACGAGACGGGCCGGATTTTCCTGGACCGCTATCTGTACACGTCGATGGGCTATCCGACGGATTACGGCTTCATCGACGACACCCTGGGCGAGGACGGCGACCCGCTGGACGCCCTGGTGCTGCTTCCCCTGTCGGTGTTCCCCGGTGTCGTCGTGAAGGCGCGGCCGGTGGCCATGTTCCGGATGACCGACGAAGCCGGCGGCGACGACAAGGTGCTGTGTGTTCCGGCCAAGGACCATCGTTGGGACCACATCCAGGACATCGGCGACGTCCCGGAGTATGAGCTGGACCAGATCAAGCACTTCTTCTCGCAGTACAAGGCGCTCGAGCCGGGCAAGTACGTGGAAGCCGCCGACTGGGTGGGCCGCAAAGAGGCCGAAGAAGAGGTGGAGCGGTCCATAGAGCGGTTCAAGACCACCGGGCACTGATCTTCGCGCACAGCGAAATTCGCGACGCTGATCTACCGAGCTTTGGGGTCGAGTCGGTAGCGCCGCAAGTGGCATCCTGGCAAGATGGGCCCGCTGTATCATTTCGCCGCGAATTTCTGGTGGCTGGTGTTCCCGCTGGGTGGTGCGATCGGCGGGACTGTTCGCGCGATCGCCGCCGCCAACGAACGCCGGGCCGATCGACGGCTCGAACGGTACCGGCTGAAGCAGCAGGCCAAGATTGCGGCTGCGGAGGCATCCGGGCGGAAACGCAACAATGACGAGGGCTACCGGCGCGAGGTCGCCAAGCTCCTCGCCATGCATGATCGGACCGACGCGCGCTGGCTGGACTACGAGGTCGACATCGCTAAACTGCTCGACTTCCCGTTGATGACCGACCTGCGCAATCCGCTGACCGTCGCATTCCACAATGCGAAGCGGCAGGCCGAACTGCTGCGCCCGGACCGGCCCGAGGACCTGCTCAGCGATCGGACCGCGCAACTGGAATACCGCGACGCCGTGCACGACTACGTCGGCGCGTTTGAAGTCGCTGAGGCCGAAGCGATTCGCCGGCGCCGCAGCGACTTCTCCGAGGACGATCAACAACGGCTGGCGCGCGCCCAGCACCTGCTACGGCTTGCCGAGGACGAGGCCGCTTCCCCGCAGGAGCGGCAGACCGCCTATGCGCGCGCAAGCAGGGAGCTCGACGGGCTGATCGTGTTGCCGGCCCCGGCACGGGCCAGCATCGAGCGACGCATCGCCGCCGCGATCGAGGCCTAATCGTTGTTGCCGGCCCGGGTGGCATAGAGGCTGGCGGCCACGGTGATGGCGAGGGTCACCACGATGATCGCCAGCGTGAGCAAGATCGGGACCTGCGGGACGTCGACGGGTTTGCCGCCGTTGATGAACGGCAGATTGTTTTCCCGTAAGGCCTGCAGGATCAGCTTGATCCCGATGAACGACAAGACGACGCCAAGGCCTTTGGACAGATAAACCAGTCGCTGCAACAGATTTGCGAGCAAGAAGTACAGCTGCCGCAGTCCCATCAACGCGAATACGTTGGCGGCCAACACCAAATAGGCCTCACGGGTGATTCCGAAAATCGCGGGGATGGAATCGAGCGCGAAGATCACGTCGGCGACGCCGAGCGCGAGGATGACCAGAAGCATCGGGGTCATCGACCACCCCGACCCCTCTTTGACATAGAGCCGGAGCCCGTGCCAGCTGTCGGTGGCATTCAAGTGGCGGCGGGCGAACCGGACGGCCGCATTCTCCACGTTGGCGTCGTGCCCGGCGCCGCGCGCCAGTCTGATCGCGGTGTAAACCAGAAACGCACCGAAAAGGTAGAAGACCCACGAGAACCGCTGGATGGCCGCGGCGCCGAGCGCGATGAAGATGCCGCGGAAAATCAGCGCGATCACAATGCCGACGAACAATGCTTGGCGCTGATAGACCTTGGGCACGTTGAAGCTCGTCATGATGATGACGAAGACGAACAAGTTGTCGATCGACAGGCTGTACTCGGTGAGCCATCCCGCGAAGAACTGCAGTGCGAACTGCTGACCGTGGAAGTACCACGTCCAGATTCCGAAGCACACCGCGAGGCCGACATAGGCCGACAACGCGATCGCGCAATTGCGCATCGTGGGCTCGCCGGACCGGCGCGCCGTCGCCGCGACGTCGAACAACAGCACCGCGATCGTCGCGCCCAGCGTGACGACCCATTCGAGCGGGGACACAAACAACAGAGGCCTCCGGCCGCTTAAACGCCAGAGGTCTCTTCCACCGTCGCGACCAGAGTCGCAAAGGCCCGCGGCCCCGGTCGCCCGGCTGTGGGTGACGTGATGACGACACCGCGGCGGAGGAATACTCCCCTCTGCGCTCAGTCTGTCAGGTCGGGGTCGTCGCAGCTTGCTGAGCGCGGTAATGCCTGTGAGTATTTTCGAACCGTGACCGAAGTGGGCGGCACCCCCATCATCGGAGCCTCCGCCGGCCCGATCGCCCGCGCCAGCATGGCCCGGGTTGGTACCGCGACTGTCCTGACCGCCCTGTGCGGCTACGCGGTGGTCTACCTGGCAGCCCGCGATCTGGCTCCGGCCGGTTTTTCCGTCTTCGCCGTCTTCTGGGGAGCGTTCGGCCTGGTCACCGGGGCCGCAAACGGCCTGCTGCAGGAGACCACGCGGGAAGTGCGCGCCGCGGGCTATGAAAACCGAGCGGAAAGCCGAGCGGGAGTCTTGCCGGGCCGGCGCACCCATCCACTGCGGGTCGCCGGGATGGTCGGAATCGGCGCGGCCCTGGCGATCGCCGGGAGCTCACCGCTGTGGAGCGGTCGGGTGTTCGCCGAAGCTCACTGCCTTTCGGTGGGCCTGCTCAGCGTCGGGCTGGCCGGGTTCTGCGTGCACGCCACGTTGTTGGGCATGCTCGCCGGGACCAACCATTGGACTCAGTACGGGGCGCTGATGGTTACCGACGCCGTCATCCGGGTCGCGGTCGCGGTGGCCACCTTCGTCATCGGCTGGGGCCTGGTCGGGTTCTTGTGGGCCACCGTCGCGGGCGCGGTGGCCTGGCTGATCATGATCGTGGCGTCGCCGACGACCCGGTCCGCGGCCCGGCTGTTGACCCCGGGCGGCACCGCGACCTTCCTGCGCGGAGCTGCCCACTCGATCACCGCGGCCGGTGCCAGCGCGATTCTGGTGATGGGTTTCCCGGTGCTGCTGAAGGCGACCTCCAACCAGCTCGGCGCCGAAGGCGGGGTAGTCATCCTGGCGGTTACCTTGACCCGCGCGCCGCTGCTGGTGCCGCTGACCGCGATGCAGGGCAATCTGATCGCGCACTTCGTCGACGAGCGCACCGCGCGGCTGCGCGCGCTGATCGCACCGGCGGCGCTGGTCGGCGGGATCGGTGCGCTCGGTGTGCTGGCCGCGGGCCTGGTCGGTCCCTGGCTGCTGCGGGTCGGCTTCGGGCCCGACTACCACGCTGCCGGCGCGCTGCTGGCCTGGTTGACGGCCGCTGCGGTGGCGATCGCCATGCTGACCCTGACCGGCGCGGCCACGGTGGCGGCCGCGATGCATCGCACCTACGCGTTGGGCTGGGTCGGGGCGACGGTGGCGTCGGCGCTGTTGCTGTTGTTGCCGCTGCCGCTGGAGACCCGCACTGTCGTCGCGTTGCTGTGCGGTCCGCTGGTCGGTATCGCCGTGCATCTCGCCGCGCTGTCGCGCGCGGGCGGCTGATCAGCCGCGTTGGGCGAACAGGCGTGTAGCTTGTGGGCTTGAAATGCTCAGCGAAACGCGCAACGTCTGGATCGTCGTGCCGGCTTTCAACGAAGCCGGCATGATCGGCGAGGTCATCGCCGATCTGCGCTCGGTTTTCAGCAACGTCGTGTGCGTGGACGACGGCAGCGGCGACGACACCGGCGAGGTCGCGCTGCGGGCCGGGGCACATCTGGTGCGCCACCCGGTGAATCTGGGCCAGGGTGCGGCCATCCAGACCGGCGTCGAGTACGCCCGCCGTCAGCCCGCCGCACAGGCTTTCGCCACCTTCGACGCCGATGGTCAGCACCGCGTCAAGGACCTCGTCACGATGATCGACCGGCTCGGTACCGGCGACGTCGACGTCGTCATCGGAACGCGATTCGGCCCTGGTGTCAGCAGGCCCCCGCTGTTGAAACGTGTTGTGTTGCAGACTGCCACGCGACTGAGCCCGCGCGGTCGCAAGCTGGGATTGACAGACACCAACAACGGCCTGCGGGTGTTCAACAAGACCGTCGCCGATGGGCTGGACATCACGATGAACGGGATGAGCCACGCCACCGAGTTCATCATGCTGATCGCCGAAAACCGTTGGCGCGTTGCCGAAGAGCCCGTCGAGGTGCTCTACACCGAATACTCCCAATCCAAGGGCCAGCCGCTTCTCAACGGCGTCAACATCATTTTCGACGGATTCCTGCGAGGAAGGATGTCGCGTTGAACTGGATTCAGGGTCTGCTGATCACCTCGATCGTCGCGTTGCTGGTTTATCTGCTGCGGTCTCGTCGCAGCGCCCAGTCGAAGGCGTGGGTCAAAGTCGGCTATCTGGTCTTCGTGCTCGGCGGTGTGTACGCCGTGCTGCGGCCGAATGACACTACGGTGGTGGCGCATTGGCTCGGGGTGGACCGCGGCACCGACCTGATGCTCTACGCCCTGATCATCGCGTTCAGCTTCACCACGTTGAGCACCTATTTGCGGTTCAAAGACTTAGAGCTACGTTACGCGCGACTGGCCCGTGCCGTCGCGATCGAGGGCGCGCAAGCGCCGGAATGATCAGCCCGCGCCGACACCCCAGTGCAACACGCGGGAAGTGAACAACACCAATCCAAGCGAAACAGCCGCAACGACAACCAATCCGATGATCGCCACCACCAGGGGCCGCCATCCCGTGCGAACCAGGTCCCTATGCCGCCCAGCTTGACGACATCGCCGATGACGAAACGCACGCCGAGCGCGACAATCCCGATCTTCAACCAAAATTCGTAGGTCTGGACGCCGGCGCGGAAGATGCGATGCAGGCCGATGGTATTGGTGACAAGAAGGCCGATCACGATCG
>DATFYT010000230.1:0-8651 GCA_035314925.1 Mycobacterium sp. | reverse complement strand
CGCCGCTCGGCGACAACTTTGGCTTCCGGCGACCAGATCGCCACCATCTCGGGGCTGGCGTAGCGATCGGCCAGCACGTTCGGGATTGTCACAAACACACAGCTTAACGGCGCCGCACGGCGCACGGATCAGGCACAGTGGGCCCCATGCACTTCGTTGGGCTCGATCTCGCCTGGGGCGAGAAAAACAGCACGGGTGTCGCGGCCATCGATTCCGACGGCCGACTTCTGCACGTCGGCGCCGCGCAGGACGACGCGAGCATCGAAGCCGCGGTTTCGCCGTACGTCAGCAACGACTGCCTGGTGGCCATCGACGCGCCACTGATCGTGAAGAATTTGACCGGGCACCGGCCCTGCGAGGCGGCGCTCAACCACGATTTTCAGCGGTTCGACGCGGGAGCGCGGCCGGCGTTTGCGGAAAAGCCCGAATTCAACGATCCGCGCGGCGCCCGGATAGCGACGGCACTCACTCTCGACATGGATCCCCTGTCGAGTTCGCCACGACGCGCGATCGAGGTGTATCCACACCCGGCGACCATCGCATTGTTCGGCCTGGAGAAGACCCTGAAGTACAAAAGGGGGCCATTCGAGGTTCGTCAGCGTGAACTGCTGCAGCTGATGACGCTGATCGAGGGACTCGACAAGGCAACGCCGCGGCTGCGGGTGAACCACAACGTGTCGTGGGTGGAGCTGCGGCGGCGGATTGCCGCCGCGACTCGACCGGCACAGCTGGACAGAGACGAAGATCCCGTCGACGCGGTCCTATGCGCCTACGTCGCGCTGTATTGGTATCACCGGCCGGAAGACGTGACGCTTTATGGCGACTTCGCGACCGGCTACATCATCACGCCGACTCTGCCGCCGGATCTGGCGCCCGCGCCGCGTCGTCGTCCGCGGTCCCAGCCGGACACCGAAGAATTACGTGAGCGGCTCGCACACGTCGCTGCGCTGCTCGACGAAGCCCAACTCGGGTTGGCCGCGATCCGCCGACAGCTCGACCGCTAGCCCGCCCACGCCGGAAGAGATCAGATCTGTACGGGGTGTTGATCGAACGGCGCCAACGAGTCGATGACATCGATCACAGTCGCCCGCGCAACGGTCCGGGGATCCTCCTGGTCGTCGACCAAGGCGGAAACCACCGCGCCGTCGACTGCGCAGATCAACGCTGACACCAACTCCGGGCGCACCGAGCGTCCCGAACGCTCGACCACCTCGGCGATCGCGTCGACGCGGTGATGCAGATTGCGGCGCTGGATGTCGCGCAACGCGGGCTGGCGGGCACAGGCGATGTAGCGCTCATAGCGCGAAATCAGCTGCTCGGTCAGGCGCGGGCCGGATTCACTGCCGACGAGCAGGTCGACCAGCAGATCCGCGGTGGTCTCGGGCCCGCGGCGCCGGCGGGACAGGGTTGCGACCTCGGCTCGCAGCTGCGCCACTTCCAGCATTCCGATATGAGCGACCGCGCTGGCGATCAGGTCATCGAGGCTGGAGAAGTAGTAGGTCGTCGACGCCAGTGGAAGGCCCGCCCGGCGGGCGACGGCACGGTGGCGGACGGCCTCGAATCCGCCTTCGCGCAGCAGCTCGGCGGCGGCGCTGACCAGCGCGTACCGCCGACGTTCTCCCTTGGGAGTGACAGCTGCAGTCACCTAGGACATGGTGCCAGTCCGCCTGATTCCGCATAGCCCTTTCCGACAAACGCCAGGTCCGATGTGGCGCCCCAACCGTGCAGCGGCGAGGCGGCATCGAGCGGCGCTTTAGGATGACCCGCATGCCAGATCTGAGTCGTCGTGCCGTGTTGCGCCTTGGCGCCGGTGCAGCGGCGGGAGCACTGGGCGCCTACGCGCTGGATAGGTTGCCGCCCGCCCGACCCCCCGTCACGACGCCGGTCACGATGGCAGGCACCGGCGTTCCGCTGGCGCCGCGCCCGCCGCTAGAACCGGCCCCTGCGCCGGTCGCGGCCCCAACGATGGTGACCGGCTCATTCGTGTCTGCGGCGCGTGGCGGAATCGCCACCAACTGGGCGATCGCTCGGCCGCCGGGTCAAACCAAACCGCTGCGACCGATGATTGCACTGCACGGCAAAGGAAGTAGCGCCGCCACCGTCATGGAAGGGGGCGTCGAACAAGGCCTGGCCCAAGCCGTCGCCGCCGGCCTGCCGCCGTTCGCGGTGGTGGCCGTCGACGGCGGCGGAAGTTATTGGCACAGAAGGGCTTCCGGTGAAGATTCCGGTGCCATGGTGTTGAACGAGCTCATCCCGATGCTGGATACCAAGGGCCTCGACACCTCCCGGGTGGGTTTTCTGGGCTGGTCGATGGGCGGTTACGGCGCGCTGCTGCTCGGCGGCCGGCTCGGAGCGCCCCGCACCGCCGCGATCTGCGCGGTGAGCCCGGCGCTGTGGATGTCCTCTGGGGCGGCCGCGCCGGGAGCGTTCGACGGCCCCGACGATTTCGCGGCCAACTCGGTATTCGGGATGCCCGGGCTGGCGTCGATCCCGATCAGGGTGGACTGCGGCAACAGCGATCCGTTCTACAGCGCGACGAAGCAGTTCGTGGCGCAGCTGCCCAGCCCGCCGTCGGGCGGGTTCTCGCCCGGCGGGCACGACGCATCGTTCTGGAGCTCGCAGCTGCCCGCCGAATTGACCTGGATGGCGCCGCTACTGACCGCCTGAGCCATTACCAGAAGCCTTACCATATCTGATACGATAGCCCGTTCGAACTAGCGGAGGGCACCGAATTGGCCAGGCAGGCAGTCGCGGACAAGCGGCAGCGGCGTCAACGTGGATCGATCAGCGTCGACGAAATCATCAACGGCGCGTTCGAGGTCGCCAACGAAGCGTCGGTTGACGGCCTGAGCATGCCGCTGTTGGCCAAGCATCTCGATGTCGGTGTGACGAGCATTTACTGGTACTTCCGGAAGAAAGACGATCTGCTCAACGCGATGACCGATCGCGCGCTGGGCCAGTACGACTTCGCGACACCGTTTGTCGAAGGCCAGGACTGGCAGGAATCGCTGCGCAATCACGCTCGAAAGATGCGCCAGACGTTCCGGTCCAATCCGATCCTTTGCGATCTGATCCTGATCCGCGGCACCTTCGGCCGCGAGGCGACACAAGCCGCCTTCCAGAAACTCGAAAAGGCAGTCGCCACCCTGGTAGAGGCGGGCCTGTCGCCCGAGGACGCGTTCGACACCTACGCCAGCATCTCGGTTCACACCCAAGGTGCGGCGGTTCTGGAGCGGCTGCAGGACAGGTCGGGCGGAGCCGAACCGTATCGCCGCAGTGGAACTTCGGTGATCGACCCCGAGACCATGCCGCTGATCGCCGACCTGACCGAGAAGGGTCACCGGATCGGCATCGCCGACGACATCAACTTCGAGTACGGCCTCAACTGCATTCTCGAGCACGCAAGCCGGCTCATCGCGGCGCGTGGAGAAGCCGGCTAAACCTCGATGACGACGGCGCCGCCCTGGCCGCCGCCCGCACACATCGCTGCCACACCGATTCCGCCCCCGCGGCGGCCCAATTCATGCACCAGGGTGGTCAGCATCCGCGCCCCGGAGGCCGCGATGGGGTGGCCCAGGCTGCATCCACTGCCGTAGATGTTGACCCGGTCCTCGTCGAGCCCGTACTCGCGGCATGCGGCGATCGGCACCGAGGCGAACGCCTCGTTGATCTCCCACAGCGTTACGTCCGCGGGGACCAGGCCGGCGCGGTCGAGCACCTTGCCGATCACCCGTACCGCGCCGAGACCGGTGTCGCGTGGTTCAACGCCGGCCGAGGCCCACGTCTTGACCGAACCCAGCACCGTGAGCCCGGCAGATCGGGCGAAGTCGTCGTCGGCCAGGGTCAGCGCGGCGGCCGCGTCGTTCGTCCCGCTGCTGTTGCCGGCGGTGATGGAAAACCCGTCGATCTCCGGGTGTAGCACCTTCAGCGATGCCAGCTTCTCCATGCTGGTTTCGCGGCGGGGGTGTTCGTCGACGCTGAAGTCCACCAGCGCATCGTCGGGGCCCTGAATTTTCAGCGGGACGATCTCGTCGAGGAAAGCGCCGTTGTCGATAGCAGCGATGGCACGTTGATGCGACCGCAAGGCCCAGGCATCCATCTCTTCGCGACTGATCCCCACTGCCTTGGCGGTGTTCCACCCGACCGTGATCGACATGTCGCGGGTTGGCGCGTCGGGTGCCTCCACATGGGTGGGTGGGAGCCACTGGTCTACAAATTCCAGGGTCGGTCCCGGGATGCGTTGCTTCATCAGCGGAGTCATCGACAGCGACTGAACTCCGCCGCCGACGACCACCCGTTCGACGCCTGAGCCGATCTGCGCCGCCGCGTTGGCAACAGCGGTGAGGCTGCCCGCACAATGCCGGTTGACGGCCTGACCGGGCACTGAGGCCATCCCGGAGGCCGCCGCCGCGTAACGCGCCAGATCGCCGCCGCCGTAGTGGGATTCAGCGAAGATGACATCGTCGATGTCGGCGGTCTTGACTCCGGACCGGCGGACCGCTTCTTGCAGGATCGTGGTCGCGAGCACTTCGGGGGGAGTGTTGACCAATGAGCCCTTGAATGACGTCGCGATGGCGGTCCGGACAGCACTGACGATGACGGGCTTGGGCATGGGTCAACCTTCGGGATTCGGGGGCTTGCGAAAGTAAGCTTCGAGACGGCAATCGTATCAGCTACCGTAGCGACGACGATAACGGGTGCTTGCTGGCTGTCAGGGCACGCTGAGACACTTGGGTCCCGCGACCGCCCGCACGGAGGTGCCGATGCTCTTTCGTCAGCTGGAGTACTTCGTCGCGGTTGCCCAGGAGCGACACTTCGCCCGGGCGGCCGAGAAGTGTTACGTGTCGCAGCCTGCACTTTCGGCCGCCATCGCCAAACTCGAACGTGAGCTTGACGTCACCCTGATCAACCGCGGACACAGCTTTCAGGGGCTCACCGCCGAGGGCGAACGACTGGTGGTGTGGGCCAAGCGAATCTTGGCCGAGCACGATGCGTTCAAGGCCGAAGTACGGGCTGTACGGTCCGGGATCACCGGCACACTTCGGCTGGGCACAGTGCCAACGGCTTCCACCACAGCCTCGTTGGTGCTCTCGGCGTTCTGTTCGGATCACCCGTTGGTGAAGGTGCAAATCCATTCCCGGCTTGCCACCACCGAGCTGTACCGACGGCTGCGGGATTTCGAGCTGGAAGCCGCGATCGTGCACAGCGTTCCCGAAGAGGCCCGCGACGTGGAACTGGTGCCGCTGTACCAGGAACGCTATGTCCTGCTTGCGCCGGCCGACATGCTGCCGGCAGGCACTTCGACGGTGCGGTGGCCGGATGCGGCGCAGCTGCCGCTGGCGTTGCTGACACCGGACATGCGGGACAGGCAGGTCATCGACGCGGCCTTCGCCGACCACGCAATCACGATCACCCCGCAGGTCGAGACCGACTCCGTCGCTTCGATGTTGGCGCAGGTCGCAACCGGCAATTGGGCGTGCATCCTGCCGCATACCTGGCTGTGGACCACCTTGATGGCCGGCGACATCCGGGTGTTCGAGCTCGTCGATCCGACCCTCACCGCGCAGATAACCGTCGCCACCAACTCTGCGGAGCCGGGATCACCGGTGGCCCGGGCTCTTTCGGTATGCGCGCGAAAGTTGTCGTTGAACGAGTTCTTCGACGCCCGGATGCTCGGCCTCACCGGCCGCCGCTGACCATCACCCTTTGGCGGCGGCGCTTTTCGGGTTGAGGCTGGTCAGGTGCCCGCTCTCCACACCCGCGGCAGGGTCGAGCTCGCAGTCGACGATCGCCGGCCCGTTCGCTGCCAGCGCATCGGCCAACGCCGACTGCAGTTCGCCAGGAGTGGTGACATGATAGCCGTTGCCGCCGAAGGCCTCTGCGATCAACTCGTGGCGCGCATGCGCACTCAGCACGGTCGGTGCGGGATCAGCGCCCAAGGTCTCGTCGCCGCGGTAGACCCCGCCGTTGTTGAGGATGACAACCGTGATCGGCAGGCGGTACCGGCAGATCGTCTCGAATTCCATGCCGCTGAAGCCAAATGCGCTGTCACCCTCGATTGCCACCACCGGTTTGCCGGTTTCGACCGCGGCGGCGATCGCGTAGCCCATCCCGATGCCCATCACCCCCCAGGTCCCGCTGTCGAGCCGGTGTCGCGGCAGCTGCATGTCGATGACATTGCGGGTAATGTCCAAAGCGTTGGCGCCCTCGTTGATCAGATACACCTCCGGATGCTGTTGCAGCACATCGCGAACCGCGCGTAGCGCGTTGTGAAACCGCATCGGGTGCGGGTCCTCGGCCAATCGCTCGCGCATGGCGGCGTCGTTGCGCGCCCGACGCTCGGCGAGTTCGCGGGTCCACGCGGTCGGTGCGGCAATTGGGTGGGCGTCAACGCGGTCGAGCAGTGCCGACATCACCGAGCCGATGTCGCCGGCCAGCGGCGCAGCGATCGGGCGGTTGCTGTCGAATTCGGATGCCGCGATATCGATCTGGACGAACTTCGCGTCGGCCGACCACGGCGGTGAGGCGCCGTGGCTCAGCAGCCAATTCAGCCGGGCCCCGACCAGCATCACCACGTCAGCGCGGGCCAGCGCCAGTGAGCGCGCCGCAGCGACGGACTGCGGGTGGGTGTCGGGCAGCAGCCCCTTGGCCATCGACATCGGAAGATACGGAATGCCCGTGGTCTCCACGAACTTCTGAATGACGTTGTCGGCCTGCGCATATGCCGCCCCTTTGCCGAGGACGATCAGCGGCCGTTGCGCCTGGGCCAACAATTGCGCAGCACGATCGACCGCCTCGGGCGCCGGCGGTTGAGGCGGGTCGGGGTCGACGACTCGCCAGATGGTGTCGGCCGCCGCCTCCGCCTCGATGGCTTCGGCGAGCACAGCACCCGGGATGTCCAGATAGACGCCACCGGGCCGTCCGGAAACGGCGGTGCGAATGGCACGCGCGACACCCAGCCCGATGTCCTCCGCGCGGGCGATCCGGTACGCCGCCTTCACGAACGGTCGGGCCGCGGCGAGCTGATCGAGTTCCTCGTAGTCGCCGCGCTGCAGGTCCACAATCGGGCGCTCGCTCGACCCCGAGATCTGGATCATCGGGAAACAGTTCGTCGTGGCGTTGGCCAGCGCGACCAGGCCGTTGAGAAAACCGGGCGCCGAGACCGTCAAGCAAACGCCGGGCCGGCGAGTCAGAAACCCGGCCGCGGCCGCGGCGTTGCCGGCGGAGGTCTCGTGCCGGAAGCCGATGAAGCGGATCCCGGATTTCTGCGCGAGACGCGCGAGGTCGGTGATCGGGATGCCGACCAGCCCGTAGATCGTGTCGATTCCATTGAGCTTCAGCGCGTCGACGAACAGGTGAAAGCCGTCGGTCAGCTCGGGTTCCGATTGGGTGGTCATGGCCTTCACTGTTATCCGATTTCCCACAGTCGTCCAAGACCCAGCTGCTATGCAGCGATAGCCAGCGTCTATCGAGCAGTAGCGGACAGATATTGGACGGCTGCGTGGTATCGGGGGCATGGTGCAGGTGAAGTCCCGTTTCGCACCCTGAAAGGAGTGGGAAGGATGGACGCCCAGGACACGGGTTCGAGCCCGCGTATCGCCGATCTGGTCGCCGCGACGGCACGTCGTCATCCAGACGCGCACGCGCTCGTCGTCACCGCCGACCGCAACCCGATCACGTACCGCGAGCTGATTGGGCTGGTCGACGACCTGGCCGGACAGCTCACCCACGCCGGCTTGCTGGCCGGCGACCGGGCGGGCCTGCGGGCACAGAGCAGCGCCGAGTTCGTCGTCGGATTGTTGGCGGCTTCGCGTGCGGGGCTCGTCGTCGTCCCGGTGGATCCCGCATTGCCCGCCGCCGACCAGCGGGCCCGGATCACGGCCGCGGGCGGACGAGTGGTCTTGGTCGACGGCGATGCGCCCAGCGACAATGGCGCCACGACTTTGCCGCACTGGCCGATTTCGGTCACAGTGAACGAGGGCGGCGGTGCGATCACCGCTCATCTCGATGACGCGGTTGCGCCGTTGCCGGCAAGCGCCGGACCCGATGGATTGCGGCCAGACGACGCGCTGATCATGTTCACCGGCGGTACGACCGGTGCCCCGAAGATGGTCCCCTGGACACACGACAACGTCGCGACGTCGGTCGGCAACGTCATTGCCGGCTACGGGCTCGGACCCGACGATGCGACTGTCGCGGTGATGCCGCTGTTCCACGGCCACGGGCTGATTGCCGCGCTGCTTTCGACTCTGGCATCCGGCGGCACCGTGCTGGTTCCGGCTGGCGGTCGGTTTTCCGCGCACACATTCGACGACGACCTACGTGCGGCGAGCGCGACCTGGTTCACCGCGGTGCCGACGATTCACCAAATCTTGCTGGGACGCAAGGACACTGACGCCGAGCCGGAACGGGCCCGGCTGCGCTTCATTCGCAGCTGCAGCGCGGCGCTGAACCCGGATACGGCCGAAGCGTTGCAGAAGGCGTTCGCGGCACCGGTGCTGTCGGCCTACGGCATGACCGAAGCCACCCACCAGATGTCAAGCACGAGCGAGACCGAGACGGCGACCGCCGGCCTGGTCGGCCGCTCGACTGGAGTGCAGGTGCGGATCGTCGGGGACGACGGCCGGCCCTGCCCACCTGATGCTGTCGGT
>DATFYT010000229.1:0-5744 GCA_035314925.1 Mycobacterium sp. | reverse complement strand
CTGGTTCACAGAACCGGAAACCGCGGACGAGCCGAGCTTGGTCCGGCCATACACGCTGACGGCAGGCCGTACCGACTCTGGTGTCGAACTGGCACTCGAGGCTCCGGTCGAAGCGCTCAACACCACAGCGAAGCCGCCGCGCTGGCGGAGAAATGATGTGCGGGGCCAGATCCTGACGTCGTGCGTGAACAGCCCCTCGGTCGCAGAGATCGCCTCTCGTCTGTCTTTGCCGCTCGGTGCGACGCGGTTCCTGGTCGACGACCTGGCGACACAAGGTTATTTGCGGGTGCACGCTCCCCTCGGTGACTCGATGACAATCGACGAACGGCGTGAACTGATAATAAGGACTCTGCATGGCCTACGAGCACTCTCGGCTCAGCCCGACAGCTTGCCCACTGCCTTGTAGAGCTTGCTGAGCTTCGGCTGGAGTTGGCGGCGGGAATCGAGCGCCAGTTCGACTTCCCGCTGGTAGAGCAGCCCGTAGGTGAACGTGTCCTCGCCCGCGGCGTGCGCGGCCTGCGCTTGTTGCACCAGGTGCTCGCGGCTGACCACGCTGTCCTGATGATCACCAAGCAGTGACTGCAGTTTCTTCGCCCGCTTGGACACCTTCTTCGCGCCGGTCGCATCCGCGGTGTATCGAAGTCGCTTGGCGCGCTTACGAATTCGGTGAATCGCATTGTCACGGTCCGCCCCGCCGGCAGCCCGTCGCGCGGCCTTTGCCGCCTTGTACACCTTTTTGCCGGCGGCGGCGACGGTCACCGGCGCCGGCTCGCGACCGGCCGACGTCGCTTCGCCGACCAATGCATCCAGGTCGTCGAGCAGTCGGAAGTAGCGCGGTAAGCGCAAGGCGGACAACGCATGCCGGAGCCCACTCCGGTAGCTCTGTTCGGCGCCGTCGACAAGCCGCTCCCGAATAGGCCCACGGACCAGCTCCGGCGGCACATCGTCCAGAGCGCTGCGGTAGCGATCGGCCAGGACTTCGGCGTCGCGGGCCACCCCCAACACATTGCCCAGCTCGCGCAGTTCGTCGATGATCGGGGCATCGTCGGCCAGCCCGAAGGAATCCGGAGCGGCCTGTAGCAGGCTGCGGATCTTGCGTGCGGTCACCCGCATCTGGTGCACCGCGTCGTCGGCCTCGGCCCGCACCGCGCGGTCCCACACCAGCAGCTCGTCGATTTGTTCGGCCAGCGCCCGATGCATCGGTTCGGCCGGTAAACCCTTCGGCGACGTGCCGAGCACCCGCGCCAGCTTGGAGCCGTGGCCGGCCGGACGCGCACCGGCGTCGAGCAACCGGTCGCACAGCTCGTCCATCAGTGCGGAGTTCGTACCGGGGTCGACGAGTTCGAGCTCCCACTCACGCCACCGTTGCTCGCTGGTGGTCCCGTCGGCGCCTTGGCCCGCGGTGACGTGATCGTCGCAGAACTCCGCGAGCACCGCGTCGTCGACACCGTGCAGCAAACGAACCTGCCGGGTGGTGCTGATCCGCGCCACCGGGCTCACCGGGCGGTCGCGCACGATGGCCAGCACCACATCCAGCAATTCGGTGGGCACCGTGCTGCTGTCAGTGGTATCCAACGGCGCCCGCACTTCGGTGCGGGCATCGGGGCCCGCCGGCAGTTTCAGGTGCCAACCCGCGTCGAGGCCGCCGGTGCGACGGCGCAGCGTGACGCGATTCAGCGCGAGATCGCGGGACGGTGTGTCGAAGTACACCGCGTCCAATGACTGCGTCTCGGCGTGCTCTACCCGGCCGACCTCCGCGATGCCGTCGAATGACGGTGGTTGGGTGGGCTCGTCGGCGTCGAACTTGCGCTCAACTTCGAGATAGCGCGAGGTGCTCGGGCCGTCGGCGGACATGCTCGAGAGCGTGCCACATACCGGTGGCCGCTAAACCAGGGGCTTAGAAGCTGTGCTCGTCGTCGGGGAACGTTCCTGACGCGACCTCGTCCGCGTACTGCGTTGCCGCGCGGTGCAATTCGCCTCCGACGTCACCGAAGCGCTTGACGAACTTGGCCGTCTTGCCGCTGGTGAGGCCAGCCATGTCCTGCCAAACCAGCACCTGGGCGTCGCAGTTGCGTCCTGCGCCGATCCCGACGGTCGGAATCGTCAGCTTGCCAGTGATCTGGGTGGCCAACTCGGCCGGCACCATTTCCATCACCACGGCGAACGCGCCGGCCTCGGCAACCGCGATCGCGTCGTGGATGGTCTGCTCGGCGGCATCCCCGCGACCCTGCACCCGGAAACCGCCGAGGGTGTTGACGCTCTGCGGGGTGAAGCCGATGTGTGCCATCACCGGAATGCCGGCGGCGCTCAGGGCCGCGATCTGCGGGGCGACCCGCTCGCCACCCTCCAGCTTGACGGAATGCGCGCCGGCTTCCTTCATGAACCGGATTGCGGCGTCGAGCGCCGCGGCCGGGCCCGCCTCGTAGCTGCCGAACGGCAAGTCGGCGACCACCAGAGCGTGCGGTGCACCGCGCACGACGCCGCGCACTAGTGGAATCAACTCGTCGACCGACACGGGCACCGTGGTGTCGTAGCCGTAGACGACGTTGGCGGCCGAATCACCGACCAGCAGCACCGGAATGCCGGCGTCGTCGAAGACCCGGGCGGTGGAGTAGTCGTAGGCCGTGAGCATCGCCCACTTGTGGCCTTCGGCCTTCATTTTCTGCAGGTGGTGGACGCGCGTCTTGGTCCGGGGCGCAGCTTGCGAAGAAGAATGGGCACCGTAAACAGTCTGTTCAGACATCATTGTCCCTAGCTTTGGTCGGGTCGACCCTCGTGGCCCAATCGGGTCCCCGGGTTCGTCTGACCTGACTAGTCTGCCATCTGCCGCCGCCCATGTGGATAGCGAGCCCAGTGGACTTCCTCACACCGTCACCATCGTGCATCCATCGTGACGATTCCGGCGCCACCCTGCGGCAGCGGACATACCATCGGCGCATGCAGCGCCTCAGCGGACTCGACGCCAGCTTCCTCTATCTGGAAACTCCAGCTCAGCCGCTGCATGTCTGCTCGATTCTGGAGCTCGACACGTCGACGATGCCGGGCGGCTACACCTTTGACCGGCTCCGCGATGAATTGGCCGTGCGAATCAAGGCAATGCCGCAGTTCCGCGAGAAGCTGGCCGACACCCCGTTCAACCTCGATCATCCGGTGTGGGTGGACGACAACAACTTTGACGTGAATCGCCACCTGCACCGGATCGGTCTGCCGCCACCGGGAGGGCGCGCCGAGCTGGCCGAGATCTGCGGTCATATCGCGAGCTTGCCGCTGGACCGCACCCGGCCGTTGTGGGAGATGTGGGTCATCGAAGGCGTCGCGGGCACCGATGCGCAAGAGGGCGGTCGCTTGGCCGTGATGACGAAGGTGCATCACGCCGGTGTGGACGGCGTGACCGGGGCCAACCTGATGTCTCAGCTGTGCAGCACCGAGGCAGACGCACCCGCGCCAGATCCGGTCGAGGGCGTCGGCGGCGGCAACGACTTCGAGATCGCACTGACGGGTGCGGTCAAATTCGCGGCCAGGCCGCTGCGCTTGGCCAATGCGCTGACCGACACCGCATCGTCAGTGGTCAAGACGGTGATGCGGGCGCGCAGCGGCCAGACGATGGCGCCGCCGTTCGCGGCCCCGCGGACCGCATTCAACGCGAGCGTCACCCCGCACCGCAACATCGCTTACGCGCAGTTGGACCTCGAAGACATCAAGAAGGTCAAGGATCACTTCGACGTCAAGGTCAACGACGTGGTGATGGCCCTGGTGTCCGGCGTGCTGCGCCAATTCCTGCTCGACCGTGGCGAACTGCCGGAATCGTCGCTGGTGGCGATGGTGCCGGTGTCCGTGCACGGCAAGTCGGATCGGCCTGGGCGCAACCAGGTTTCGGGCATGTTCTCCAGCCTGCAGACCCACATCGCCGATCCCGTAGAGCGGATAAAGGCCATCGCTGAGGCGAATTCGGTTGCCAAACAACATAGTTCGGCGATCAAAGCCACGCTGCTGCAGGACTGGTCTCAGTTCGCCGCGCCCGCGGTGTTCGGTATGGCGATGCGCGCGTATGCCCGGACCAGTCTCACCAAGAGCAGGCCGGTGCACAACCTGGTGGTATCGAACGTGCCGGGTCCGCAGGTGCCGCTGTACTTCCTGGGCAGTGAGGTCAAGGCCATGTATCCGCTTGGGCCGATCTTCCACGGCTCGGGCCTGAATATCACTGTGATGTCGCTGACCGGCAAACTCGACATCGGGATCATCGCATGCCCGGAGCTGTTGCCCGACCTGTGGGAGCTGGCAGACGACTTCGCGGTCGGAATGGAAGAACTGCTGCTCGCGACACGTTAGACGGCCCAGCAACCGGGGCCCCGCGCTGACGCATGGCAGCATGTTGGGCATGGGGAGCCCTCGCCGCGGCAAGATCGCGCGCACGATGCTGATCTGGACCGTGATGGCGGTTACAGCGATTACCGTGGCCAGCTGTACTCAGGTCGTCAAGGGTCGCGCGGTACTTGCCGGCCCGAAGGTCGGCCAGCCGATCGAGTGGGGCGCGTGCCGCGTTGCGGGCGGCGGCGCGGTGAAGCTGCCTGGCGGTGCGCAATGCGGCAAGCTCGCCGTACCCGTCGACTACAAACACCCCGGCGGTGACGCCACCACGCTCGGACTGATCCGCTTCCCGGCGACCGGAGACAAGGTCGGCTCGCTGGTCATCAACCCCGGGGGGCCGGGGGAGTCCGGCATTGAGGCGGCACTGGGCGTCGTACAGTCGTTGCCGCAGGAGGTGCGGGAACGCTTCGACCTGGTCGGGTTCGACCCACGCGGAGTGGCGGCGTCGCGACCGGCGATTTGGTGTAACTCCGACGCGGACAACGACAAGTTGCGTACCGAGACGCAAGCCGACTACCGCCCGGCAGGCGTCGCGCAGATCGAGGACGAGACCAAGGCGTACGTCGCCCGCTGTGTTGCCAAGATGGGCAAGAAATTCCTGGCGAACGTCGGAACCGACAATGTCGCCCGCGATCTGGACACCATCCGCGAGGCGCTGGGCGACAGCAAGCTGACATTCCTGGGCTACTCCTACGGCACCCGGATCGGCGCCGCGTACGCGGAGGCCTTTCCGAAGAATGTGCGGGCGATGATCCTGGACGGTGCGATCGACCCCAATGCGGACCCGGTCGAGTCAGACCTGAGGCAGGCCAAGGGTTTTCAGGATGCCTTCGATAACTATGCGAAGGACTGCGCCAAGTCGCCCAACTGTCCGCTGGGCACCGACCCTGCCAAAGCCGTTGACGTGTACCACCATCTGGTCTATCCGCTCGTCGACAAGAAGAACCCGATGGTCGGCAGGCCGGCACGCACCAAAGACCCGCGCGGCCTGAGCTACAGCGACGCCATCATCGGCACGATCATGGCCCTGTATTCACCGACGTTCTGGCACCACCTGACAACGGGGTTGACCGAACTGTCGCACCACCGTGGCGATGTGTTGCTCGAGTTGGCCGACCTCTATATGCGTCGCGACAAGCAGGGGCACTACAGCAACTCGACCGACGCCCGGGTCGCGGTCAACTGTGTGGACCAGCCGCCGGTGAAGGATCGAGCGAAGGTCATCGACGAGGACCGCCGCTCGCGCGAGGTCGCGCCGTTCATGAACTACGGGAAGTTCACCGGCGACGCACCGCTGGGGACCTGCGCGTTCTGGCCGGTGCCGCCGACCAGTAAGCCGCACACCATCTCGGCGCAGGGGCTGGCGCCGACGCTGG
>DATFYT010000228.1:0-10288 GCA_035314925.1 Mycobacterium sp. | reverse complement strand
GCCCGAGCCCAGCACGACTCCGACCGCCAGCGCCAGGAACACAGCAGCCAGCGAAATCGCGTGCTGGCGTAGTGATATCACATCCGTGCCTGTCCTAGTGGACCCAGTGCTGCACCCAGAGCGTGAAATGGTTCCAGTACTCGACGGCCCAGTGCAGCACCATGGTGTCGGTGCGGGACACCCACAGTGCAGCGATGACCGTGATCAGCATCGTCAAAATCAGCAATGCGATCGCGCCGCCGGAGATTCGATTGTGGTACAAGGTGGCAACGGCCTTGGCATCCACTACCTTCTCCCCCACCCGCAGCCTGGTGAGGAAGGTCGAGGGGCTGCTCTGCTGACGCGCCCGGTCGAAAAACGTCTCGATGTTGGCGCTGTGGCCGGCGGTTACCAGCAGCGCGGCGCCGTGGTGGTCGGCCAGGAGCAGCGCCAGGTCCGTCGCCGAACCGGCAGCGGGGAACGTCATTGCGCCGACGCCGAGGTCCTGGATGCGCTCCAAGCCTGGCGCGTGGCCGTCGGCGTCGGCGGGCAAAACCACTTGAGCGCCGCTCTTGAGGACTTCGGTGCTGAGTTCACTGGGATCACCGACGATCAGTTGCGGGCGATACCCCGCTTTGCGTAAGACCTCGGCGCCGGTGCCGACTCCGATCAGGACCGGCTGGTACTCCTTGATGAAGGGTTTGAGCCGCTTGAGGTCATCGGCGGCGTGGTCCTCGTCGGCGACCACCACGACATGACGGCGGCGCAATTCGACGTCGACGTCGGGGATGCCGATCCCGTCGATCAACAACGGGCTTTCACTTCGGATGAACTCGATGGTGTTGCCCGCGAACGCCTCCAGGTGGGCGACCAGTCCAGTCTTGGCCTCTTGCATCAGCTCGGCGATTTCCTGGTCGGTGCGCTCGGTGCCGCGGATCAGTCGGCGGTCGCCCGAGTACACCCCGCCGTTGTAGAGCCGGACTTTCGCGCCGTCCTTGATCTTCTTGAAGACCTCAGGCCCGGTCTCGTCGATGAGGGTGACGCCGTTGGCCATCAGCACTTCCGGGCCCAGGTTGGGATAGCGGCCCGACACCGACGGGGATGCGTTGACGACCGCGGCGATCTCGGCGTCGACGAGCGCATCGGCGGTGATCCGGTCCAGGTCCAGCACGTCGAGGACGACGATGTCGCCGGGGCACACCCGCCGCAGCAGTCGATCGATGTCGCGGTCGACCCGGGCAGTACCGACAACACCCGGCCGGATGGGGTTACTACGGGTCAGCAGCGCAGTCATCCTGGTGGTCACACTCATGGAGGCGATTCTGTCGGTGAAGATGAATCCGACCGGGGAGGCGCGCCGTAACAACAGCCTCAGAAGTTATATCTTGTCACACCTGTCACACATTTGACTGTCGTCTTCAGGTCGCAATCCGGTCACAGTCAGCGGCCGCGAGCAGTTCACGCGCATGGGCGCGCGCCGTGTCGGACTCGCCGAGCCCGGCCAGCATCCTGGCCAACTCCGCGACCCGGTGGTCGCCGTCCAGGCGCCGCACTCCGCTGGCACCGTTTGTCCCTGTGCTGTCAACCATGAGGTGTACGTCGGCGTAGGCCGCGACCTGCGGCAGATGGGTGACCACGATGACTTGGCGGTTGCGGGCCAACCGCGCCAGCCGGCGACCGATCTGGACCGCGGCGCGGCCACCAACGCCGGCGTCGACCTCGTCGAACACCATCGTCGTACTGGTCATCCCTGTAGGAGAAGTCGCCAGCACCACTTCGAGGGCCAGCATCACCCGTGACAGCTCGCCGCCGGACGCGCTCTTCGCAAGTGGCAGCACCGTCATGCCGCGATGCGCCGCGAAGCCGAACTCGACCTGGTCGACGCCGTCCCCGCCGGCATGGACCCGCGCGCCCGAGGGCAGCGTCAGCGCGGCGGGGTCGTCCTCACCCGCCGGCATATTCATCACGGCGATGGTGAATTCGGCATCGGACATCGCCAGGCCGGATAACTCGGCGGTGACTTCCTTGGCCAGTCGCTTCGCCGCTTGGCTGCGCGCCTTACTGAGTTCGGTTGCAGCGGAGCCTAATTCGGCCGCCAGCTCGTCGACGCGACGTTGTAGGCCGGCCAACGCCTCTTCGGAGACATCTAGACGAGCCAGCCGGTCTCGCGATTCGCGCGCCCACTCCAACACGCCGTCGATGTCGGCGGCGTACTTGCGGGTGAGCGTGCGAAGTTCGGCTTGCCTGGCGAGTTTGGTATCCAAAGTGCTTGCATCGGATGGTAATTCGTTCAGGTAGTCGCCGAGTTCGCGCGCCGCATCGTCGACCACCGTCAACGCCTCGGTGAGCTGATCGGCGAGCCCCCGCAACGTGGCGTCGTCGGTCGACTCCAGCGCCGTCTTCGCTCGCGCCACGCCCTCGGCCGCGGACGCGGGTTGGCCCATCACCTCTGCAGCGGTCTCCTCGTCGGTCCCGGACAACGCGGCCCGGGCGGTGGCGGCAGCCTCACGCAGCGCGTCCAATTCCGAGAGCCGCCGGATGTCGTCGATCAGCGCATCATCCTCACCGGGTGCGGGGTCGACGGTGTCGATCTCATGCAGCGCGAATTTCAGCCGGTCGGCCTCTTGGGCCAATTCGCGGGCCCGGTTGGTGCGGTCGACGAGGTCACGCCGCGCCGACTGCGACGCGTCGCGCAGCTTGCGATAGCGCTCGAGCCGGGCACCGACGGCGGCGAACCGGTCCAGCGCGGCGCGTTGCTCGTCGGGCCGCATCAGCCGCAGCTGGTCGTTTTGCCCGTGCAAGGTGAGCAGTTCGTTGGTGAAACCGCTCAGCGATTTGGCCGGCACGCTGCGCCCGCCGAGGTAGGCCCGCGACGGACCTTCGCGGCTGACCAAGCGCGAAGCGATGATGCTGCCGTCCTCATCGCGCTCGGCTCCCGAGGCGTCCAGCATCTCGTCGATCTGGGCCGCGGCCTTGGGGTCGAGATCGGCGGTGCTGAAACGCCCTTCGACGACGGCCCGCTCGGCGCCCGAGCGCACCCGGTTGGCGTCGGCACGGGCCCCACCCAGCAGGTGCAGACCCGTGACCACCATCGTCTTGCCGGTGCCGGTTTCCCCGGTCAGCACCGTCAGACCACGGTCGAACTCGGCCGTGGCGACGCTGATGGCGCCCAACGCCTCGATCCGAATTTCACTGAGCACCGGGCAGCGCCGTTACCGTCCACGCCAGCCGGTGACCGGCAAGCGGAACTTACGCACCAGGCGGTCGGTGAACGGCGCGCTATCCAGCCGCGCCCATTTCACCGATACCTCGCAGCGCCGCACCTCCAACCGTCCACCGGCCGGCACCACCATCTCGCGCCGCCCGTCGCAAAACACCACGGCGTCGTGTCCGTCGGCCTCGATTTCGATGGCGATGCTGGCGTCAGGGCTGGTCACCATCGGCCGCGCAAATAGTGCGTGAGCGTTGTTGGGCACCACCAAGAGTGCTTCCAGATCCGGCCACAGAATGGGCCCGCCCGCGGAGAACGCGTAAGCCGTGGAGCCGGTGGGGGTCGACACCAACACCCCGTCGCAGCCAAAGGTGGACACCGGACGGCCGTCGACCTCGACTACCACCCCGAGCACTCCCAGCCGCGGGCCCTTCTCCAGGCTGGCATCGTTGAGCGCCCATCCGTGGGTGATCACCTCGCCCTTGACCCGGACAGCGATGTCGAGCGTCAACCGCTCCTCGATGCGGTAGCTGCGGGCAACGACATGCTCGAGCACCGTGTCGATGGCGTCGGCCTCTGCCTCGGCCAAAAACCCGATCCGGCCCAGGTTGACGCCCAGTACCGGAACGTCGGCATTGCGTGCGAGCTCAGCGGCCCGCAGGAAGGTCCCGTCACCGCCGAGTGCCATCACCAACTCGCAGGCGTCAGCGGCGCCCGGATCAGGGTCGACGACCTCGATGTCGACGCCCAATGCGCGCACATCGTCCGGCGACAAGTGCAGCGAGCCACGATCAACCGCCTCCGCGGACAACACCCGAAGTCCAATACCGTTGTCGCTCAGTACTTTCTGTACCCGACGGGCAGTCTCGGTAGCCTCATCGCGGCCGGTGTGAACCACGAGCAGGACAGTGCGCTCATCCGTCATTGCGGACCGGCTTCCACGGCCACGTGGACCGCGTATTGCAACTCATCAGCAGTAAATCCTCGATCGGTCTGGGCGCGTAGCCACAGGAAGTATTCGACGTTGCCTGACGGACCGGGCAGCGGGCTGGCGGTGGCCCCGACGGTGTGCCATCCCAGTTCCTCGGCGCAACGCGCGACGGCAAGCATCGAGCCCGCACGCAGCTCGGGATCCTGCACCACCCCGCCGGCGCCCACCTGACCTTTGCCCACCTCGAACTGCGGCTTCACCATGGGAACGATATCTGCGTTGGGCGATGCGCATCCAGTCAGCGCGGGCAACACGGTGGTCAGCGAGATGAACGACAGGTCGGCGACGACGACGTCAACCGGGTCGCCGATCATCTCCGGTGTCAGCTCCCGTGCGTTGGTCCGTTCGATGACGACCACCCGAGGATCCGATCGCAGCGACCAGGCCAGCTGGCCGTAGCCCACGTCGACGGCGACCACTTCACGTGCGCCGCGGTCCAGCAGTACCTCGGTGAATCCACCCGTCGATGCGCCGGCATCCAGACAGCGCCGACCCTCGACGCTGATACCGAATGTGTCGAGCGCACCGATGAGCTTGTGGGCCCCTCGCGACACCCAGCCGCGCTCGCCGTCGTCGTGCACATTCAACGCGGCGCTGGCCGCGACGGCGGTACCCGGTTTCACCGCCGGCATGCCGTCGATGCTGACCTTGCCGGCGCCGATCAACTCCGCGGCCTGCTGGCGAGACCGGGCCAGCCCTCGCCGGACCAGCTCGACGTCAACGCGGGTACGCCGCGGCACGGGACTCTCAGCCCTTCTCCGCGGACTCCAGCGCCCGCACCAGCATGTCGTGTGCTTCGGACAGCCGGCGTGCTAGCTCTTCGAGATCGGCTTCCGCGGGCGCATTCTCGACGTCGGCAGGATCAGGCAGCTCGGCGAGCACGGCGTCGATCTGAGCGCGAATTTCGTCAGGGTCGGTAGTCATTGCGCCACTCCTCCTCATCGCTTCGTCCCCCTCGCCGCTGCGCGGCTGGGTGGTGCCCCCACTGCATCGTCGCCGGCGCCAGTCATCGCGTTCCTACGCTATCGGATTCAGACCAGGGACCACCGCTGCAGGGCATCGCGTGCGGTGTCGTCGCCAGCCTCGATGGTGATGGCTTCTGCGTCGCCGTCGCTCCCCCAGACGGCGTTGGCGACGGCACGAACGATCGACAGGTCATCGCTCGCCTCGTCGTCGCGTCCGGTGCTGACCGTGATCGACGTGTCCCCGGTCTCGACGTGCCATGCCGGTTGCGGAGCCACCGCGAGCACATCGGCGTCCTGATGCAGCGAGCGTAGGTCGTAGCCGATATAGGTGGCGCGTTGTTCACGGACGGCGTGCACCGCGTCGCGCGCGGAGTTCACGCCGCTGAGCACCATCAGGCTGGGCAGCCCGGCGGCGTTGGCGCCGGCGATATCGGTATTCAATCGGTCACCGACTACCAGCGGTGCACCAAAGTCGCCGCGCGCCAAGGCATCTGTCATCAAGGTCGGTGAAGGCTTGCCGGCGACCTGGGGCTCGGCATCGGTCGCTGCTTTCAGTGCGGCCACCATCGAGCCATTGCCCGGTAACAGGCCGCGTTCGGTGGGCAGGGTGGCGTCCACGTTGGCCGCCACCCACAACGCTCCGGCGCGGATGGCCAATGCCGCCTCGGCAAGGTTGATCCAGCCGGTTTCAGGGGAGTGGCCCTGGACCACGGCGTGCGGTTTGTCCCCGAAGAGGCGTACCGGCCGTAGTCCGACGGCCGCGATTTCGTCGGCCAGCGAATCGGTACCGACGACCAGCACCCGCGACTCGGGGGCCAGTTGAGCGGCCAGCACATGGGCGGCGCTTTGCGCGCTGGTGACGACATCATCGGCGGTCGCCTTGAGACCGATGTCGCACAGATGCTCGGCAACCTCCCCGGCACTCCGTGAGGCATTGTTGGTGACGAAAAGCTTGCGGCCACTCACCTTGTCCAACGACTCGGCTGCGCCCTCGGTCAGCGCGTGGCCGTGAAACACCGTTCCGTCTAGATCCAGAAGTAGGCAATCGTATTGCTGCGCAAGTGTTCCCACGTCAGCCGAGCTCGCTCACTCGGTCTTCGGCGTCGGTGACACCCTCGACGTCGGCCGCCGCGGCGCGCAGAAACCACTGCAGCGCCTCGTCGCTGCGGTCGAGCGCGCGCAGCGTCTCCGCGTAGGCGTAGAACAGCCGGGCCGCGATGGTCCCGGTCCGCGCCGGATCCAGCTGCGGTGTGGACAGTACTTTCAGGGCTTGTTCGAGCTGACCGAGGTCCGCGCGGGCGCCGGCGGCGACGATGCGCAATTCGTCGGCTTCGTCGCCGCCGAGTTGGGCCACTTCAGGCCCTCGTGCCAGCTCAAGTGCCCGTTCGGGGCGGCCGAGGCCGCGTTCGCAGTCGACGATCAGCGGAAGCAACGGGGATTTGCTGCCCATCCTGCGGGCCGCCCGCAGTTCGGCCAGCGCCTGCGCCCAGTCACCACATCGGTAGGCCGCGATCCCCACGGCTTCCCGGACGGCGGCGATACGGCCGGACCGGGCCCGGGCGGCCTGCGCGTGGCTCAGCGCGGCCTCGGGGTCTTCGTCGATCAGCTCGCCCGCGGCGACCAGGTGGCGGGCAATGGCGTCGGCGGTCGCCCGATCCAAAGTACTGAGCTCACGCCGGATCTCGGGTGCCAGCTGCTTCGCTTCGATCTCGGGCGGGATCGGCGGGCCCGCGCTGTCATCGTTGGTGGACGGATGCTGGGGCTGTGCTCTGCCCGCGCGTCCCGGGCCCGAAGTCGGTGCTTGGGACCGCGGCGCTCGCCTCGGTCGCCGATCCCCGTCGCCGCCGCGCCTGTCCTCGACCACTCGTACCCTTCATACCAAATCACCTTGACGTCGTCGCATCAAAGGATACGGGCCGGGCACTGGCTGCTGCCTTGTGGCTAAAGGGCTTCGGCTGCGGCACGTCCGGCCGCGCGCCCGGAGAAGATGCAGCCACCGAGGAAGGTGCCTTCCAGGGCGTTGTAGCCGTGGACGCCGCCGCCGCCGAATCCGGCGGCTTCGCCGATCGCATAGAGTCCAGGGATGGGCTGGCCGTCGTTCCCAAACGCGCGCGAGGACAGGTCAGTCTGGATGCCGCCCAACGTCTTTCGGGTCAGGATGTGCAGCTTGACACCGATCAGCGGGCCGGCGGCTGGGTCGAGGATGCGATGCGGCGCCGCGACGCGCCCGATGCGGTCGCCGAGGTAGCGGCGGGCATTGCGGATGCCTTGCACTTGGGCGTCTTTGGCGAACGGGTTGGCCATCTGTAGGTCGCGTGCCTCGATCTGGTGTCGAATCGCGTTGGGGTCGAGCAGCGGTTCATCGGTAAGGGCGTTCATCTTCCCCACCAGAGATTCGAGGTCGTCCGCGACAACGAAGTCCGCGCCGTGGCGTTTGAAGGCCTCGACCGGCCCGGGGGCCGAGCGGTTCAGCAGCCGCTCCCGCAGGAAAGCGGCGCGGCTTTTGCCGGTGATATCGGGGTTCTGCTCCGAACCCGACAGCGCGAACTCTTTTTCGATGATCTTCTGCGTCAGGATGAACCAGGAATGGTCGTATCCGGCGATGGCGGGGTCGGTGCGCAGGTAGCGCAGTGTGCCGAGCGTGTCATAGCCCGGCAGGTACGGTTCGGGCAGCCTCCGCCCGAGCGCGTCGAACCACATCGACGAGGGACCCGGCAGGATCCGGATTGCGTGGCTTGGCCAGATCGGGTTCCAGTTCTGGATGCCTTCGGTGTAGTGCCACATCCGGTCCCGGTTGACCAGCCGCACCCCACTGTCGGCGGCGCTGTCGAGCATGCGGCCGTCAACATACGCCGGCACGCCGGTGATCATCGACCGCGGAGGGGTGCCCATGCGTTGCGGCCAGTAGCGGCGCACGATCTCGTGGTTCGCGCCGATACCGCCGGAAGCGATGATGACGGCCTGGGCGCTCAGTTCGAACTCGCCGACCACATCCCGGTTGGACGGAGCCCCGCGGGGGGCATCGTCGGGGGCGAGCACGACGCCGCGGACCCCGGTCACCGCTCCGTCGGTGAAGACCAGCTCGTCGACGCGGTGGCGGTGATGAAGGCTCACCAGCCCCTGGCCGGCGGCGGTCAGTGCGGAGTTGACGAACGGTCCGACAACGCCGGTGCCGGTGCCCCAGGTGACGTGGAAGCGGGGCACGGAGTTGCCGTGGCCGGTGGCGCGCAGGTCGCCGCGCTCGGCCCAGCCCACGGTCGGCAGGAACGTCATGCCGTGCTCGGCCAGATAAGCGCGCTTGTCGCCGACGGCGAACTCGACATAGGCGCGGGCCCACCTGGCCGCCCAGACGTCTTCGTCGTCAAGGCGGTCGAATGCCGCGCTGCCGGACCAGTCGCTCCAGGCCAGTTCGAAGGAGTCCTTGACACGCATGCGGCGCTGTTCGGGACTGTCGACGAAGAAGATGCCCCCGAACGACCAAAAAGCCTGACCGCCCAAGTTGGCGGCATTCTCCTGGTCGATCACGGCGACTTTCTTGCCGCGGCGAGTCAACTCCCGCGTGGCGACCAGCCCGGCCAACCCACCACCGATCACAATCACGTCAGCATCCACCGGTCGCTCCTCACTCTGGATCTGCGCAGATATCGGATACACCAGCGTATCGGATACTTTAATGTATCATTTGGTGATGCAGATGACAGCAGCGGCCGCCAAGCCTCCTCGGGTGACCAAGCGTCGCGCCGAGACCCGGGCACGGCTCCTCGACGCCGCATTCCGGGTGTTCGCCGACAAGGGATTCGGGCATGCCCGCATCGAGGACGTCTGCGCCGAAGCCGGCTACACCCGTGGCGCGTTTTACTCGCAATTTGCCAGCCTCGAAGAGCTGTTCTTCACCCTCTACGACGAGCGGGCCACACTGATCGCGGACCAACTCGCCACCGCGATGACGGCTCTGCCGGAGCCGGCAGACTGGACCGGGACCCTCGATCGGATCTCGCAAACGCTGCTGCTCGATCGTGACTGGTTATTGGTCAAGACCGACTTCTTGATGCACGCCGCCCGCCATCCCGCGGTCGCCGAGCGCCTGGCCGCCCACCGCGACCAACTCCGAGCCGCGGTCGAACAGCGTCTTGCCGCCTCTGACAACGACATACACCCGGCACTGGGCAGCGTCGCGGACACCGCCCGGGCCGTCGTCGCGGCCTACGACGGAGTCGCCACCCAACTGATCCTGGACGGGAACCTGCCGGGTGCTCGCGCCTGGCTGCGCCAACTACTCATGGTCGTCCTCGGCCGCTGACGGGCCCGTCGGTAACGTCGCGGCCGTGCTGGACTGGGATCACAACGCCTACTACCACCGTCTACTGCTCGATCAACTACCCCAGCGCTGCCATCGTGTGCTCGACGTTGGTTGCGGCGCGGGATCGTTTGCGACGCGCCTCGCCCGTCGGGTGGAACACGTCGACGCGGTCGATCGCTCAGCGGCGATGATCGAGTTGGCCCGGCAACGCACCCCCGGCAACGTGAATTGCATCCTCGCCGACGTCTTGACTGATCCGCCGCCCTGCGGTGCCTACGACGCGATCTTCTCGATTAGCGCACTGCATCACATGCCGCTGCAGGACGCCCTGCTGCGCTTCGCAAGCCTGCTGCGCCCCGGCGGAGTGCTTGCCGTCGTCGCCTTGCCCCGGAAGGACCTGCTCCGCGAACTCCCCGCGGAAGTTGTTGCCGCAGTGGGGCATCGCCTGCTCGGCTCAGCGTTTGTGGCAGCCCGGTCCGCGGGAAGCAAAGACTGGTTCGCCAAAGACGCGACGCACGCAGCCATGCCAGTCGTGATGGAACCACAGCTGACCACCCGAGCAGTCGCCGACCAGGCCGGCGCAGTGCTGCCCGGCGTTCGGGTACGCCGGCTCGTCTTCTGGCGTTATTTGCTGCGCTGGGACAGGCCAAAAGCTTAAACAGAATTGCGTCAGCAAATTCCGAAATTCAATTGCGTTTAGAGCGCAAAAAAGGGCACCTTGTGGGTGCCCTTTTTTGGGTGTGTGTTCGGCGGTGTCCTACTTTTCCACCCGGGTTGGGTAGTATCATCGGCGCTGGCAGGCTTAGCTTCCGGGTTCGGGATGGGTCCGGGCGTTTCCCTGT
>DATFYT010000227.1:0-25587 GCA_035314925.1 Mycobacterium sp. | reverse complement strand
CGACCAGATCACGTTTCGCGCCGCGCTGTGTTCCTCGCAAGTGATCGGTGTGGGCATCATGCGCTACGTGGTGCGCGTCGAGCCAATCCAGTCGATGGATGTCGACACCCTGGTCGACGCGGTGGCACCCACGTTGCAGCGCTACCTCATCGGCGAAATAGCCTGATTCACTCAGCCGCGTAGGCGATTTGGCCGCCGACGACGGTCGCGGCCACCATCCCGGCGTCCAGCTCGTCCAGTGCCGCCTGGGGCGGCACGCTCAGCACGCAAAGGTCACCCGGCTCTCCCGGTCGCAGGGTACGCGCCCGGGCGGGCTGGTCGGGGCGACCGAAGAACATCGTCAAAGCCGTTCGCGCCGAGACGCGTTCATGGGCACCCAGTACGGCTCCGCTCGGTGTGGTGCGGTGCACCGCCGACCGCATGGCCGCCCACGGGTCGGGTCGGCCGAAGGGCATATCGGTGGACAACGCAACCCGGACGTTGGCCCGAAGCAGCGACGCCAGCCGCCAGAGTCGCTCGTGCTCGGCGGCGGGTACCTCGTCGAGGTATTGATCGCCGCGTTCGGCGACGAAGTTGGGCTGGGTTACCACGGTTACTGCGAGGTCGGCGAGCTCGGTGAGGCAGTCCGACGGCGCCACGGCGGCATGCTCGATGCGGTCGCGCGGGTGGGTGCCGGCTTGGCGCAGCGCGGCGATCGTCACCAGCAGCTGGGCCGCGGTCACGCAGTGGATGGCGACCGGGCCGTCGTAGCGGTGCCGATCGGCGATCCACTCGGAGAGCTGCTCGAGGTCGAGGTCGTCGTCGTGCAGAATGCGCTTGCCGGGGGCCAGACAGTGCACGTGTTGACGCAGTTCACCCTGCCGGTGCAGCTCGGTCAACCGCACGATGTCGCTGACGTCGAGATCCGGTGTGGCATCCGTGATTCCGGTGATGCCGTAGCGGCTCAGCCGATCACTGAGGTGAGCCAGGTTGGTTTGGTTCCGGTTCAGCGCATCCGACCACGAGTCGGCGCTGCGCAGCCGGCCGTGGGGATGCCCCGCCAGACCGACCCGGGCCAGACCCGCGGAGTTCAGCATCCACAGCACCCCGCTGCGGTGCTGAATTCGCAGTGGCACGGCCGGGACCATCGCGTCCAGCGCCGCGCGATCCAGCGGTCCGGCAACCGAATCATGGTAGCCGACAGCGCGGATCCAACCGTCGTCGCCCGGTTCGGTGCTCGCCAACACGCCGGTAAGCGCCGCACGGTCACGCACCTGCGGCGGCCCGACCCGAATCGAGGTCGCGGCGGCCGCCGCGGAGTGCAGGTGCACGTGGTGGTCGTGCAGTCCGGGCAGCACGGTTCCGCCGGCCGCGTCGTACACGTCCTCGCCGCGTCGCGGGGTCAAGGTGTCGGCCACGTCGTCGATGCGTGCACCCACCCGAAGGTCGACGGCAGCACCGTCCAATGTCATCGCCCGCTGAATCAGCATGGCGCACAGAGCCGCTCGGAAACGATATGGCGGACTGCGGCGTTGTCGGCGCCCAGCGGCGACGCTGACGGGCCGGCTAGCGGTGGCTGGGGCCGCGTGACGGCCGAAGCGGAAGTCCGCAACGTCCGCGGCAGCGCGGCATATCTCGCGGCGACCTGCGCCATCGACACGTCGATCACCTCGCCACCGCCGCGCCGCAGCGACTGCCCCACCGCTCGCGCCGCCTCCAGCCCGGTCAACGGGTCGGCGATCGCGTCGGCGCAGAACACCGGTCCGCGCGTGCCGGCGCCGACCAGTCCACCCGCGACCGCGGCGTCGTCGCCGAACGCCGAGCGGTACGGCTGGCCGCGGTAACCGCTGATGCGCAACCAGATTCGTTCCGGCCGGCCCGGCACGTCGTCGGCGCTCAACCGGCGCCGCCGCAGCGCCGCGGGGCGGGAGCCCTCGATGATGATGTCGGCAGCGGTTAGCAGCCGGCGCAACGCATCGGTGTCATCGTCGAAATCGACGGCGTAGGAGAGCTTTCCGAAGTTCATCCAATCGAAGAAGGCAGGCTCGCCACTACGGGTGCCATCGGGTCGGCTTGGGCTTTCCACCTTGACGACGACGGCACCGGCGCGAGCGAGTAACTGCCCGCACAACGGCCCCGCCCACAGCGACGACAAATCGGCCACCAGCATGCCCTCCACCCGTCTAGGCTCGGCGCCGCCGCGACCCCGTCGCACCACCGGCAGCTCCGCGGCGGCTTCCGCCAGCCCCGCTACCGCGATATCCAGTAGCTGGCCGCGGGCAACCACCGTCTCGGTCGAACGCGTGGCTGCCCAACCAGATAGCGCCACCCACGGGTCGTCGGGAACCGCGTCGGCTTCCAACAGAGCCGACAGCGTTGCGATGTCATCAGCACGCGGTAACGCGATCGCACACCAGCCGTCCGCGGTGGCCAGCAATTGGGTGGCGCCGCCCGCCGAGACGCGGCCCCGGCGGGTCAGGCCAAGGATCGCCGCCCGGCCCGCCAACATCGTGGCGGCGTCGACCTCGACGCTTAGCAGCCGGGCGATATCGGCGGCTACCCGTCGGGCTTCGGCCAGCACAGCGGCGCGCGAGAAGTCCGGCTGCCCGTCCGACGCACCGGTCAAATAGCCCAGCCCGCTGCCTGCCCAGTCTGACGCCGGGTCCACGCCCACCATTGTGCGCGCCACCGATCAGCGGCCTAGAACTGCAGGGCGGTAAAACGCCAGTCCAGCACCTGCCGCGGCTCATCGTGAGCGTCGCTGACGGCGTAGACGACTGATCGCAATCCCAGCACGCCGGCGTTGGCGGTCGGCTCGGCGGAGTCGATGCGCAGTTCGCTGTAGAGGGTGTCGCCCTCGTGGACCGGGCCGGTGTGGTCGCAGGACTGCCAGCCCAGCACCGTCGCGACGTTGGGCAGCAGCCGAGTGGCTTGCGCCAGCGCCAGGCCGATGGTGTGCCCTCCATAGACCAACCGACGTCCGCCGATACGTGAATCATGGTGAACTGCAGCGATATTCAGGGTCAGACGAGCCAACTCCGGTGCACTGCTGACCACATCGGCACTGCTGTGCAGCACCGTGCCCGCCAGGCTGGCATCGAAGTGCGGCCCGAGGATGCGCTCGCGGAACAAATCGCCGTCCCAGTCGTCGACGGCCGACGGCGGCGGACCAAGATCGGCACCGACTTTCGACAGATCGTCGGCGTGCTCCGCGTCGTTCGGGCCGGCGCCCGGGCTCAGCGGCAGCATCGCGCAGCGGTAGAAGTCGAGGATCAGCCGATCGGCTTGGTCGATGGTGGTCATCCGCAGCGCCACCAGGCCGGTGGGCGCCCGGTCCGGCTTGGCGGAGTTCTTCTTCAAGCCGACCACCTCGGTGCGGGTGAACAGCGTGTCGCCGATAGCCGGGAATCGGTAGAACACCAGCCCGCGGTAGAACAGGTTCGCCTTCACATGCTGGGTCACCAGCGTCGACTGCCCGATCGCCACGTCGCAGACCAGGCCGGGGTGGGCCAGCGGCGCGGTCAACCGGGTGACCGCCGCCGACAGCTCGGCGTCCAGCGGCAACCGCAACCGATCGCCGAGGATGCTCTGGTGAACCGCGGCCAGCCCGGGGGTCAACGTCATCGCCGGTGCGCCGGCGAAGACCTGCCCGGTCTGCAGTTCGTCGAAGTAGGGACCGACTGTCATGGTTGGCCTAAACTCCGGCATGCCAACATGACCGTATGAACAGCGGGCTGAACGACGACGAGGCAATGCTGGTCGAGACGGTGCGTCAGTTCGTCGACAAAGAGGTCAAGCCGACGGTCCGTGAGCGGGAGCATGCCAACGAGTATCCCGAAGCGTGGATCGAGCAGATGAAGCGCATCGGTATCTACGGGCTGGCCATTCCCGAGGAGTACGGCGGCGCGCCGGTGTCGATGCCGTGCTATGTGCTGGTGACCCAGGAGTTGGCGCGCGGCTGGATGAGCCTGGCCGGCGCGATGGGCGGGCACACCGTGGTGGCCAAGCTGCTCACGCTGTTCGGCACCGAGGAGCAGAAGCGGCAGTACTTGCCGCCGATGGCCGGCGGCGAGCTGCGGGCCACGATGGCGCTCACCGAGCCCGGCGGTGGCAGCGACCTGCAGAACATGTCGACCACCGCTGTGCCTGTTGACGCCGACGGCTCCGACCTCGTCGTCAATGGCTCGAAGACGTGGATTTCCAACGCGCGTCGGTCAGGACTGATCGCGCTGCTGTGCAAGACCGACCCGGCCGCCACGCCGCGGCACACGGGCATGTCGGTGCTGCTGGTGGAGCACGGCCCGGGGCTGACGGTGTCGCGGGATCTGCCCAAGCTGGGCTACAAGGGCGTGGAGACGTGCGAGCTGTCGTTCGACGGCTACCGGGTGCCGGCGTCGGCGATTCTCGGCGGGGAAGCGGGAAAAGGTTTTTCGCAGATGATGAAAGGCCTTGAGACCGGCCGTATTCAGGTCGCATCGCGTGCGCTCGGGGTGGCGACCGCGGCGTTGGAGGATGCGCTGGCCTACGCGCAGCAGCGGGAGAGTTTCGGCCAGCCGATCTGGAAGCATCAGTCGGTCGGCAACTACCTGGCCGACATGGCGACCAAACTGACCGCCGCACGCCAGCTCACCCGCTACGCCGCCGAGCGCTACGACAGCGGCGAACGCTGCGATATGGAGGCCGGGATGGCCAAGTTGTTCGCCTCCGAGGTCGCGATGGAGATCGCACTCAACGCGGTACGCATCCACGGCGGCTACGGATATTCCACCGAATACGACGTCGAGCGCTACTTCCGCGACGCCCCGCTGATGATCGTGGGCGAGGGCACCAACGAGATTCAGCGCAACGTGATCGCCGGACAGCTGGTGTCCCGCGGCGGGATCTGACGCTCGCCGACTTGTCGGTGCCCAGAGATAGCGTCGCCGCATGGTTTCCATTCGAGAAAAGAAGATCCATGCGGCATTCGACAAACTGGACTTGACGCTCGACCGCATTGCCGAGATACCGCCGCATGAGCTGACGTTCGAGGAAAGGTTGACGTTGTGGGCTCAGCTGGAAACGCTGCGTCTGGCGTTGACTGACGCCGCGCAACGTCGCCGACGCGCCGCTTCGTGAGTTACCACTCCACGCCGGTGGAGACGCAGAACTAATTCTGCTCAGGGTCCGACATTCTGACCCATCGAGTTCCGCCGAAGCTCTGCACGCCATCGTCGATGCGCCGAGCGCCGAGCGCCTGCAGCCGGCGGACTTCGGCCTCGACGTCGTCGACCACGATGTCGAGGTGCATGCGGTTCTTGCCCGCTTTGGGTTCCGGGACTCCCTGAAGGAGAAGCGGTGAAGCGGTCCCCTCTTTGGGAACGAGCACGGCCAGCTTCGCGTCGGTGTAGTGGTCGCGATAGTCCAGCGCCTCGCGCCAGAACTTAGCGAGCATCGTTGGCTCTGCGCAGTCGAGTACGATTTCCATTGTCGCCTTGCGTCCCATCACATGCCTCCCGGTCGAAAGTCACCGTTAGCTTTTCGCATCCGCGAGGCCCCAGGTCACGGCGGTCTCGGCGTCGATGCTCAACCCGCTCAGCACCAAATATGCTGTGCGCCAACGGCCTATCCGTCGTGTCACGCTGACGGTGCCGCCGGCGCCGGGAAGCAGGCCCAAGCTCAGCTCGGGCAACCCGAACACCGCGTCGGGCCGCGAAACCACCCGACCGCAAAACGCGGCCATCTCCAATCCGCTGCCCAGCACCTGACCGTGCACCTCGGCGCGGCATGCCTGCCCGAGTCGGGCGGTCAACGCGTCGAGTATCAGCGCCGGGCTGTAGCGGGTGCGGGCCAGATGTGCGCCGGCGGGGTCACTGAACCTGCCGAACTCGGCGAGATCGCCGCCGCTGCAAAACGACGGCCCGTTGCCGGTCAGCACGACCTCGTCGACCGATGGGTCGAGTTGCGCGACGGTCAACGCCTCCAGCAGCGCGGCGCGGGCATCGGTGGAAAACGCGTTGTGGCGTTGCGGCCGGTTGAACGCGATCCGCAGCGTGTTGCCGTCGCGGTGTGCCTGCACCGGATCGGCGATGTCGGGCATGCCAGCCGGGCCGCGCTCGGCCAGCCACCGGCCGAATTCCGGACCGCTCTGCAAGGTGGAGTAGGCCAGCGATTCGGTCACCACACCGGGCAGCGTCGGCCCGGCCGGATCCACCGACCGCAGCACGTCGTCACAGACCGCTGCGGCCATCGGCCAGCGGTTCACCCGTTCAGTCAGTTCGTCGATCGCCGAGTCGATCGACGGGACGGTGATCACCCGGCGGTCGTCAGTGTCGTCTTCAGTGAGGGTGAATGTTGCTTGCTGCAACCAGAATTCGGATGCTTGCGCGATCGGCCCGACGGCCACCACCGGGACGCCAAGTGCCACAGCATCGACATCGGAGACCGGCTCCGACACGTCGACGATGCGTAGCGTCACACCGAATACTTCTTCACCAGTTCGTTTTTGTACAACTTGCCGGTGTCGGTACGCGGCAGCTGCGCTTCGAACGAGATCGATCGCGGACACTTGTAGTGCGCCAAGCGGTCTCGCAGCCAAGCGAGCAGGTCGTCGGAGAATTCATCGGTAGCGTCCGCCGAGTCGACGGTCTGCACGACGGCCTTGACGCTTTGACCCATCTCGTCGTCGGGAATGCCGAACACCGCCGCGTCGAGCACCTTCGGGTGAGTGACCAACAGGTTTTCGGTCTCCTGCGGGTAGATGTTGACGCCGCCGGAGATGATCATGTGGTGACGGCGATCGGTGAGATACAGGTAGCCGTCGTCGTCGAGGTACCCGACGTCGCCGACGGTGGCCCAGCCGTGCTTGTCGCGGGAGGCCGCGGTTTTCGCTGCGTCGTCGAGGTATTCGAAGTCAAATCCGCCGGCGAAATAGATTTCGCCGGGCTGACCGGGCGGAAGCTCATTGCCGTTCTCGTCGAGAATGTGCAGCTCGCAGAGCATCGGCTTGCCGACCGAGCCGGGATGGGCGATCCACTCCTCGGCGCTGATCAACGTCGACCCGATCGCTTCGGAAGACGCGTAGTACTCGTCGACGATCGGCCCCCACCAGTCGATCATCTGCTTCTTGATCTCCACCGGGCACGGCGCCGCAGCGTGCATCACCCGCTCGAGGCTGGACACGTCATACGAACTACGAACGCAATCAGGCAGTTTCAGCATCCGGGTGAACATGACCGGCACAAATTGAGCGTGGGTGACCCGGTGGCGCTGAATGGCTTCAAGGCAACCCTCGGGGTCGAATTTCTCCAGGACGACAGTCGTGATGCCAGCGGCCTGAACGGTCATCGACCACACCGACGGTGCGGTGTGGTACAGCGGCGCCGGGCTCAGATAGAGCGCATCCGGGTGCATCCAGAATCCGACCAGAGCCGACATCATCCCGGGCGCTTCGGCGGGCGAAACGTGCGGCAGTGCGCGCTTGATCCCCTTGGGGCGGCCAGTGGTTCCTGACGAGTACTGCAGCAGATCGCCTTCGACTTCATCGTCGATCGGCGTATCCGGTTGGTCAGCAACGTATTCCGGGTAACGCTGCCAGCCGTCGAGGTCGTCATCGGCGATCATCAGCACTGGGGGCAGGCCGGCGGGAAGATGCTCGGCGAGGTTTTCGCAGGTCTTGCGCAGCGCAGCCGAACCGATGATCGCCTTGGCCGCGCTGTTGTCGACGATGTAGGCGGCCTCCGGCGCGGTCAGGTGGGTGTTGATCGGCACGTAGTACAGGCCACTGCGCCGGGCCGCCCACATGGCCGCGTGGATGTGCTCGTTGTTCTCCATGAGGATCGCGACGGCGTCGCCTTCGACCAGACCCGCGCTGCGGAAGGAGTGCGCCAGCCGATTGGCGCGGGCTTCGAGTTCGTCGAAGGTGACCACAGTGCCGGACGGATAAAGGATGACAGCGGGCTTGTTGGCACCGAGATGCTCACGGATCTGCATGCGCAGACTGTACCGCCGTGAAACTTGACGGGTGTCAAGGGCCGGTCAGCTGCCGGCCGCGGGCACCTGGTCGGCCGGCTGATGCGGGTGTCCGCCGTGACGCTTGGCGCGACCGGCGAACGGCGCCAACAGCGTTGGCACCACCTGACGGCGGTTGACTACGAAAGCGACGACCGCCACCGCGGCATAGACGGCGCTGAGCAGCATGCGACCCTCGGTCGAGGTGATCGGGAATTGCACGATGAACAAGCCCAGCAGCGCCCAGGCCGCCCAGCGACGGAACCGCAGGCCGAGGATCAGTGCCACGCCCATCAACGTCTGCACGGCGGTCAGCACCATCTCCTCGATCTGGCGGCCGTCCAGTTGTATCGACGTGCCTCCGCCGCCCAGCACGAACGCCACTGGCAAGGACCCGATCAGCAGGGTCCACTGGTTGACCTTCGACGAGATCAACGTCGCAATCGCGATCGCGCCCTTGCCACGGGCCGCGAAGATGGTCGCGATGATGAACTCCGGGGCCTCCGAGGACAGCGGTGCCAGCCACTGCACCAGCAGGAAGCGATCGATGCCCAGCTGCGTGCCGGCGTCGATCAGGCTCTCCGCGAACGGTTTTGCACAGGTCACGATCACCGAGGCGGCGAAGATGAACAGCGCCGACACCGCGATGCGGCGTGTTCGGTCGGGAAGGGCTCCCAGTGCGGCGGCGGTGCCGACCAGTTCGGGTTCCTCGACCTCGCCGCGGCTCAGCTTGTACAGGTAGTAACCGAACCAACCCAGCAAGATCACCCCGAAGGCGATCTGGATACGGCCGGTCGCGGGTATCAGGAAGGCGGCCACCCCGGCGAACATCAGGAAGCCGATCTCCACCCGGTTGCTGACGTCGAGATCCAGTTCGCCGACTTTGCGGCCGGTGGCCCTGCGGGCCACCAGAATGCTGACCAGAACAACGACCGGCCACCCGATACCCATCAGCAGCCGATTCGAGCCGGTCATGTTCGCGGCGGCGTACTGGGTGTACTCGGGCACATGGCCTGCGGTGTAGGCGTAATACAGGTCGACCGCGTACTCGGGCAGAACGGCGATGACCCCCAGCACCGCAACCGCCAGACCACCCGAGACGTCGATCTGAGCAGCTTCAGCCGCCCACGCCAGCAGGAAGCTGGCCGCCACGACCGCGGCACCGTAGGCGATCAGGCCCAGAATCGGACTCGGATTGATACCGGCGATGCGCAGCACCAGGGCCGGGCAGATGAAGACGGCGACGATTCCCAGTGAGCGGAATAACGGCCGCAACGATACAGCGGGAGCACCGACACCGGGGGCGGTGGTCGTCATGCTCACCCCTTAAGTCGCCCGCGTCGTTGAATCCCGAAAGTCTGGTTTCCTCGTCGAAAACCTACCCTGCTGAGTGGCTTCCAGCAACATAGCCGGGCTACTAAAAGATTTACTGAAGCGTCCCAAATTTGCTGGTGGAACTGGTTATAAACCATAATTCGGTCGACCAATGTTTCCGATTCGGCTACCCTAACGAACTCATAGCCGCGAGGGAGAGCAAGATAAAACGCCTACCCGCGCCATGGCCGCGGACCTAACATGAGGTCGCCAGACAATCCCCAGCGTGCGGGGGTCCTTTTGATGAATGGCGGCGAACTTGGCCCGCCCTCGGGCGTCATCACGTTCTTGTTCACCGATATCGAAGGCTCCACCCGCCGATGGGAAGCCGACGCGGACGAAATGCGCAACGCTCTCGCGGTCCACGACGACGTGTTGCGCAAGGCCGTCGAAGCTCACGCAGGTTGGTTGTTCAAACACACCGGCGATGGGGTGTGTGCGGCGTTTGCGTCTCCGAATGGTGCCGTCGACGCCGCCGTCACCGCACAGTTGAATCTCGAATTGCCAGTGCGGATGGGAATCGCCACAGGCGAGGCAGAGTTGCGCGGAGCGGATTACTTCGGCCCCGTGCTCAATCGCGCGTCGAGGGTGATGTCGGCCGGTCACGGCGGTCAGATCCTGCTCGACGGTGTTACGGCCGGTCTGCTGAAAGACCTCGAACTCGTCAGTATGGGCCAGCGACGCCTGCGCGATCTCGCGAAACCCGTTGAGCTGTTTCAGGTCCGTGCGGCCGGCCTGTACAGCGAATTTCCTCCACTGAAGGCGCCCGACGCGACGCCTGGGAACTTGCGGCCGCAAACCACCAGCTTTGTAGGGCGCGAGAAGCACGTCGGCGAGGTTGCCGCAACGCTGAAGGCACACCGGTTGGTGACGTTGACCGGCGTCGGCGGTGTAGGAAAGACGCGGCTGGCGCTGGAGGTTGCCGCGAGTTCGGCGCCCGACTTCCCCGACGGCGTATGGCTGATCGAGTTGGCCGCAGTCGCTGATCCGGCAGCGGTTCCCGACGCCGTCGCGGCCGTCCTCGGAATCACGCAGCAGCCGGGCATGACCGTTGCACAGAGTGTTGCCGCCGCACAGGAGGGCGGGTCGCGGCTGCTGGTGTTCGACAACTGTGAGCACGTCCTCGACGCCGCGGCCGACCTGATCGAAGCAGTCATCGCCGCGTCCGCGGTCGTGACAATCCTGGCCACCAGCAGGGAGGGATTGCGAATCGCCGACGAACAGCTCTGGCCGGTGCCATCACTAGATACTCGTGGCGGCGCTGACTCGAGCGCTGCCACTCTGTTCGTTGAGCGCGCGGAGGGTGTCGCGCCCGACATCTCGTGGGCAGATAACGCCGACGCGGTAATCGAGATCTGCCGGCACCTCGATGGCATCCCACTGGCGATCGAATTGGCCGCCTCGCGCATGCAGTCAATGACCCTGACTGAACTGCGCGATCGCCTCGACGACCGCCTCCGGCTGCTCGTCGGATCGCGGCGCGGGCAGGAACGTCACCAGACGCTGCACCACGCGGTGCAATGGTCCTATGACCTACTCGACGACGGTGAACAGGCGCTCTTGAATCAATGCTCGGTATTCGCCGGTGGTTTCGACCTTGCCGCGGCGTGCGCCGTGGCCGGCTCCGAAGACGAGTTCGCCACGCTGGACCTACTCGATGCGCTGGTGCGGAAATCGCTCGTGGTGGCGGACCGGACGTCTGCGCGGACTCGGTTTTCGATGTTGGAGACGATCCGCCAATTTGCCCAAGAGCAGCTCTTGGCTGCTGGTAGCGCCGATGCGGCCCACGCCGCACACGCGCGCCACTTCGCGGGACGCGAAACCGACGTCCTCGCCCTCTGGGACGGCCCGCAGCAGCGGGAGGCCTACGCGTGGCTCAACGTCGAGTTGGCTAACCTACGTAGCGCTTTCCGGTGGAGCGCGGCCCACGATGACCTCGACGCCGCTGCAACCATCGCCGTCTACGCGGGGTTCCTTGGTGGTTGGATCGAGCTGCACGAGCCCTCCACGTGGGAGGAGGAACTCGTCGAAGCCGCCCGGGCTGTCGGACATCCGCGGCTGGGACAGCTGTACGTGGGTGCTTCCGAGTGTTACCGGACGGGGAGGTTGGACGATGCCGTCAGCTACGCCGATGCGGCCCTAGCGACCATCGAGAGTGGCCGTTTCGATCGCATGCTTTTTGACATCGAACCGACGGCGCTGGGCGGCACGTACATCACCAAGGGGTTGTCCGATCGGTGGCTGGAGCTGTGCCGCAATCGGTTTGCCCGCGGTCGAGGCATCAATACCTTCAACCGAGCGTCCATGGTCGTGGCCTTGGTGACTGCCGGGTATACGGAGGAGGCGCAGGCGGCTTGCGACGACCTGCTGGCGGCCGCGGACGCCACCGACAATCCTGGCGCACGCTCTTTCGCGTCGTTCGCGTACGGATACGCGTGGCGCTCCCGCCGTCCGCGTGCCGCTTACGAAGCGCTGCGCCGGGGCCTGGAAATCGCTGAAGGCAGCGACAACACAATGGCCGAGTTGTACATCGCAGTGACCTTGTCAGGACTCGCCGCCACCCAGGGCGCTCCCGCGGACATCCTCGATTCCTTGACCCTGGCCATCCGCACCTTTTACGCCTCCGGCAGCTTCTCCCAGATGGTTACCCCACTAGTCGTCCTCGCCGCACACTTCGACCGGATTGGACAGTACGAGACCGCCGCGACGATCGTCGGCTTCGCCGCTACCTCGTTCGCACTGGCCGTCGTTCCGGAGATCACCACCACGATCGCGCATCTTCGAGAGGTGATGGGCGACAAGGTCTATGAGTCGCTGGCCCATAGCGGCGCCAACATGACGAACGCGAGCGCCGCGCAATATGCTCTTGAGCAGATCGAGCAAGCACGCGCGGAACTTGTGCGCGACCGAAAAGACGCATAAGCCCCCGACACGCCGCGCGTGCGGGGGCCTTTGCGTCTTTTCGCGCTAGTCGGCTTCGGCCAGCCGCTGCTTGAGCGCCTCGAACTCGTCCCTGACGCCGGTCGGCAGTTTCTCGCCGACGAACTCGAACCACTCCTCGATTAGCGGCAGTTCCTTGCGCCATTCGCCCGCGTCGACCACGAGCGCTTTCTCCACATCGGCGGCGTCGACGTCCAGCCCGTCCAAATCGAGATCGCCGGCGGAAGGGACGATGCCAATCGGGGTTTCGTGGCCGCTGCCCTGGTGCTCGATGCGGTCGACGATCCACTTCAGCACCCGGCTGTTCTCGCCGAAGCCCGGCCACAGGAACTTGCCACCTTCACCGCGGCGGAACCAGTTGACGAAGAACACCTTCGGCAGCTTGGACTCGTCGGAGTTCTTGCCCAGGTCGAGCCAGTGCTGGAAGTAGTCGGCCACGTGGTAGCCCAGGAACGGCAGCATGGCCATCGGGTCGCGGCGAACGGTGCCGACCTTGCCCTCGGCGGCGGCCGTCTGCTCGCTGCCCATGGTGGCGCCCATGAAGACGCCGTGCTGCCAGTCCCGGGCCTCGGTCACCAGCGGCACGGTGGTCTTGCGGCGGGCGCCGAACAGGATGCCGGAGATCGGCACGCCTTGCGGGTCGTCCCACTCGGGAGCCAGGGTGGGGCACTGCGACATCGGCGTGCAGTACCGCGAATTCGGATGTGCCGCTTTGGTTTCCGTTTCGCGGAGATCCCAGTCGTTGCCCTTCCAGTCGATCAGGTGATCCGGCTCGCCCTCGAGACCTTCCCACCACACGTCGTCGTCGTCGGTGAGCGCGACGTTGGTGAAGACGGTGTTGCCCTTGGCGATGGTGCGCATCGCGTTCGGGTTGGACTTCCAGTTGGTGCCCGGCGCAACCCCGAAGAAGCCGAACTCGGGATTAACGGCGTAGAGCCGGCCGTCCTTTCCGAACCGCATCCAGGCGATGTCGTCGCCGAGCGTTTCGGCGCGCCAGCCCGGAATGGTCGGCTGCAGCATTGCCAGGTTCGTTTTGCCGCATGCCGACGGGAATGCCGCGGCGAAGTAGTAAGCCTTGTTCTCGGGGGAAATCAGCTTGAGGATCAGCATGTGCTCGGCCAGCCAGCCCTCGTCGCGAGCCATGGCCGAAGCGATTCGCAGCGAATAGCACTTCTTGCCCAATAGCGCGTTGCCGCCGTAACCCGAACCGTAGCTCCAGATTTCGCGGGTTTCCGGGAAGTGGGTGATGTATTTGGTGTCGTTGCACGGCCACGGGACGTCTTTTTGCCCGTCCTCCAGCGGAGCGCCGACGGAGTGCAATGCCTTGACGAAGAACCCGTCGTCGCCGATCTTCTCCAATGCCGCCTTGCCCATGCGGGTCATGGTGCGCATCGACACGACCACGTATTCGGAGTCGGTGATCTCCACGCCCAGCTTGGGGTCGTCGGCACCGAGCGGGCCCATGCAGAACGGCACCACCCACATGGTGCGACCCCGCATGCAACCGCGGTACAGGTCGGTCATGGTCGAGCGCATCTCGGCCGGGTCCATCCAGTTGTTGGTCGGACCGGCGTCGATCTCGCGCTCGGAACAGATGTAGGTCCGCGATTCGACGCGCGCGACGTCAGAGGGGTCCGACAACGCCAGGTAGGAGTTGGGCCGCTTCTCCGGGTTCAGCGGCTTGAAGGTGCCCGCCTCCACCAGCTGGTCGCAGAGCCGCCGCCACTCTTCCTCGGAACCGTCAGCGAAGACCACCCGATCCGGCTGGGTGAGCTCGGCGACCTCCTCCACCCAGGACAGCAGGCCCTGGTGATTCGTCGGCGCGGTATCCAGACCGGGAACGGTCGCTGAAGTCATCGAAATCTCCTGCACTCATCTGCGTGGGCGGCTGCTCCAAGGCTCAGAGCGGACCATTTCGCCCGTGCGGCTTTGCGGTGGCCCTTTGTACAGGTTATCGCGGGGAATATCGGAAGGGCAGGTCGGGAGAGTATTGGATCACTCACAAGAACGATTCAGAACACGTTATCGGCGGTATTCGGCGACGCGGTTTCGTCGATTTCATCGTTGCCGGCAGCTGCCGGGGTGTCATCGGCCCCGATCGGGGATTCCGAGTCGCCGGGCGGGGCATCCGAGCCCTCGGTCTGGCTGACGGCGTCGCCGGGCGCCGCGGGTTCGCCGAGTTCGGCCCGCACCGCTTCCAGCGCAGCCTGCAGCGTCGGCATCTCCCGGCTGCGCAGCGCGGCGGCGCGCGCCCCGACGACGGCGTGCTCGCGCAGTTCGGTGTCGATGACCCCGACCTGCTCGGTGACCCGCGCGCTTTCGACCTCGTCTTGCTCGCCCAACGCCGCGGCCAGCGACGACTCGGCGCCCAGCACCCGGGTCGCGACCAGCTGCTCGAGTGCCGAGCGCAGCTGTGCGGTCGCTTCGCCGGCCCAACGGTCCAGCAATGCGCGATCGCGCAGCAGGCCGCGGGTGCCGACCACCCAGACGGTCAGCGCAAGCCCGATCGCGGCACACGCGACGGCTCCAGCGACGGTGAGTCCCGGCGTCAGGTCGGCCAGCAGCCGGCTCAGCGTCAACGCCACACCCAACCCGAAACCGGCGCCCACCAGCATCATCAGCCGGGTCTCCAGCCGTCGCGACTTCAGCTGCGGGGCCGGCATCTCGATCTTGGGCAGGGCGGCGGGTGCCGGCGGGTCGGCCGGCAGCCCCAGGCTTTTCGCGACGTCGGCCAAATGTGTGTTGGTCCCCTCGTCCACCTCGGCGACCACCTCGTCGATGCGATGGCGCGTGTAGGACTCAAACGCCGGCAGTTGGCGTCGGGTCAGACCCGCCGCGTCTTCCTGCAGCTCGGAGCGCACCGAGGCGCAGCGGTTACGGGCGAAGTACGACAGCTGGACCCGAGCCTGCTGGGCCTGGCTGCGCAGCGCGATCGTGCGCTCGGACTTCGACAGCCGCCGCTCCCGCAGGATGCCGCTGCGCTGCTCACGTAATGCCTCGACCCGCGCTCGCCGGCCCGCGCCGTCGGCGTCCCTGTCGTAGCGGTCGGCGACGTTCTGCAGCCGGGATTCCCAGGCCCGCAACCTGTTTCGTCGCGCAAGATCGGTGTCGGCGAGCTGTTCGCGTACCGCGGCGACGAGGTCGTCGACTTGTGGATCGCCGCGGTCGGGCAGGGCAGCCACGCCTGTCCAGGGCACGTCGCGGTAGCGCGGCGCGTGCGCCGACAACGCCTCGCGGTCGGCGGCCAGGACATCGGCCCAGGCGCGATGCACGTCGATCTTCGACACCGCACCGATCACCGCGTCGGTATCTGCGACCGCCGCGTCGAGCAGCGCACAGTCCGATTCGGTCAGCGCGGCCGCCGCCGAGACGACGAACACCACCGCCGTCGGCACCTCGCCGGCCGCCAGGTCGGTCGACTCGACGAACGTGTGCTCGGGCAACCGTTCGCTCAGTGCCGCGACGACACCGCTGACCCCGGCCAGCCAAGGACCGGTCACCAGGACCACGTCGCGGCGCAGAGTGGTCGGCGCACCCAGCCGCGGCCCGATAGCCGCCACCATTGCATCTACTGCGTCGTCTGCGTCTTCTGCGGCGAATGCGCCGCTGCCTGCCTGGTCGGTCACGTTGAATCCCCGACCTTCGACCATAGCCGCAGCGAACCCCTGACGATGTCGGCGCCACACGCCCGGTGCAAGCCCGCCACCGGTCCATGATGGTAGCGCTGCCAGCCCACGGCGCGGCGCAAGTAGGCCGCGGCGCTGCCGCAACGATCAACGTTCAGGCCGGCTGCCTCGACGACGTCGACGGCGGCCGCCATCCGGGCGACAACCGTGTCGTCGCAAGACAGGAACTCGGCGATGCGCCGGTCGCTGACGGCCAGCGTCTCCAATTCGGCGAAGGCGTCCAGCACGCGGCGGTAGTGCACCTGCGCGCCGACCGACTCGATCGCGTGGACAACGTCGTCAATGCAGCTCAGGCGCCGCAACGTGGCGCGGGTCTGGTCCCGGGTCGCGCCGCGACGGATCGCGGCCACGGCCTGCTCAACGCCGAACACGTCGAGGGCGTCGAGCAACTCTGGCGCGACCGGCCGCCCGGCGGGCCGGGGGGCCAGCACCTGCAGCGCGGCCCACAACGTGTCGTCCAGCAGATCGTCGAGGGCGGCAATTGCAAGCAGTCCCACCACCGGCTGGATCGGCAGACCGGTGTGCGCGGCCAGCCGTGCGCAGCGGGTTCTCGCCGCGCCGGTCGGCCCGTGCGGGTGCACCCCCGGTTCGGTGGTGGCGATCAGATCCGCCTTGTTCAGCACCGCCACGACCGGCCGGGCGGCCGCCCTGATCGCGTCGCGATCCTCGGGTTTGACCACCTCAGCGATGACGTAGACGTCGACGTCGGCTTCCGCTGACTCGGTGCAGGTCACCGCGATCGTTCCCCGCACGTCCGCAATACGCGCCAGTGCCTGCGCGAGAGTGCTGCGGCCTACACCGCGACGTCCGGATACGGCCACCCGCAGCGGCGCGGCCAGCCGATCGGCGATCGCAGCGCAACGCGAGTCAGCCACCTCGGTGGCAAATCGCTTCAGCTCATCGACGAAAATCTGATGCCCCTGTTCGATCACGTGTTTGGCCAGCGTCGTATCGCTCCTGTAGCTCGAATGGTGACATCTGCGCCGCCCGGATGCGAGCCACTCGCTACCAGCCGAAGGCAACTGTTGGGTATCAATCTGGGCCGCGGGAGGCAACATCATCGGTTCATGGGTAACGATGAACGGATGCGTGCGCAGCCCCCGGTGGAAGCGGCCACACCGCCGACACCGCCAGAAACCCTGCCCGCGGCACGCACTGCCGGCGGGTATCGCCGGACCACCAGCTTCCGGACCCGGCGTTCGGCATTGTCGGCGGCCCAGCAGCGGACCTGGGAGCGGTTGTGGCCCGAACTCGGGATGATGGCGGCGCCGCAGCAGAGCCCTGATGCGCCCGACGAGCCGCTGGCCACTCGCGCCTGGTTCGGCCGTGATGCACCGCTCGTCCTCGAAATTGGCTGCGGCACAGGGACTTCTACGCTTGCGATGGCGCAACTGGAGCCAGAAGTCGACGTCATCGCCGTCGAGGTCTATCGACGCGGGCTGGCACAGCTGCTCAGCGCCATCGACCGGGAAAACGTCACCAATGTCCGGTTGATCCGCGGGGATGCCGTCGACGTGCTGGAAAACCTGATCACTCCGGGCTCGCTGAGCGGAGCCCGGGTGTTCTTTCCCGATCCATGGCCCAAGGGGCGGCACCACAAACGCCGGCTGCTCCAGCCCGCCACGGTTGCCCTGATCGCCGACCGGCTGCGTCCCGGAGGTGTGCTGCACGCCGCCACCGACCATCCCGGGTACGCCGAGCAGATTGCCGAGGTCGGTGACGCCGAACCCCGCCTGGCGCGGGTCGGGCCAGACCACGGCGAACTGGCGATCTCGGTCGTCCGCCCGTCTACTAAATACGAGGACAAGGCGCAGCATGCCGGCAGCGCCGTCACCGAATTGGTCTGGGAAAGACGCTAACCATGAGCCTGACCGAAGATACAACAACCGAACCGGCGCCGCCGCCGGGCGAAGCTATCGCCGGTGTCGGACCAGCCGTTCACCGCGTGCTGCTGGTGTGGGACGCGCCGAACCTGGACATGGGCCTGGGATCCATCCTGGGCCGCAGGCCCACCGCACTGGAACGCCCCCGCTTCGACGCGCTCGGCCGCTGGCTGCTGGCCCGCACCGCCGAGGTCGCAGCCAAGAGGCAGAGCGACCAGGAAATCGCAGCCGAGCCCGAAGCCACCGTGTTCACCAACATCGCGCCGGGCAGCGCCGACGTGGTCAGGCCGTGGGTGGATGCGCTGCGTAATGTGGGGTTCGCTGTTTTCGCCAAGCCGAAACTCGACGAAGACAGCGATGTCGACAGCGACATGCTGGACCACATCGCTCAGCATCGAGCCGACGGTTTGGCGGCGCTGGTGGTGGCATCGGCCGATGGCCAGGCTTTCCGCCAACCACTTGAGGAAATCTCGCGCGCCGGGGTACCCGTCCAAGTGCTTGGATTTCGCGAACATGCGAGTTGGGCGCTAGCGTCGGATACCTTGGAGTTTGTCGACCTGGAGGACATCGCGGGTGTTTTCCGGGAGCCGCTGCCGAGAATCGGCCTCGATTCGCTGCCTGAGAAGGGGGCGTGGCTGCAACCGTTCCGGCCGTTGTCTTCGTTGCTGACCTCGCGCGTCTGACAACTCAAAACCAATGCGCGGGTCGCCGCAGATCCAGTAAGGAGCTTACGTGTTCGCCTGGTGGGGTCGAACTGTGTACCGCTACCGGTTCATCGTAATCGGCGTCATGGTGGCGCTATGCCTCGGCGCAGGCATCTTCGGGATCAGCCTCGGCAAGCACGTCACGCAGAGCGGTTTCTTCGACGACAGCAGCCAGTCGGTCAAGGCTTCAGTACTGGGCGACGACACCTACGGTCGCGACCGGACCAGCCACATCGTGGCTACTTTTACGGCTCCATCAGGCAAGACGGTCGACGACCCGGCCTGGTCGAAGCAGATCACGGACCAACTCAGCAAATTCAAAGCCGATCACCCCGAACAGGTACTGGACTGGGTCGGCTACCTGAGAGCACCGAATGCCCCGGCGGTCAAGGGCATGGCGACAGAAGACAAGAAGCACACCTTTGCGTCGATCATGCTCAAGGGCGACAGCGACGACTCGATTCTCAATAACTACAAGGCGGTCGCACCCGACCTGCAGAAACTCGAGGGCGGCAAGGTCGAAGTCGCCGGCCTCGAACCGGTGGCGAACGGATTGACCGGCACCATCGAAACCGACCAACGACGAATGGAAGTCCTGGCGCTGCCGCTGGTGGCGGTGGTGTTGTTCCTGGTTTTCGGCGGGGTCGTCGCCGCCTGCCTGCCGGTGATGGTCGGCGGTCTGGCGATCGCCGGCGCGCTGGGCATCATGCGATTGATCGCGATGTTCGCTCCGGTGAACTTCTTCGCTCAACCCGTGGTGACCATGATCGGCCTCGGCATCGCCGTCGACTACGGGCTGTTCGTGGTGAGCCGGTTCCGGGAGGAGATCGCCGAGGGCTACGACAGCGAGGTCGCCGTTCGCCGCACGATGATGACGGCCGGGCGCACCGTGACATTCTCAGCGGTGCTGATCGCGGTGTCCGCGGCCAGCATGCTGGTGTTCCCGCAAGGCTTCCTGAAGTCGCTGACCTACGCCGTCATCGCGGCGGTCATGCTGTCGGCGATTTTGTCGATCACCATCCTGCCGGCGGTGCTGGGAATTCTCGGCCACCACGTCGACGCGCTGGGCGTGCGGACGCTGTTGCGGGTGCCATTCTTGGCGAACTGGAAGCCGTCGCGGGCGTACCTGAACTGGCTGGCAAACCTGCTGCAAAAGACCAAGACCCGAGAAGAGGTCGAGCAGGAGTTCTGGGGCAAGCTGGTCAACCGGGTGATGAAGCGTCCACTGGTGTTCGCCATTCCGATCGTGGTGGCGATGATCCTGCTGATCATCCCACTGGGCAACTTGAAGCTCGGCGGCTTCAGCGAGAAGTACCTGCCGCCGAGCAACCCGGTCCGGATGGCACAGGAGCACTTCGACAAGCTGTTCCCCAGTTACCGCACCCAGCAGCTCACCCTGGTGATCGAAAGCGATAACCATAAGAAGGTCACCGACCAGCAGGTCGCGGAAATCCGCAACGACGTTGGCTCTGTCACCGGATTCACCGGCAAAAACTGGCAGGACCGGCCGTGTCCGACGATCGCGGACAACCCCTGCGTGGCAGGCCCGAATGGCACCAGCCACCCCAAGGACGATTCGGCGCGGGTGATCCAGAACGGGCTGGTCAACGGCAATGACGCGGCAAAAAAGATCAACGAATTGCGGGCCATCTCGGCACCGAAGGGGCTGACTGTTCTGGTCGGCGGAACACCCGCGCTCGAGCAGGACGCCATCCGCGGCATTTTCAGCAAGCTGCCGCTGATGTTGGTCATCCTGCTGACCACCACAACGTTGTTGATGTTCCTGGCGTTCGGATCTCTGGTGCTGCCGATCAAAGCGACAGTGATGAGCGCACTGACGCTGGGATCGACGATGGGCATCTTGACGTGGATCTTCGTCGACGGTCACTTCGCCAAGCTGCTCAATTTCACGCCGACGCCGCTGACCGCGCCGGTGATCGGACTAATCATCGCCGTCGTCTTCGGTTTGTCGACCGACTATGAGGTGTTCCTGGTCTCCCGGATGGTCGAGGCTCGAGCACGCGGCATGTCGACCGCCGAGGCCATCCGGATCGGCACCGCGGCCACCGGTCGCATCATCACCGCGGCGGCGACCGTCCTTGCCGTCGTCGCCGGCTCGTTCATCTTCTCGGACCTGGTGATGATGAAGTATCTGGCGTTCGGGTTGATGGCGGCATTGCTGTTGGACGCCACAGTCATCCGGATGTTCTTGGTGCCGTCGGTGATGAAGCTGCTCGGCGACGACTGCTGGTGGGCACCGATGTGGATGAAACGCCTGCAGAACCGCATCGGGCTGGGCGAGATCCACCTGCCCGATGAGCGCAAGAAGCCTGTCCCGCGGGCCCGCGCCGAGCGGCCGGCGGTCGCCGCGCGGCCCGCCGTCGCCGCGAACCCGCGGCCACCGCACGACCCCACCCACCCCGGCGCGGAGGCTCCGCCCGTTCCCCAAAGGCCAGCCAGCCCGGCTGGGCCCGCCCCTCGGCCGGAATTCCGGCTGCCGGCTCAGGACACGCCCTCGGCCGCAGGCACCACGAAGATGCGCGCCGCTGGCCGCCCGGAGCCCAAAGAGCCGCCGACGACGCGCTTCTCGGCCCAGCCGAACTCTGCGCCGTCGCCCGCCCCCGGGCGCCCGCCGACTCCCGGCACCCCACCGCCGCCCCAACCGCCCCGCGGCGAAGAACGCGAAATAGAGTCCTGGCTCAGCGAATTGCGGGGGCCCCAGCCGAACGACCGCCCCGCCGATCCACGCGGCACAATGCCGCCGCCGCCATCGAAACCGTCTGCCGACCAAACCCGCGCGATGCCGATTCCGACGGAACACCCTGCGGGACAACGGCCTGACGCCGAGGACGATGCAACCACTGCCATCCCGACGGCCCCGCGTGACGAGAAAGACCCGGACGTCGCCACGCAGAAACCGAACGCCCACGGAAAAGACGCCGAGGGCCGCGATCGGACGCGTCAGCGTCGCGGCGGCGGGCTCAGCGCGCAGGATTTGCTGCGCCGAGAAGGCCGCATCTAGTCGTCGGATTTGCGTTCCGGCTCAGGCACATCCGGTTCGGCTTGGATGATGGACGCTTCTGGATCTTCGGCTTCCTTGGCCGCGGCGGACGGATCCTTGGCTAGCAGCACCTGGAACGCGTTGTTGAAGAAAGCGACCGTCGGGACGGCCAGCAGCGCGCCGACGATCCCGAAGAGCACACCGCCCGTCGAGATCGCCACCACCACTGCCAACGGATGGATCGACACCGCGCGGCCCATCACCAACGGCTGCAAGATGTGCGCCTCGAGCTGGTTCACGCCGATGATGACCCCGAGCGTGATCAGCGCGTAGACAAAGCCCTTCGCCAGCAGCGCGACCACCACCGCGAGAAAACCGCTGATGACGGCACCGACCAGCGGGATGGCGGCACCGAGAAACACCAATGAGGCCAGCGGCAGAGCCAGTGGCACGCTCATGATCGCCAAACCGGTGCCGACTCCGGCCGCGTCGACCAACGCCACCAGGAAGGTGGCCCGTACATAGCCGATCAGCGACCCGTATCCGGCATTGCCCGCCGCGCGTACCCGGTCTCGGACGTCGGCAGGGAAGATCTTCGTGACGTACTGCCAGATATTGCGCCCGCCGTAGAGGAAGAAGATCAGCGTGAAGAACATCAGCAGTGCCGCAGTGAGGATTTCGGTGACGGTGGCCGCTGTCGACAAGGCGCCGCTGGTCAACTTCGCCTGATTGTTCTGCAGCGCCTGGATCGCCGCGTTGCCGGCGTTGTCGATCTGCTGGCGGCTCAGGTGCAGCGGCCCTTCGATCAGCCATTTCTTGGCGGAGTCAATGCTGCGGGTGACCTGATTGACCAAGTCCGGCAAACCGACGACGAACTGGCTGATTACGAATGTCAAGATGCCGCCCAGAACCGCGAAGCCGGCCAGTATGACCAGGGCGACCGCGCCGCCGCGGGGCGCGCCGCGGCGGTCCAGCCAATCCACCGCCGGAACCAGCAATGCGCTCAACATCAACGCCAGCAACAGCGGGACAACGATGATTTCCAAGCGTGCAATAACCCACAGCAACGCGACCAGCGCCGCCAGGATGACCAACAACCGCCAGGACCAGGCGGCCGCCTTCCGAACGATGGGTTCTACTGAGTCCTCGTGGTTGGCGTCGGTCTTCGACGGCATATGGTCAAGCCTAACGGCCGAGGCCAAGGTCACCGTTCGCAAACACAGTGCGGACACCCGCGCCGCGCACCGATTATGGTGCGACGTGCGCGGCTACGCTGATGAACGTGTCTCGCGACGCGCCGGCCACAACCGTGAACGGCCAGCACGAAGAACCCGCCCGCGGCAAGTACTGGTGGGTGCGCTGGGCCGTTCTGGGCGTCGTTGCGATCGTGCTCGCGGTCGAAGTGGCCCTGGTGTGGGACCAGCTGGCCAAGGCCGCCAAGAGCCTGTACTCAGCGAAGTGGTACTGGCTGCTGGCCTCGGCCCTGGCCGCCGTTGTCTTGATGCACAGCTTCGCTGAGGTGCAACGGACCCTGCTGGCATCGGCCGGGGTACGCGTCAAAGAGCTGCGCTCGGAAGCCGCCTATTACGCGGCCAACGCGTTGAGTACCACGCTGCCCGGCGGTCCGGTGCTCGCAGCGACGTTTTTGCTTCGGCAGCAACGGGTTTGGGGTGCATCGACGTTGGTGGCGTCGTGGCAGCTGGTGATGTCGGGTGTGCTGCAAGCGGCTGGGCTGGCACTGCTCGGTCTGGGCGGCGCGTTCTTTCTGGGCGCGAAGAACAACCCGTTCTCGCTGTTGTTTACCCTGGGCGGCTTCGTCGTGTTGTTGCTGCTGGCACAGGCGGTGGCGTCGCGCCCGGAACTGATCGACGGGATCGGGTGCCGGATGTTGTCGTGGGTCAACTCGGTTCGTAGCAGGCCGGCCGACACCGGCCTGGCGAAGTGGCGCGAGATGCTCTCCCAGCTGGAATCGGTCAGCCTGCGCCGCCGGGATTTGGCGGCCGCGTTCAGCTGGTCGCTGGTGAACCGCTTCTCCGACGTCGCCTGCCTCGGCTTCGCCGCTTACGCGGCCGGTTACCACGCATCGATAGGCGGGTTGACGGTCGCCTGCGCGGCTGCGCGCGCGGTCGGCACGATACCGCTGATGCCCGGCGGTCTACTGGTCGTTGAGGCGGTGCTGGTACCTGGTTTGGTGTCCAGTGGCATGCCGTTGCCCGGCGCCATCTCGACGATGTTGATCTACCGGTTGATCAGCTGGTTGTTGCTCGCTGCGGTCGGCTGGGTGGTGTTTTTCTTCATGTTCCGCACCGAGAACCAGATCGACCCGGACGACGCCGATATCGAAAGCGTCGACCTCAGCAGCGACATCGCATCGGCCGCCGAGCCCGTCGCGGTGGAGCTGCCCGAAGATGCGCTACAAGGCCCGGTGCCACCGCCGGATCCGGCCGCCGAGCCCCTGCCCAAAACCAGGCCGGCGACTACCTAACGGCGCTCAGTCCCGGCATCGTCGCGGCACCAGGTGCGGCCGGGACACCGGCTGGAGGTACCGCGCCCTGGGCGCCATTGAGGGCCTGCGCCGCGGCACCCGGAAGGCCGCCAGGCAGCCCGCCCGGCAGACCGCCGGGTAGTCCGCCCTGCGCGTTCTGCATTAGGCCGAGCACCTGGGGAAGGCTGATCGGCAACTTGCACCTGGTGGACAGTCCCGCGAGCGGCATCGCGATCGTCTGCAGATCACTGGCCGCCTTGGGGTTGGCGTCGAAGTAGCTCTTCATCGAGTTGACCGAGTCCGGTCCGGCCGGTTGCTGCAAGACGGTGGTCATCGCCTGGTTGGTCTCCGGATGCCCGTCCAGATAGTCGCCGGCCGACCTGGCGACGTTGCCGATCGCTCTGGCCATCTCACTGGCAGCACAGGGATCGGACGCACCGACCGCCGACGGCGCAGACAACAGCACCACCGCGGTGGCACCGCCGACGGCGGTCGCGGTCAGCACACCGAATAGGCGTCGGCGCAATGTCGCAGTACTCCCAGTCAGGGAAGTCATAGCTGGCTCCTTATGGCTTGCCGGTAGGGGCTTGCGAATCTGGGTCGGCCTCGCATACAGCTCTGGTCGTCGAGTTGTGATACCGAACCGCGAACATCCACCGGCCATCCTGCCATCCGCTCCGTCGGTGCGGCCAATTCAGCCGACCAGAAGTTGCTCATACCCGACATCGTTGTGGAGTCGTTGCAGCTCAGCGGCGTTAGCACATAGCTTGCTGGGGTAGGCTTTCCTGCACGCAACGCTAATGCGGGGAGACCAAAATCCAGCACTTCATGATGCGCCTAAGCAGCAACCTGCGCAGATTCCGCTGGCTGGTCTTCACAGGTTGGTTGCTCGCGCTGTTACCGGCGATCTACCTGACGGTGACTCAGTCGGGTCACCTGACCGGCGGCGGTTTTGAGGTGGCCGGATCCCAGTCACTGCGCGTGCACGACGAACTCGAAGCGCATTACCCCGACCAGGGCACGTCACCGTTGGCGCTAGTGGCGGCGCCGCGGGCGGATGCCAGCTACGAAGACATGAACGCCGCCGCGACCTTTCTGCAGCAAGTCGCCGGCCAAGTCTCCGACGTGGCGGTGGTGAAGAATTCGGCCCAACCCGCGCCGGAGCCCGACCGGCCGTACGTGGTGTCGTTGCGGCTGGATTCCTCCAACAACAGCAGCGCCAGCGACGCCGCAAAGAAGTTGCGGGCAAAGATCGGTGTCCAGGGGGATCGGCCGGGCCAGATGGAAAACGGCCGAGTCCGGCTGTACGTTATCGGCCAGGGCGCGCTCAGCACAGCCGCGGCGGCCAACACCAAACACGACATCGCCGCGGCGGAACGCTGGAACCTTCCGATCATCCTGATTGTGCTGCTGGCGGTGTTCGGTTCGCTTGCGGCAGCCGCGATCCCGCTGGCACTGGGCATCTGCACCGTCGCCATCACCATGGGACTGGTCTATCTGCTGTCGGCCTACACCACGATGTCGGTTTTCGTCACCTCGACGGTGTCGA
>DATFYT010000226.1:0-3360 GCA_035314925.1 Mycobacterium sp. | reverse complement strand
GTCGATGAGCGGCAGGATGGTGGCCATCCGCGCGGCCATGCGGCCCATCTGTTCGGCCTGCTCGGATGGCATCTGTCGGCGAAGGGCCTCCGGCAGCTTCCCGAAGCTGCCGGTGAAACCTGAGGTGTTGCCGAGAAAGGTTGTGGGGCCGAGGAAGTCGATGCGCCAGCCGGCGTTTCCGAGGGTGTCGCGGATGTCGGCCTGTGGCACGGCTTCCATCGGGGCGATGACGCCGTTGACGTTCTCGCCCGAGAAGCAGTACAGGAACCAGCGTGCGCTCGGCGTGGTCGCGCGGTGCAGTGCGGCGGCGTATGCCTGCCTTCCGCCGTGGTCCAGGTAGTGGTACAGGGCGCTGTCGATGACGGTGTCGAACTGTCGGTCGTAGCCGGTCAGTTCGGTGACGTCGGCGACGTCGAAGCGCGCCGGGACACCGGCCTCGGAAGCACGGGTACGGGCCTGCTCGATCGCCGTCGGCGAGCTGTCGAAGCCCGTCACCGAGTAGCCGCGACGAGCCAGGTAGATCACGTTGTCGCCGAGGCCGCAACCAGCGTCGAGCACCTTTCCGCTTATCGCGCCGAGTGCTTCGAGTTCCATCAGCCGAGGCTGCGCTTGCCGGATGTCCCAAGGGATGGCTTCGGGGCGGGCGCGCCCGGGAATGCGGGCTCTCCGCGATAGAGGCTTTCGTACGACTCGCGGTTGTGGCCGAAGGCTTCTGACGCGGAACGGCTCACGTTATTCACACTACGGTCAGCCGCCTGGACCCATCGATGCCGGAGGCGCTCACTGCGAGCAACCGGTCAGCAAGATCCGACAGGGCACGTGCGGTGGCAAGTCCTCGACCGACCTCGTCTGTCAGGCAATCGGACGGGTGCCGATACGCAACTCCGGTTCCGGCCAGGTGCCTTCCGGCCCAATGCAACTCGATCTTGGCCTGAGTGCGCCCGTCTCTTTCCTTGACCGCGATGCTCATCGCGGAATACGTCGGGTCGTGAGAGGGGGGATCGTTGTGGTGCATCGTCTGTGCCTCCAACGCGGCTGTTGTATGAGCTATGGCAACCCGCGAGACGTGTTGTCTCACTTCGAGCCTAAAGACGGCAGCACTGGAACCTAAGGGTCCTTGGTCACCACCGCCACAGCCATTCGGCATCGAGCGAGGCCGGCGGGACGCCACGTAGCCCTACGGCGTGGAATCATCGCTGAGGCGGGATCAGGGCCAGCCCAACGATCACCGCGAGCTGACCGGCAGCGACATCAAGCGACACGTTCGCGAACGCGTCGCCAGAGTCGGAAGATCAGCCACGCCATCAGCGGTCGCCGAGCAGGCCGGGTCGCGCGGGCTACCGCCGCGGGATCTTGGCATGCCCGCCGGCTACGACCGAGACAGGCACCGGATCCCGGAAGGTGCGAATCAGGCGAATGTGGATTCCCGGTCGGGTTCCGGACCGAAGCGGAAACGGCGGCCCGTGACCGAGACCGGGACAACGCGAACCCAATGAAGCTTCAACGTCGCAGTCCATGGCAGCAGCTGTGCCCGCGCGGCCTCTTCAATCTCCTCATCGGTACGGAGCATGCGGGCCGTGCCCTTCACGATGACGCTCCAGCCTTCGGCAGCATCGTGGTCGTCGGCCTCGAAGAGAACACGATTGTTTATTGCGGCGCTGACCAACTTGGTGCCCTCCGCGGTGCGAAAGAGCACGGTGCGGCGCTGGACGACGAAGTTGACTGGAAAGATCTCGGGCTCGCCCTGGCCGCTCGTGACGAGACGCCCTAACGCCACGCTTGCCAGCAGATCCCAGCTTTCGCTTACCGAAAGGATGCTGACGGGTTCACCGGTCACGTCGCCGCGCGGCGCGGCACTAAATACTTGGCCGCCACGCCCCGGCCGTTCGGTCGTCACCTGGCTCACGCTATGACAACTCCGGGCGGCTTTGAAGCGTCGTTCGTCCTTTAAGGTAAGGACTTCCGACCCTGCTCACAGCCGCGCGCGGGGTGGACAGTGGCGTAATGGAACATTTGACGGCTCTGGATGCCAGTTTCCTGGAGGCTGAGGATTCCGATCCTCATGTGAGCCTGGCGGTTGGCGGTGTATCGATCGTGGCAGGGCCGGTGCCGCGCTACGACGAGCTTGTCTCAGCCTTCGCCGAACGGGTACGCGGAATTCCGCGCTGCACCCAGATACTACGTACCCATCCACTCGACCTCGGCTCACCTGAATGGGTGGACGACCCGCACTTCGACATCTCGCGCCACCTGTACCGCGTCGCGCTGCCCGAACCCGGCGATGACGCCGAGCTGTTCCAGATGATCGCGACTCTCATGCAGCATCGGCTCGACCGCGAGCGTCCGCTGTGGGAGTGCTGGATCATTGAAGGCCTCACCGACAACAGGTGGGCCATGCTGATGAAACTGCATCACTGCATCGCCGACGGCATCGCCACCACCCAGATGCTGGCGAAGCTCAGCGACAGCGGCGGCGGCGACACGTTCGCGAAAAAAATTCGCGCCGCCAAGGAGCCGGATGGCCCCGCGCTGCGTCCGCCCCCGATGAGCGTCAACCCGTTGACCTGGCTGGGCGGCATGTGGCGTACCGCGGCCGCCGCGGCCACCGCCGCGGAACACGCCGCGGTGGGCGTGGCTGAGCTGACGGCGGACCTGCTGAGCTCACCGCCCGAATCGTCGCTGACCGGATCCGTGACAACTATTCGGCGCTACAGCGCGGCGAGGGTTAAGCTCGCCCAGCTGCAGAAGGTGTCCCGGGCCTTCGATGTGACGATCAACGACGTGGCGCTGGCCGCGATCACCGACAGCTACCGCAACCTTCTGCTCAACCGCGGTGAACAGCCCCACCACGATTCGCTGCGCACCCTGGTTCCGGTGTCGGTCCGGTCGATGATGGACTTGCATCACACCGACAACCGGGTCTCGGCGATGCTGCCATTGTTGCCCGTCGACGAGGCGGACCCGGTTCAGCAATTGGAACTCGTGCACCGCCGGCTGACGACGGCCAAAGGCAGTGGTCAGCGTGAGGGCGGCACCGCTTTCCTGTCGGCGTTCAACATGATCCCGTTCGCCCTGTCGGCTTGGACCGTCCGACTGCTGACCCGATTGCCGCAACATGCCGTGGCCGCTTTGGCAACCAACGTTCCCGGCCCTCGCGGTCGGCAGAAGCTGATGGGTCGCGAGGTGCTGGAAGTCCTGCCGGTGCCGCCGATTGCTCTTCACCTGCGGACAGGCATCGCGATGGTGAGCTACGCCGATAGTTTCGTCTTCGGCATTACCGCCGACCACGACACCGCACCTGACGTTGATCGACTCGCCGCCGGCATCGAGCAAGGAGTTGCACGGCTGGTGGCCATCAGC
>DATFYT010000225.1:0-43437 GCA_035314925.1 Mycobacterium sp. | reverse complement strand
GCCGACTTGGCGTGGCTGCGGTCCGGGCGGAACCCGGAGTCGAACATGGCGTAGAGCACCCGGCGGTGCACCGGCTTGAGGCCGTCGCGCACCTCCGGCAGCGCACGGCCCACGATGACGCTCATCGCGTAATCGATGTAGCTGCGCTGCATCTCCTGCTGGATGTCGACTGGCTCGATCCGGTCGGCAGCATCACCGCCGGGCGGCAGCGTGGTGTCTGTCATCTAGTCCTCGTCTGGATTCGAATGGGGGAGATCCTTGCGAGCCGTCGGGCTTCGCTAAACATCAAGGAAGCGAACGTCCTTGGCATTACGGGTGATAAAGCTTCGGCGGGCTTCGACGTCCTCGCCCATCAGTATCGAGAACAACTCGTCGGCCGCCGCGGCGTCGTCGAGGGTGACCTGACGCAGCACCCGAACCGAGGGATCCATGGTGGTTTCCCACAGTTCCTTGGCGTCCATCTCGCCGAGACCTTTGTAACGCTGGATGCCGTCGTCGACGTTGATCTTCTTGCCGGCCTTCTTACCCGCCGCCAGCAGGCCGTCGCGCTCACGGTCGGAGTAGGCGAACTCGGGTTCGCTGCGCTGCCACTTCAACTTGTACAGCGGCGGCTGCGCCAGGAACACGTGCCCGTTCTCGATCAGTGGCCGCATGAACCGGAACAACAGCGTCAGCAGCAGCGTCGAGATGTGCTGGCCGTCGACGTCCGCGTCGGCCATCAAGACAATCTTGTGATACCGCAGCTTGGTGATGTCGAACTCGTCGTGGATTCCGGTGCCCAGCGCGGTGATGATCGCCTGCACTTCGGTGTTTTTCAGCACCCGGTCGATGCGGGCCTTCTCGACGTTGATGATCTTGCCGCGCAGCGGAAGAATCGCCTGGAACATCGAATCGCGGCCGCTCTTGGCCGAGCCGCCGGCCGAATCACCTTCCACTACATACAGTTCTGACTTACGTGGATCGGTGGAACGGCAGTCTGCCAGCTTGCCGGGCAGCCCGCCCAAATCGGTAGCGCTCTTGCGCCGCACCAACTCTCGGGCCTTTCGGGCCGCGATCCGGGCTTGCGCAGACGACACCGCCTTGTTCACCACGGTTTTGGCGTCACTGGGGTTGGCTTCGAACCAGTGCGAGAGCTTGTCATTGCATGCCTTCTGCACGAACGACTTGACTTCGGTGTTGCCCAACTTGGTCTTGGTCTGGCCCTCGAACTGCGGTTCGCTGATCTTGACCGAAATGACCGCGGCCAAGCCCTCGCGGATGTCGTCGCCGGTCAGGTTGGGGTCTTTGTCTTTCAGCAGCTTCTTGTCTTTGGCGTACTTGTTCACCACCGACGTCAACGCAGCGCGGAAGCCCTCCTCGTGGGTGCCACCTTCGTGGGTGTTGATGGTGTTGGCGAAGGTGTGCACCGACTCCGAATAGCCTGCGTTCCACTGCATCGCGATCTCGACCTCGTGACCGGGACCCTTGTCGGAGAAGTCGACGATGCTGCTGTGGATCGGGTTCTTGGTGCGGTTGATGTGCTTGACGAAGTCGACCAGGCCACCGGCGTAATGGAATGTGCGGTGTTTGACCTTCTGGGGGGCCTTTGACTCCGCCGCCTTCTCTTCGGCCGATTTCGGCGCCTCGGCGGTGTCGCTGACGACTTCGTCGACCACTTCCTCGGCGGCGACGCGCTTGTCCACCAAGTCGATGGTCAATCCTTTGTTGAGGAAGGCCATTTCCTGCAGCCGCCGGGCCACGGTCTCGAAGTCATACTCGGTGGTTTCGAAGATGTCCGGGTCGGCCCAGTATCGCACCGTGGTGCCGGTCTTCTTGGTCTTCTCGCCCTGCTTGAGTGTGCCGGGTACCGAACGGTCGTAGTACTGCGCCCACTCGTAGCCGTCGCGGGAGATCTCGACCTCGAGGCGGGTGGACAACGCGTTGACCACCGAGACGCCGACGCCGTGCAGGCCACCCGACACCGCGTAGGCACCGTCGTCGCCGCCGAACTTGCCGCCGGCGTGCAACTGGGTCATCACGACGTCGACGGTCGGGATGCCGGTCGCGTGCATCGCCACCGGAATACCGCGGCCATCGTCGGTGACTTCGACGGCGCCGTCCTCGAGGATCTTCACGTCGACTTTGGTGGCATAACCGGCCATCGCCTCGTCCACCGCGTTGTCGACGACCTCCCAGACCAGATGGTGCAGGCCACGCTCACCGGTCGATCCGATATACATGCCCGGTCGTTTGCGAACGGCCTCCAACCCTTTAAGAACCTGGATGTCCCCGGCGTCGTATGAGTTGCGGGCCTTCTTCTGGGCAGCCACGGTCGGAAAGCTCTCCTTGGGGTTGCGCGCGGGTAGTCCAATGACTGTGCGCTGGTTTCCTCGCCAGTCTACCTACAACAGCCGGTAGCACCGATTCTGCGAGGGTGTTTCTACACAGCTATCTTCGCCGTGTGCGGAATTTCTCGCTCTAGGCCTCGTCCTGACGCTTGACGAGCCAAGTCGCGGGCTTGTGACGGCCCTCAGCGGATCGTTCGATCGCTCAACCATACGTGTCACGAGGCCCCCGTCCGGCGATGTGCAGCGCGCCCTTCCGCCAGGATGGCGCGACCGGGCCGGTGATCTTCAATGTGTTCACCACGCCGTCGCCTACCGCGGCCGCGATCTTCGCCAGCACTTGCGCCTGGATGATCCTCAGCTGCGTCGCCCAGGCCGTCGATTCCGCGGACACGCTCAGCACTCCGTCGCGCAGTGCGGTCGGGGTCGCGTGCTCGGCGATGTGTTCACCGACCACCGCCGGCCACTGGCCGAACACCGCGCCTTCGGCCACCCGCGGCGACCAGCCGCGCTTCTTCGCCACGTCGCGGGCGATGCTGCCGAGCGGCTGCGGATCGCGGCCGTCCGGGCCCGGGCCGGACCAGCGGCGGCGGCTTCCCGCGCCGGCGACGCGGCGGGTGGGCGGCAGGCGACGGCCGCGCCCTACATCTTTGCCTTGGGTGCGCGCCGCGCCGCGAGCCTCTTCCAACGCACGCCGCACCATGTCCATCCCCGGCAGCCCGCTCAATCGTTCCGGCGGCCCGGCGTCGGACGTCTCGTCGCGATCCATCAGGTCTGTACCTCCGACACCGGTCCGCTGTCGCCGTCATGCAGTGCGATGGTCACTCGCTCGGCATCCCAGTCGTGGGGGACGTCGTCGAGGACCGCCGCCGTCACCAGCACCTGCTCTGCCGACGCCGCGGCCGCGGCCAGTGCCTCCCGGCGGCCCGCGTCGAGTTCGGCGAAGACGTCATCGAGTAATAGCACCGGATCGCTTCCGTCGGCGCGCAACAGTTCATAGGACGCCAGCCGCAGCGCCAACGCCATCGACCACGATTCACCTTGGCTGGCAAAGCCTTTCGCGGGTTGCTCACCGAGACGTAGCTCGAGGTCGTCGCGGTGCGGACCAACCAGGCACACGCCGCGCTCCAACTCGGCGTCCCGGCGCTGGGCCATCTGCTCCAGCAGTGCCGCGCGCAACTGTTCGACATCGGTGGAGCCGGTCTCGACGTCGACGCTGGCGCGGTAACTGATCGCGGCCGGCCGCGACGCCGGCGCCAACAGTTGGTAGCTCTTCTGCACTTCGGGTGCTAACTCGTTCACCAGATCGATCCGGGCGGCCATCAGCTCTGCGCCGTGGGCGGCCAGATGTCCGTCCCAAACATCAAGCGTGTCAAGGGAACCGCGGTCGCCCCGAAACCGCGCGCCGGACGCGGACTTCAGTAGCGCGGTGCGCTGGCGCAGAACTTTTTCGTAGTCAGCCCGCACAGCGGCCACGCGCGGTCGGCGCACCGCGGCCAGATCGTCGAGGTAGCGGCGCCGATCCGACGGGTCTCCGCGGACGAGGGCCAGGTCCTCGGGCGCGAACAACACTGCCCGGAGCACACCGATCACCTCGCGCGGACTGCGCACCGGCGACCGATTCAACCGCGCTTTGTTGGCTCGCCCGGCAGCGATCTCCAGGTCGACGGCACATTCGCGGCCGTCATTCACCACGATCGTCGACACCACCGCCCGTGGGGCGCCGACCCGGACCAGCGGTGCATCCGTCGCTACCCGATGCGAACCCAAAGTCGACGAATACCACAGCGCTTCAACAAGATTCGTTTTTCCATAGCCATTGGGCCCGACGAACACCGTCCGCCCCGGCGTCAATTCGAGCTCGGCGTGTGCCCACGACCGGAAATCCCGCAAGCCCAGATGTCGGACGTACACCTAACCGCTAACCAGGAAGACGGACTGGCATCAACAGATAGACGTAGTCGGTCGAAACCGCCGGGAATGGTCCGTTGTCGGTAGGTTGTGGATCGTCATCGCCGGCCGGCCGCAGCACCGCGGGTCGGCTCGGCGTGGTGAAGCCGAACGACACCCGCTCAGAGTGCAGCGATCCCAGCCCGTCGGTCAGGTATGTCGGGTTGAAGGCGATCGTGAGTGGTTCGCCGACGAAATCGACCGCGACGTCCTCTTCGGCCCGGCCGACGTCGTCGGCACCGGCCGACAGCCGCAGGACATCGTCGGAGAATTCCATCCGGACCTGCGCACCGCGATCGGCAACTAGCGCGACTCGCTTGATCGCCTCGGTCAATTCCGCCACACCGATCGTGGCTACCGCGGTGTGTTCGGTCGGCAGCAGTTGGCGGAACTTGGGGAACTCCGCGTCCAGCAGCCGGGTCGTACTGCGCTTTCCGTTCCCGCTGATTCCGAGCAATCCGTCCTTGCCGACGGTCGGTCCGGACCCCAACGACAAATGGACTTCGGCGCCGTCGGTTCCGGTCTTTGCTGCCTCGGCCAGTGTCTTGGCCGGCACCAGTACGGCCGCCTCGATGTCGGGTCCGGCCGCCGACCAGGTCAGCTCGCGAACCGCTAACCGGAACCGATCGGTGGCGGCCAACACGACCGCTTCACCGGAAATCTCAACCCGGATCCCGGTCAGCATCGGCAGCGTGTCGTCGCGGCCGGCCGCCACGGCGACCTGGCTGATCGCCTCGGCGAACAGATCCGCTGACAACGCGCCAGTCTCCTCGGGCAAGGCGGGCAGCGTCGGGTAATCCTCGACGGCCATCGTCGGCAGCGAAAACCTTGCACTTCCGCAGCTCAACGAAACCCGGGTGCCTTCCACCTGCACGTCAACGGGTTTATTTGGCAACGCCCGAGTGATATCGGACAACAGCCGGCCTGACACTAAAACTGTTCCCGGAGAAGCGATTTCGGCCGCCAGGCGAACTTCGGCGGAAACTTCGTAGTCGAATCCGGAGATGGTCAGGCCGTCGTCCGAGCCGGTCAGCAACACACCGGCGAGCACCGGCACCGTAGGCCTGGCGGGCAGCGTCCGCGCCACCCATGCCACCGCATCAGCGAAGTCTTCGCGCACCAAGCGAAACTTCAAGTCGGTTACACCGACTGTGGTCGTCGCCACGTCCATTGCGTCCCTTCATCACCTCGAACAACAAGGCCAACTTCAGCGGCTCTACCCCCGGTGGAGTGCGATGTCCCCGCTGACGGACGCCTCTGCCCGTAACCCGCCTCGACGACCCAAACGGCAGTCGAACCACAACCGTAGAGCCTTGAGCGCCATCTTGAAAGCTAATCGGAATCAATGACACTCGGGGCGTTCTGGCGTTGACGTGCGGGTGTGGAACACCCCGTCCCCAGGTGCCTTTTCCAAGAACAAATTACGGAGATATCTCAGTAACAGTATTAAGGCCTGTGCACGTTGGGGACAGCATGCCGTCTGTGCTGCTGGAGTGAGTCGGCCGACTGTGGATGACGAGTGGATGGTTGTGTGGTTCGTGTGTAGCGGTTGGGGATCACCCGCGGTTGTGCACGCAGGGTGGATGGCGGGGGAGGAGCGCAAGCAGGTTGCGCACAGGCATATCCACAAGCAGCGGTGTGACTGGTGGGTTGGCAGTGCCCAAAGTTTTTTTGGTTTTGGCCGGCGCTCAGCGCTTCGACCGCTGCCGAATCCGCGTGGTGAGTTCCTTGACGTGATCGAAGACTTCGCGTCGGTGGGCCATTTCCGAGAGGATCTTCTTCTGGGCGTACATCACTGTCGTGTGGTCGCGGCCGAACGCCTGACCGATCTTCGGCAGTGACAGGTCGGTCAGTTCGCGGCACAGGTACATCGCGATCTGCCGGGACTGTGCCAAGGCCCTGGTCTTACCCGGGCCGCGCAGTTCCTCGACGGTGGTGTCGAAGTACTCAGCGGTGGCCGCCATGATGGTGGCCGCGCTGATCTGCATGGTGCTGGCATCGGCGATCAGGTCGCGCAGCACGATCTCGGCCAGCGCCTTGTCAATCGGAGTCTTGTTCAGCGACGCGAACGCGGTGACGCGGATGAGCGCACCCTCGAGTTCCCGGATGTTGCGTTCGATGCTGCTGGCGATCAGTTCGAGCACATCGTCGGGCACCGCCAGGCGTTCCATCTGAGCTTTCTTGCGCAGAATGGCGATGCGCGTCTCTAGCTCCGGCGGCTGGACATCGGTGATCAGGCCCCATTCGAACCGGGTCCGCAGCCGGTCTTCCAACGTGGCCAGCTGCTTGGGCGGTCGGTCGGAGGAGATGACGATCTGCTTGTTGGCGTTGTGCAGCGTATTGAAGGTGTGGAAGAACTCTTCCTGGATACCTTCTTTACCTTCGATGAATTGGATGTCGTCGACCAGCAGGACGTCGACATCGCGGTAGCTGCGTTTGAAGGCGACCTTGCGATCGTCACGCAACGAGTTGATGAAGTCGTTGGTGAATTCCTCGGTGGATACGTACTTGACCCGCATGCCGGGGAACAGTCGTTGCGCGTAGTTGCCGGCCGCATGTAGCAGGTGGGTTTTGCCGAGACCGGACTCGCCCCAGATGAACAACGGGTTGTAGGCGCGGGCGGGGGCTTCAGCAATCGCGAGCGCGGCTGCGTGCGCGAACCGATTCGAAGCGCCGATGACAAAAGTGTCGAAGGTGTAGCGCCGATTCAGGCTGGTGCCGCCGGAGGCCTCCGGGTCGCTGCTGTGCGGACGCTCGGTGAAGTAGTTGGGCCAGTTTTGATGCGCGCTGTCGAGGACCTCGAGGTCTTCCTCGACGTCATCTGCTTCGGCGGCCCAGTCCTCGGGCGGCGTGCCGGCGCCGTCGTCGGGTTCATCGTTGGAGAGGGCGGCGATACGGACGCCGAGCTCGATTTGTTGGCCAAGCCGGCGGCTGAGCGCCTCGGTGATCTGGGTACGAAGGTGACGTTCGATCTCGTTCTGCACAAAGCTGCTCGGCACCGACAGCAGAGCAAACCCTTCGACGATCTGCAGCGGCTGCACCAGGTTCAACCACGCGCGTTGCTGTGGTGTCAGTGGGGCGACGTACTGTTCGCCGTTGATGTCGGCGCTGTCTGTGGCGATCTCCCCGTTGAGTTCGGAGACGACCGCATTCCAGACTGTCGCGAAGCTCGATCCGACGTCCTCGGTCAACGACGGGTCCCCCTGATTTGACGTCGACGCACAACCATATGCTGCGACCACGAACTGTCCACATGGTTATCCACAAGTGTGGACAGGACAGCCGCCATCGCGCCGCAGAATGCCTCCGACGGCACGCGAGATCGGCGCTCGAGACAGCCAGCGTAGATCATCTGGCCAGGAAGCCGATCCGCCGTCCTCGCTTCGTTGTCGGGCGCCGTTCCGGGTCGGTACGGCTTGAAATGCACCAGCCCGAAGCTAACAGTTTTCCATCGGAGTGCCAACCGTTCTGCAACATTGGGGCGGCCTTTCATAGAATTGCTCGCGGGCCGCGGTGGCGGGTGGGACGGCAGTTAAATATCGGCGTTATGCCGAGGGTCCAGGAGGCCTGGTTTGACCCGGCGAACGCCGCTGCGTACCCTCGTCTAGTCGCCCGAAAGTCGGCGATACGGCTGCGATCCGCGCAATATGCAGCGGGGCCCGCGCCGGTTACCAGCGAGACACAGAGCCTGCCAAGGCTTCGTGAGGGCAATCGTGTTCCACCCGGTTTCGGACCGGGCCGGAAGACGATGCCAGATGTAACGAGGAGAGAGTCGTGGCAAAGGGCAAGCGGACCTTCCAGCCGAACAACCGGCGCCGTGCCCGCGTGCACGGCTTCCGGCTGCGGATGCGCACCCGGGCGGGTCGCGCGATCGTGTCAGGCCGGCGTCGCAAGGGCCGCCGATCGCTCACCGCTTAATTCCAGTCTCGGTGTAAAGCGGTGCTTTCCGCGCGGAACCGCATGACGCGGTCCACGGACTTCGGTGCCACGGTAAAGCACGGCACCCGAGCCGTGCAGCCAGACCTTGTCATCTATGCGCGGCGCGGCAACGAGAAAGATGCCGAGGCGCCGAAGGTTGGACTGATCATTTCGCGATCGGTGGGCTCGGCGGTGCAACGGCATCAACTGGCCCGGCGGCTGCGCCATGTCGCTCGCGGCTTGGTGGAGGGACTGCAACGATCGGAACAAGTGGTGATCCGCGCGCTGCCGAGCAGCCGCGCCGCCGGCTCCGCCCGGTTGGAGGAAGAATTGCGCGCCGGCTTACGGCGGATCGAGGCAACGGGATTCGGCCGGTGAATGACATAACGTCAACGTTGGCGCAGAGGCTGCGCGGCGCCGAGACCGCAGTGGTGTGCGGCGTGATTTTCCTGATCCAGCTCTACCGGCACATGGTGTCGCCGTTGCGATTGCCGACATGCCGATTCACCCCGACCTGTAGCCAGTACGCCGTGGACGCCCTGGCCGAGTATGGATTGGTGCGGGGGAGTTGGCTGGCAGCCGTCCGGCTCGCCAAGTGTGGTCCATGGCATCGGGGAGGATGGGATCCGATACCGGAACGCCGGGCAGTGCGGACCGAAGCCTGGGGCACCCCAGCAACGCTAGGGGAGTGTGATTCTGTTGTCGTTTGATCCGTTCAGCCTCGACTATTTCTATTACCCGGTCTCGGCGATCATGTGGCTCTGGTACAAGGCGTTCGCCTTTGTGCTGGGCCCGACGAGCTTCTTCGCGTGGACGCTGTCGGTGATGTTCCTGGTGTTCACGCTGCGGGCGATTCTGTACCAGCCGTTCGTCCGGCAGATTCGCACCACCCGGCAGATGCAGGAGTTGCAGCCGCAGATCAAGGCGCTGCAGAAGAAGTACGGCAAGGACCGTCAACGGATGGCGCTGGAGATGCAGAAGCTCCAGCGCGAACACGGATTCAATCCGATCCTCGGTTGCTTGCCCATGCTGGCGCAGCTGCCGGTGTTCCTCGGGCTGTACCACGTGCTGCGATGCTTCAACCGGACGAGCACCGGCATCGGGCAGTTGGGGCTCTCGCCCGAGCGCAACCGCGAGCTCGGCAACTACGTCTTCACCGCCAAGGATGTCGGACACTTCTTGGACGCCAACCTTTTTGGCGCACCGCTGGGCGCGACCATGACGCAGCGGGGAGCGAGCCTCGCGGCCTTCACGGAGTTCAGCCGCCCCGCCGTCATCGCGGTCGGCCTGCCGGTGATGATCCTGGCCGGCATCGCCACCTACTTCAACAGCCGGGCGTCGGTCGCGCGGCAGAGTCCGGAGGCCGCGGCCAACCCACAGACCGCGATGATGAACAAACTCGCGCTGTACGTCTTCCCGCTCGGCGTGGTGGTCGGCGGGCCGTTCTTGCCGCTGGCGATCATCTTCTACTGGTTCGCGAACAACATCTGGACGTTCGGCCAGCAGCACGTCGTCTTCGGGATGCTCGAAAAAGAGGAAGAAGCGAAGAAGCGCGAAGCGATCGAACGCCGGGCGGCCAATGCGCCGGCACCGGGCGCCAAGCCCAAGCGGCCGGCCAGGAATGCGCCGGTGGACGGCAACGGATCGGCGGCAGCTTCGGCCGGCGCCGACGCGTCGGCAGCAACAGATCAAATAGCGGGAGACGGCAATCCGGCCGCCCGCACTCCACGCCCGGGAGTGAAGCCGAAGAAGCGCAAACGTTGACCGGTCTTCGGTCGACAGCGGGCAGCAGACTTGGCCGGGCGACGGCTCGGACGACGGGAAGGAAATAGGCAGGCATGACGAACGCCGAGACAACCGGACACGACACCGACGAAGCTCCGACGGAAGCGGTCTTGGAAGAGGCTGCAACGGACGACGCGGACACGGCGACGGACGACGCGGACACGGCGACGGACGTCGCGGACGCCGGCACCGAGGCCGATTCAGAGGAACGGTTGGTCGCCGAGGGCGAGATCGCCGGCGACTATCTGGAAGAGCTGCTGGACCTCCTCGACTTCGATGGCGACATCGATTTGGACGTCGAGGGTAGCCGCGCGGTGGTGAGTATCGACGGCAGCGACGACCTGAATAAGTTGGTCGGCCGCAAGGGAGAAGTGCTCGACGCGTTGCAGGAACTGACCCGGCTGGCGGTGCACCAGAAGACCGGGGTACGCAGCCGGCTGATGCTCGACATCGCCAGTTGGCGCCGCCGCCGCCGCGAAGAGCTAGCGGCCCTGGGCGACAAGGTTGCCAGGAGGGTACTGGAAAGTGGCGACCGCGAGGAACTCGCACCGATGACGCCGTTTGAGCGCAAGATCGTTCACGACGCCGTCGCGGCGGTCGAAGGGGTTCGTAGCGAGAGCGAGGGCGTGGAGCCGTCGCGCCGTGTCGTCGTACTGGTCGACTGAAGCGACGACGCCTAGTTACATCGATGTAGTTCGTTCGGCTCCGGCAGGCGCGGGCGGGAGGGATGTTTCACGTGAAACATGTCGTTCCGAACCAACGGGCGACGACGCCCGTACCCCCGACGCCCGACGCCGCGAAGACGGTCTTCGGACCGCGCTTGGACCTAGCTCAGCGCTACGCGGAGTTGCTCGCGGATACCGGCGTCGAATGGGGGCTGCTCGGCCCGCACGAAATCGAGCGCATCTGGGAGCGCCACCTACTCAATTGCGGGGTCGTCGCCGAGCTGTTGGAACCGGGAGAGCGCGTGGCCGACATCGGCAGCGGCGCCGGTTTACCGGGCCTGGCGCTGGCGATCGCGGAGCCCGGCCTCGATGTCGTGCTGATCGAGTCGCTGCTCCGCCGAAGCGAGTTCCTTCGCATGGTGATCACCGAACTCGGGCTGGGGGTCGAGGTACTGCGCGGCCGCGCCGAGGACCCGGCAGTCCGAGAAAGCGCCGGCGGATGCGATGCCGTCGTATCGCGGGCGGTTGCCCCGCTGGATAAGGTGGCGCGGTGGAGCATGGCTCTGCTGCGACCGGGCGGCCGGATGCTGGCGATCAAAGGGGAGCGAGCGGCCGCAGAACTCCGTGAGCACCGGCGTGTGCTGACCTCGTTGGGCGCCGCGGATGCCAGGGTGGTGGAATGTGGCGTGAAGTATCTGGCCCCGCCGACAACCGTGGTGGTGGCACGGCGAGCCAAGCCGGATCCGGTCCGGAACGTGCGGCGCCGACGGTCGAACAGGGAGAGCCTATGAGTGCGCCGCACGACCCGTTCGGTTCCGACCACGGAGCCTCCGCCACGACCCATGTTTCACGTGAAACATCGGAATTCGACACACCGATCGGAGCCGCTGCCGAGCGCGCCATGCAGGTACTACACACCGCCTACGAACCCTTGCCCCGGCCGCGCCATCGTCGGTTGTTCACCATCGCGAACCAGAAGGGCGGCGTCGGCAAGACCACCACGGCGGTGAATCTCGCCGCGGCGCTGGCGATCCAGGGACTCAAGACTCTCGTCATCGATCTGGATCCCCAGGGCAACGCGAGCACCGCGCTGGGCATCACCGATCGTCATTCCGGCACACCGTCGTCCTACGAGGTGCTCCTCGGCGAGATGTCTTTACAGTCCGCCCTGCGGCGCAGCCCGCACAGCGACCGCCTGTTCTGTGTGCCGTCGACCATCGATCTGGCCGGCGCCGAGATTGAGTTGGTCAGCATGGTGGCGCGCGAGAATCGATTGCGTACCGCGCTGGCCGATCTCGATGGCCCCGCCAATTCAGACTTCGACTACGTCTTCATCGATTGCCCGCCGTCGCTGGGCCTGTTGACCATCAACGCTTTGGTCGCCGCCCCGGAGGTGCTGATCCCCATCCAGTGTGAGTACTACGCGCTCGAGGGGGTGTCGCAGTTGATGAACAACATCGAGATGGTGAAGGCCCATCTGAATCCGGGCCTGGACGTCAGCACGGTGATCCTCACCATGTACGACGGTCGGACCAAGCTGGCCGATCAGGTGGCCGACGAGGTCCGGCGTTACTTCGGCACCAAAGTTCTGCGCACCGTCATCCCGCGCAGCGTCAAGGTTTCCGAGGCGCCCGGTTACAGCATGACGATCATCGATTACGATCCCGGTTCCCGCGGTGCGCTGAGTTACCTCGACGCCAGCCGCGAGCTCGCTGAGCGAGATGGACCAGCACCCGAGAAGGGGGACAAGCATGACTCAGCCGGTACGTAGGAAGGGCGGGCTCGGGCGGGGCCTGGCTTCGCTGATCCCCACCGGTCCTGCCGATGGCAGCGATGAGGCGGGCCGGCTCGGGTCGCGGATTGGCGACGCGGCCGCCGACATCCTGCTCGGTGGTCCGCCGGCGGGGACTTCAGCGGGCTCCACCGATATCGGCGCGGTGTACCGCGAAATCGACCCGGCGCTCATCGAGCCGAACCCGCGTCAGCCCCGGCAGGTGTTCGACGAGGAGGCGCTCGCCGAACTCGTGCATTCGATCCGCGAGTTCGGCCTCATGCAGCCGATCGTCGTCCGCGCCGTGGACGGAGCACCGGGCGGACCGCGTTATCAGCTCGTGATGGGGGAGCGGCGGTGGCGTGCCGCCCAGTCGGCCGGCATGACCGCGATCCCGGCGATCGTGCGCGAGACCGACGAGGACAACCTGCTACGCGACGCCCTGCTGGAGAACATCCACCGGGTGCAGTTGAACCCACTGGAAGAGGCGGCGGCATACCAACAGCTGCTCGACGAGTTTGGTGTCACTCACGATGAACTTGCCGTCCGCATCGGCCGGTCCCGGCCACTGATCTCCAACATGATCCGATTGCTGCGGTTGCCGATTCCGGTTCAGCGCCGGGTCGCGGCAGGCGTGCTGTCGGCCGGCCACGCCCGGGCACTGCTGTCCCTCGAGGGCGGCCCGGACGCGCAGGAGAACCTGGCGGCACGGATCGTCGCCGAGGGGCTGTCGGTGCGGGCAACCGAGGAGGCGGTCACCCTCGCCAATCGCAGCGATGCCAGCCAGCCGGCGGCGCCGCGGCGCAAGCCGATCCAGATGCCCGGCCTTCAGGATGTTGCTGAGCAGCTCTCCGGCGCCTTCGATACCCGCGTCACCGTCAGCGTCGGCAAACGCAAAGGCAAGATCGTGATCGAGTTCGGTTCGGTGGACGATTTGCAGCGCATTGTCGGCCTGATGAACTCGTCGGATACCTGACCAGAGACACGAGCTGATTACGTCACTGTGACAATCCGGCCGCCCAGACTGCCTAATCATGCCGCGATCAGTTGAATCAAGCTGTGCACCACAACATTTCGTTCTCGACGCGGATTTGGCCATGCGCGGGGTAGCTACCTGCCGCGGACCGGCCGAGGCACGGGCGTTTCGTGGCCGCGAACCGGCGTCTCGCGGGTATCGCGGTCGGCCGCGCGCGGGGGGTACGCTCATCTGCGGGGTGGCGGCACCACCCGGTTGCGGGGAAGCCGGGCCACTGGCTCGGGTGCTTCTCGCGTTCCACGGAGGCCCAGGAGTCTAGTGTCTGCTCGAATCACACCGCTGCGACTCGAAGCCTTCGACCAGCTTCCCAAGCATGCGCGCCGCTGCACCTTCTGGGAAGTGGATCCCGCGACCCTCGGCAACGAAGACCATTTGGCCGATCCTGAATTCGAGAAAGAAGCGTGGCTGTCGATGGTCATGCTGGAGTGGGGATCGTGCGGGCAGGTGGCGACGGCGGCTCCGTCCGACGCCGGTGAGAGCGAGCCGACTTGCCTGGGTTATGCGTTCTACGCTCCGCCCCGCGCGGTGCCCCGGGCGCAGCGCTTTCCGACGGCGCCCGTGTCGGCCGACGCGGTCCTGCTGACCTCGGTGCGGGTGGAGCCCGGACCCGCCGCCGACGAGCTGCCGTACAGCCTCGTGGCGCGGGTGGTCGACGAATTGGTCCGCCGGGGCGTCCGGGCGCTGGAGGCGTTCGGTCGCACCGAGAACGTCGCCGAGCTGCTCAACCCGCAGAGCGTCGATCCCGACCTGCGGCCTGCGCTGGAGGCATTGGGTGACTGTTCGGTCGAGCACTGCGTGATCTCGGCCGACTTCCTGCGTGACGTGGGCTTCGTCGTGGTGGCACCGCATCGGTACTTCCCACGCCTACGGCTTGAGCTCGACAAGGGTCTTGGCTGGAAAGCGGAGGTCGAAGCTGCGTTAGAACGACTACTGGAGACCTCGTCGCTGCAGCAACCGGTCGCGGCGGGATCGTCGGCTACGAGCCGCTGAGCCGGCTGGCCTGATCCACCGACAACTCGTGGGCCAGTAGCTCGGCGAAGGTGAACGTGCCGGTGGGCCGGTCGTTCTTGCCGAGCAGATAAAGTCGCTTGACCGCCGCCAGGATTCCCTCGGCGATCGCGTCGCGGGTTTGTGTGGTGATCAGCAGATCGCGATCACGCGGATTGGTGATATAGCCGATGTCGACCTGAACCGTCGGCATCCGCGTCAGCCGCAGCAGGTCCCAGGTCCGACCATGGGTGCGGCAATCGCGTAAACCGGTGCGCGCGACCACTTCTCGTTGAATGAAGTCAGCCAGATTACGGCCAATGGTGGAGACCGAACCATGCGCATTGCCGAAGTGGAAGGAGGCCACGCCGTTCGCCGACGGGCTGGCCAGGGTCGCGCAGCGCAGGCTGATCATCAGATCGGCACCAACGGCATTAGCCGTCGCGGCACGCTCTGCGTCCAAAGGGCTGCGGTTCGTCGGCCGCGACAGGAACGTCTCCATGCCGATCGCGGTCATCCGACCTTCGAGGCGACTTGCCAAGTCCCACAACACATCTGCTTCGCTGATCGGTCCGGCTGCACCGTGGGTGATCAGCCCGTGGTCGGCGCCGCCGCGACCGGGATCGATGATGATGCGCTTGCCCGACAACTTCGGCCCGGATCGACGGACCAGTTCCTCTTCACGGATCGCATGCAGCGAGCCACCGCTTACCCGGGAACTGAGAAAGTACAAGGAGCGCAACGTTTCCGGGCCGCAGATGCCGTCGGCGTAGAGCCCGTACTCACGCTGGTACGACATCAACCCGTTGTGGGTTTGCAAGCCGAAGTATCCGTCGACCAGCCCGGTGTAAAAGCCGAGATCCTGCAGTCTGTCCTGCAGCGTGGCGACGTCGTCACCGTACATCGGGGCACCGAACTGATGGTTCAGCGTGCGGGCGCCGAGTCGGTAGGACGCCTCTTTCAGTGCCCGGTAAGTGGCTTCGCCAACGATGCCGTCCACCAGCAGCCCCCGATGCTGCTGAAACGCCCGTACCGCGTGGTCGAGCTCTTGGTCGAAGACGTCGAACGCGACATGCTTTCCGGTGGTGAGCTCCTCGCCGGCGTCGAGGTGCCCCAGCGCGGTGAGCGCAGCCCGAATCTCGGTGACCGCTGCGCTGCGGTCACCACAGCGCAGCGCCTCGCCGGCGCCACGGTGCGGGTGCGACATTCAAAGGCCTCCGCTGAGCTGATGACAGCCCTGCCGTTGATTGACAGGCTTGGCGGTATTGTCGCAGACGCTCGTCGATTTCGGGAAAACGCCAGGCAAATCGCGTCGATCGGTAGCGAACTATCCGACGTTGGGAACGGCGTCGGAAAGCTCGCGCAACAGCGCCGCCTTACCTTTGGCTCCAACGATGCGCTTGACCGGCTGGCCGTCCTTGAACAGGATCAACGTCGGGATCGAAACCACCTGAAAGTTGCGAGCGGTCTCGGGGTTTGCGTCGACATCGAGTTTGGCGACGGTGAGCTGCCCGGCGGTTTCGGCGGCGATCTCTGCCAGCACCGGCGCCACCATCTTGCACGGTCCGCACCAGGTAGCCCAAAAGTCAACTAGCACAGGCGTATTGCTAGCCAGTACTTCGCTTTCGAACGATGCGTCAGAGACGTCTACGGGTGAGCCGGTGTTAGTCATCGGGGTGCTCCAATCAAAGTGTCGCTGCTGCTGGGGTTTCGGTGGCGTTGGTCTGTGTACGCTCGCCCGGCTCTGCGTGCTCGGCCAACCAGCGTTCGGCGTCAATCGCGGCGCTGCAACCGGTTCCGGCGGCGGTGACCGCCTGGCGGTAGGTGTGATCGACCAAGTCGCCGGCGGCAAACACCCCGTCCAGCGAGGTGTAGGTGGTGTTGTCCTTCACCAGCACGTACCCGTCCGGGTCCAGGTCCACCGCGCCGCGCAACAATTCCGACCGCGGATCGTGGCCGATTGCGACGAAGACCCCGGTCACGGCCAGCGTGGATCCCTTGCCGGTGGGGGTGTCGCGCAGCCGCAGGCCCGTCACCGTGGTGTCGCCCTCGACGGCTTCCACGACGCTGTTGGTGACGAACCGGATCTTGTCGTTGTTGCGGGCCCGATCGAGCATGATCCTCGACGCCCGGAACTCCTCGCGGCGGTGCACGAGCGTGACACTGCGGGCGAACTTCGTCAAGAAGGTGGCCTCTTCCATCGCCGAGTCCCCGCCGCCGATCACGGCGATGTCCTGGTCGCGGAAGAAGAAACCGTCGCAGGTGGCGCAGGAACTCACCCCTCTGCCCAGCAGCTGCTGCTCACCCGGCACCCCGAGGTAGCGCGCCGCGGCGCCCATCGCCAGGATGACCGCCCGCGCGTGCAACGTCTCGCCCTCGGCGGTGGTGACCGACTTGATCGGGCCGTCCAGCGACACCGATTCGACGTCCTCCATGCGCAGATCCGCGCCGAACCGCTGCGCCTGCTCGCGCATCTGGTCCATCAGTTCAGGACCCGTGATCCCCTCGCGAAAACCGGGATAGTTCTCCACTTCGGTGGTGGTCATCAACGCTCCGCCGAAGGAGGTGCCCTCGAACACCACCGGCGCCAGCTGCGCGCGCGCCGCATAGAGCGCCGCCGTGTAACCGGCGGGTCCGGAGCCAATGACGATCACGTTGTGGACAGTGGTGGTTGAGGAGCTCATACCAGCCTTTCGGATACCTAACCCGTTCAAAGAGCCGTCTAAACCAGTCGAACGCCAGGGTAGGCGGTGCTGTTCCCGCGAACATTACGGGCGGTCGACGTGCCTGTCAGCCAACAGGCCGGTGTCCACTGAACTACAGGTCGGCGCCACCGCCAGCGCTGTGATCGAGGCGGGCGTGTCGGCGGGGAGCAGCAGTAAGACGGCCGGGCGTCCGGCGATCTGCACCGGCCGGGCGCCCAAAACCCGGGCGTTCGCCGGGTAACCCAAGCCGGCCAGGCATGACGTGCGGCGTTGCGGGTCGGCCAATGGGCCGAAGTCGGGTTTGTCGTCGAGTAGGGCCAGGATCTGTTGGTCCGACAGCGGAATCGTCGTCGGCGGGCGTGACACGGTGATGTGTTCTGCGGTGGTCGGCCTGCTCGGCGTCGGGGCCGGTGCCGTGATCAGGGCGGCGGTTCCCAGCCAGGCCGCGACGGCGGCCGCGGCCAAACCGGCGCCGGCGACGGCCGCCCGCGTCGAGCGGGGGAGACGGCCGGGACGGAGAGTGTGCGCAGCGCCCCGCCGGGACCGGTCCAGCCGCTGGGCGCGCAGCGTCGCGGCGATCCCGTCGAGGACCTCGGGCGCAACGTCTGGCGCCGACGCCGCATCGGTGCCCAGTTTGGCGATGTCGTGGCGGACCCGGTTCAGCGCGTCCATCGTCTGCCCGGCGTCCGGGTCGGCGCGGATTTGCTTGCGCATCCGGGCGGCGGTGTCGTCGTCGAGAAGACCTGCCTGCAGATCGGCGAGGGCCGCCACCGTCAGCGGTGGGACGGCGCCCGCACCGTCGCTCTCACCCGGCCCAACTCCGTCCATCCGCCTCAGTGTCCGTCATCGGTAACCCGAACGCCACGCGCGGCCCGCGGGGCTAGCCCGCCGGGCGGTTGGGCGCGGTGTCGGTTTCCAGGTAGCCGAGGATCGCGGCAAGCCGGGCCCGGGCGCGGGCACAGCGACTCTTGACGGTGCCTTCGGCCACCCCGAGCATCGCAGCGGTGTCGGCGACCGAATAGCCATGCATGTCGACCGCCACCACCGCGGCGCGTTGTTCGACAGGCAGCCGCAGCAGCGCCCGATGCACCGCGATCGCCGTCTCGACCTGCGCGGTCCGGTCGGCGACCGGGTAGACGTCGTCGAGTGCGATGGTGAGATGAGCTTTGTTGCGGCGCAACCGGTCCAGGCATGCATTGACCACAATGCGATGGAGCCAGCTGCTGACTGCGGCGTCTTGTCGAAACGAGCCGGCACCGCGGTGCGCCGAGGCCATCGCGTCTTGCAGCGCGTCTTCGGCGTCTTCGGCGCTGCGGCTGGTCAGCCGGGCGACTCGGTGCAGTTGTCGGTGGTGGCGGTAGAACAACTCCTCGAAGGCATACGGGTCGCCTGCGACGTGGGCAGCCAGCAATTCGGCGTCGCTCCGTTGTTCATGAAGTTCCTGCCGAACCAGGCGCCCGAAGCCCACGGCCGGACAGTAACCAATCGGTGGCTACCCGGCACTTCACTCAACCGGGCCCAGTGCACTACGACGCGGCTTGGACGGTGATCTCGGAAAGGCCGGAGCGGCTATCCCCGTTGGTGGTCCCCAAGGTCGGAATCCACACCAGCAGGTACGACGTCGGCGCCGAGGCCTTGACCGGGATGCTGTTGTGGCCCGGCTTCATTGCCGCGGGCTGAGTCAGCGCGGTGGTGTCGTTCAGCTTGCCCGGTGTCGCCGTCGCCGATGAGCGGATCTGGATCTTCGTTCCGGTGCTGGCGAGGTCGAGGTTCACCGCACCCACCACGGTGGGTTTCGGCAGCTGCAGCAGCAAGCCGACACCGCTTTTGAAGGCCGGGAACGGGACGGCGTCGTGGTAGGTGTCGGTCTCCCACGCGGTCGCCGGGTTGCCGTCGATCGCCTGCGCGGCCTCGCCCGGATTGTCGGCCTCGCCGCCGGGGGAGAAGACCGTCGCGCCGACGGGCTTGACCAGGCTGCCCGCTGGTGCGCTGCCGCTGGCACTCGAACTCTCCGACGGCGCATTGAGGCCCAGCTGGTCCTTGTCCAGCCCACCGACGTCACCGAACATCCGGCTCAACACCGACGCCAGAACCAGTAGTGCCACCACGATGATGGCACCGCCGACCCCGATCCCGATCGTCACGGCGCGGCGGCGACGGACACGTGCCTGCGCGTCTTCCAGCCCGGGCGTGCGGCTTCGGCCCGGGCGTGCGGGTGCGGGCGGCGGGTCCGGCAGAGGGCTCAGCAGCTCGGTGCGGTCGGCCACCGCGGTCGCCTGCTGCAGCAAATTCAAAAGTGTTGCGGCGCTGCGGATCCCACCGTCGCCCTGGATCGAGTGAGTTGCAGCTGCGGAAATCTGGAAGGGGATTGCGCGGTCGATCGAACCCGGTTCGACGGGCTGGCCGGCCGCATCGCGTGGCGCCGGCGCCATCCCGCTGCGTTCCCCGGATTCCGCCAGCGGCCACCGGTTGACCAGCAGCGCATACAGCGCGGCGCCGATACCGCGGACGTCGTCCTCGGGGGTGGCTTCCGGCGTGGTGGCGGGGAAGGCCAGCACCACGTCGCCTTCGACGCTGACCCGCACCCGGCTGGGATGGTCGATGGAAAGCGCCACGCCGGCGTGGTGGGCGGCCTCCGCGGCAGCCGCCAGGGTTTGCATCGCACGGGCGGCGCCAACGGCGGATGGCGAGGTGTTGGCCACCTCCTGCAGCGAGCCGCCGCGGATCCATTCGGCAACGACCAGGCCGCCGGTGCCGGTGTGCACGACGTCGAGAACCCGGGCGATCCCGAGTTTGTCGACGCGGCTCAGCCGCATCGTGCGAGACAGGATCTCGCGAACTTCCTCGTCGGGCAGCGCCCCGTCCGGGTCGACGAACGTCAGCGAAACCTGCCGATCCAGCGCCGTGTCGAGCGCCTGCCAGAACTGCAGGTGCGGCGCTCCGCCGTGGAAGACCAAGAGCCGGTAGCGACCGCGGGCGATGCTGGCGCCGGGAACAAGGTGCGAGTCATCCTCGGCCGGCGGCGGCTCCGCAGCCGGTTCGCGCGGTGCGTCGAACTCGCCGTTGGACCGGGTCGGTACCGGTGCCGGCACGGCTCCGACCTGAAGATCGGGCGGCACGTCGGGCTGGAAATCGTCGACGGCCGGTGACGAGGACGATGCGGGCTGCCGGGGTGGCTCGGTTTCGGAGACAGCTTTGGCTGACGTGCTGTCCGATGGGCCGTCGGTCATCCCCGGTCCTTTCCGCATCTCCTCCCCAGCGACATGCTCCGGAAGCCCCCGCCACACGGGCTGGCGTACCGGATGCCCCCCTGGCGTAGTCGAATTCCTCTGCTCAGGGTACGTGAAGTGATCGGGGCGTAACAGCTGATCGGGCACGCCGGGACCGCGGGGAGCGGCGTTCATCGAGGTGCCGGGACGGGGTGGAGACGGTGGGCGAGGGGGGACCCGGCCGGCTGATGCGGGCATCGCCCGCTTGCGGGCGGGCGCCGCGGCGGGACGGGCACCGATGCGGCGGCGGATCGCGCTCAGCGCCGCCTGAGCCTCGGGCACCTGTGCCCGTAGCATCACGGCGGCCACGATCGGCACCATGATCACCGCCAGCACAAACAACCGCAACAGCGAACCGGCACCGCCGCCGTAGGCGGTGAGCCGCTGCAGCCCCATCAGCTGGTCCACCACGTGCGCGATCAATCCGGCCAGCAATGAGGCGGTGATTGTGACCAGAATCGTCCGCACCTCGGCGGCGCCGAGCAGATGGCCACGGGCGGGCCGCAGCGCGTTGCGCAGCAGGTAGTAGCCGACGATCGCGCCGGCCAAAAATCCCAGGCCGTTGGCCAATCCGAGGTATCCGGCGACCAGGTCGGGGTTGTCGGTGATGCGCGGCGCGAGCAGCGAGGCGGCGATCTTGACGGCCGTGATGACGACGATGATCACGATCGGTATCCACGGTTGCTCGCGGGCGTAGAAGACCCGCAGCTCCAGCAGCACGATCGAGTACGGGATCAACGTGAACGCCGACAACGCGATCGCCGTGCCCAGGTAGCCGGCGTCGACGTCACCAAAATGGCCGTAGGCGAACAGCGCGCTGCCGATCGCCGGCCCGCCGACGGTCATGAATGCCACCGTCGGGATCAGGGTGATCATCGTTAATCGGGTGGCCAGCGACAGGTCGGCCAGCACCGCCGGGGTGTCGTCGGCGGCCGCGTTGCGACTCAGCCGCGGCATCACCACGGTCAGCACCGTCACGCCGATCATGCCGAACGGCAGCATCAGCACCAGCCAGGTGTAGTTGTAGATGGCCGGGCCGGAAGCGGCTGCCGTGCTGGCGATCTGGTTGGTGACGATCAGGCCGATCTGGCTGATCAGCACATAGAAGACCATCGCGGCGGCCATCGCCCCGAAGCGTTTGAGCCGGTCGTCGATTCCCCACAGCGGGCGAAGGCTGATGCGCTGACGCCGGATCGTGAGCAGCAGCACGACGGTCTGGGCGACCACCCCCAACGTGGTTCCGATACCCAGCACCAGCAACTTGGCGTTGCCCATCTGCACCGGGTCCACGGACAGCTGCCCGGGTGTCGCCAGGTAGGCGCCCAGCGTGGCGATCGCGACGACGTTGTTGATGACGGGCGCCCACGCGGGCGGCCCGAACACGTTGCGGGTATTCAGGATCGCCATGAACACCGAGGAGAGGCCGTAGAAGATCACCTGCGGCAACAGCAGGTAGGCGAATGCCGTGGTGAGCGGCTCGTTGACCTGGGGGTCTCGGCCCAGCATCAGCTGCACCAGCAGCGGGGCGGCGGCTACCGCCAGCAGCGTGGTCGCCAGCAGCAGGGTGGTGGCCAGCGTCACCAGGCGGCGTACGAACGCCACGCCGCCGTCGGCGTCGTCCTTCTCGGCGCGGGCCAGCACCGGTACGAAGATCGCGGTGAACGTCGCCTCCAGCACCAGCGCGGCAACCAGGTTCGGCAGCTGGTTGGCCACCGAGAACGCGCTGGACAGCGCCGCACCCAGGATCGCGGCGAGGATCACGATCCGGGCAAAGCCGGTGATCCGGCTGACCAGGGTCGCGAACGCCATTCCCCACGACCGCGACACCAGCGCGGCGTCGGACAGCTCCGGACGGGCGGGCGGCGTTGTGCCGTGCGACGACACCAGCCCGGTCGGTGGCAGTGGCCCGGTGGGCGGTCCCGGCCGGTGTGGTCGGCGCCGGCGCGGGCCGGATGGCCGCAGGGGCGGCTGGACCGGCGGCGGTACGGGCCGGCCGGCGCTACTCATACGCGGTGCTCTTCGTCGACGGCTGGTCTTTGTCGGCGGGCGGTGCCACGGCGGGCGGCGCGTCGGAGGGATCCGGACGATCCAAGTCGGCGGGGTCCGGCTGGCCACGGAACCGGTGCCACAACCGTCGCCCGGCGAGCGCCACCAGCACCGCCGCCGCGCTCAGCGTGATCAAGAACAGCACCTTGCCGTAGGCGTTGGAGTGCACCGACAGCCGCACCGGCTCGCCCAGCGGCACACCGGCCGGAGTGCGCAACGTGGCGTCGATGGCGACGCGCTGGGTGAAGTTCACTTCGATCGGGACCCGCAGCGGCAGGTAACCCGGCGGCATCTCGAGTTCGCCGAGATCGGTCACCTGCATACCGGGCGGGGCCTCGACGTGCAGCCGAACCCGGATCGGCACGGCCAGCCCGTTGTGCAAGGCCAGGGGGAGTGGGCTGTGCTCGGTGGCCAGCGTGTACGACCCGGTCGGCTTGACGATGGTGACCGCACCGAACAAGTCATCGATCGCGGTGCCGACGATCTCCAGCCGCTGGTGCGCCAGACCGTTGCGGGTGTCGGGCCGGTCAGCCTGGCTGACGGCGCGCAGCATGTCCTCGCGCAGCGGCGCGGTGTAGCTGACACCGTTCAGCCCGGTACGCGGATCGGTCGTCAACGCCGCCGTCAGCTCCCACAGCCGGCCCACCTGGTCAGCAATCGTTGCGACGACGCGGTTATCGAACCGGCCGCGTTCGCCTGCGTCGACGCCGGGGAGTTGCTGCGTCCCGGTGATCGGCGGGGTGGCCGAGGCGTCGGCGATCAGCGCCGGCAGCGGCCGTGGCACCGCCAGGCCGGAGCGGATCGCGGTCGCCAGCGTGGTCAGGATGGCGCCCGCGTCCTCGGAGCGCAGTTTCCAGTTGGTGGGCGGCAGCAGGATCTCGGCGCGCGGTGCGACGCTGGGCTGCAAGGTTCGCCACAGCATCGAGCCGAGTGCGTCCTGACGGCGAGCGATGTCGGAGTCGTGCTGTAGCCGGACCGCGAGCGCGGCGTTCAGATAAGGCGGCGCGACAGGATCAGAGCCGGTGGCCGCGAAGGCAGCGCCGACGGCAGGGTCGAACGGCGCGACCACCACCTGCGCAGACAGCCGCCGCGGGGTGGTGGTCACCGGCGCCGGCGCGGCGTTGGCGGAGTCTTCTGCCGACGAGTCGGCGGCGGCGATCACCACGGTGTTGGCGTTCGCGTTCAACAGGTCCACGGTTCGGCGGGTCAGCGAACCGTCGGGGATGAGGGTGGCGCCGCGGACCGTGGTGATGCCGAGGATTTGGTCGACGATGTCGGCGGCGGAGCTGGTGGCGATCGCGCTGAGCCCGGCGTCGCCGACGCGCTGCACGGCGTCGAGGTCGGCTTGCGCGTAGGGCAGCGGGGCCACACACATCCGGTGCGCCAGCGTGCGCAACCGGTTTAACCAGTTGACCGCCGCGGCCTGCCCGGTTCCCGGGTGCGTCGGCGTCGCCGGTTGCTCGGGTGCGCCGGGGACGCCATCAGCGACCACATAGCCGCCGGTCATCGCGTTGACGGTGACCAGCAGGTCCGGGTCGACGGCCAGGCACATCGAGCGGCTGACGGCGCCGTCGGGGTCGACGTCGCGGCTGGTCGCGAACTCGGCGGCGGCCAGCAGCACGTCGAGTCGGCCGCCGCCGGCCAGCGCCGTCGCCAGCTCGTCGTCCATCAACCGGACCGGAATTGTGCCGCCCGGTACGCCGGGCGTCAGCCGCGGCCGGTCGGCCAGCGGCCACAGCATGGTGATCGGCACGGGTTTGGAAATATCGGGCGCTACGCCAGCGCCCGCGCCGCTCATCGCGCCGCCGGAGCTGTCCAGCGGATCCGGTGGTACGCCGACCACCGGCAGCAGGAACCGGGCGTCGTCGAGGCGTGCGGGCTCGCCGTAGTCGGGCGTTCCGTTGGCGTTGACCAGCAGCGGGTAGACGCCGGGCCCGCCGATCGCCAGCGAAGGTTTGCTCAGCGAGCGGACCGGGGCGGACAGCGAGAAGCCGACTCGGTGGCCGCGCTGCAACTCACTGGAGACCGTCAGGAAGTCGGCAACCGGCTCGTATTGGTCGGTATTGCCGTCGAGGTTGGTGCGCAGCCCGGGCGAGGTGCCCACCTCGGCGGCGCGCTCGAGGCGGACCATGACGTCGCGCACTGGACGGTCACCGACGTTGGTCACGGTTCCGGTGACGGTGACCACGGGCTCGCTGGTCGTGGTGACCATCTGCGGGGTCACCTGATCGATTCGGACCTGGACGAATGGAGTGGCGCCGGGCTCGCCCGCGGCGGCGCGCGGCGCGGCGGCGGGCAGCGCGAACGCGCCGGTAAAGCCCATCAGGATGCCGACCACCACGGCCAGGCGCCACACGGCGGCCCACCCCAGCCGCAGCGCGACTACAGCGCCGCTCACCCGCGCAAGCGGGTGGTGCACCCACCTCATTGCTTCGTTTTGCATCGTCGTCGGGCTTCTACCGCGATGGCCCCTAGGGGCCGGGTCCGCGACCATTCTTCCGCCCCCGTACCGACTCGTCGGGCCGACGGTTTCGGGTGCGCGAATGAGTCTGCGGCCGTCGCCGCGGCGAGGTGGGCGGCAGCGGCGGCAGCGCGGCCGGGCCGTCGGTCTGCAACTTGTCGATCAGTTCGTCGGCCACCTCGGCCAGCTTGCGTTCATCGGCGTAGGCCAGCCGGGACGGCAGCTCGTTGATCGGCACCCAGGCCACCTCGGCGACCTCGACGTCGTCGTCGGACAACTCTCCACCCGAGCAGCGCATTAAATAATGGTGCACGGTCTTATGCACCCGCCGCCCGTCGGTGACGAACCAGTAGTCGATGCGGCCCAGCGCCGCCAGCACGCTGCCCTGGATTCCGGTCTCCTCGGCGACTTCGCGGATCGCGGTCTGCTCGGCCGTCTCACCGAGCTCGATGTGGCCTTTGGGCAGCGACCACAGCATCCGGCCGCGCCGGTCGACGCGGCCGATGAGCGCCGCAACCTGCTCCTCACGCGGCCGATCGATATTGTCGATGACCAATCCACCGGCCGATGTTTCGTGCACAGTGCGCAGCCGCTCCACGCCGCGGCGTGTGGAACCGGACCGGGCCGGCTTGTCCGCGCCGGCCGGCGCTTTGCCGTCGATCGTCCCATTGTCGGTGTGGCTCTGGCCGGATCCGGCACTGCGGCGACCACGACGCCGCCCCCGGCGTCGACGTGGTTGCGCTTTTTCGCCTTCCGACACCTAAGCGATGGTAGCTGGCGTGCTAAGACGCTCCTTGCCGCACTCGCCGGTCGTGTGCTGCCCGACTACTCTCTCCACGTGCCGGAAACCACCGACGATGCGGAGCTGCTCACCGCGGCCGCGGTTGCCTTGAACAGGTACGCTGAATTCCTGCGCGAGTTCGGCTCAGTGTTCGCTGCAACCGGCCACGAGCTGTACCTTGTCGGCGGCGCAGTGCGGGATGCGCTGCTGGGCAGGTTGACGTTGCTCTCCGATTACGATTTCGCCACCGATGCCCGCCCCGATGAACTGCTGAAGCTGCTGCGGCCTTGGGCAGATGCGTTGTGGGACACCGGAATCGAATTCGGCACCGTAGGTGTTGGCAAAGGCGAGGCCCGCCTAGAGGTGACGACGTTCCGTGCGGACCGCTACGACCGGGTGTCACGCAACCCGGAGGTGCGTTTCGGCGACTCGTTGGGCGACGATCTGGTGCGCCGCGACTTCACCGTGAACGCGATGGCGGTGCGCATCACCCCGGCCGGGCCGAGCGAATTCGTCGATCCGCTTGGCGGTTTGGCCGCGCTGCGGGCCGGTGTGCTGGATACCCCGGCGGCCCCGTCGGAATCGTTCGGCGACGACCCGCTGCGGATGCTGCGCGCGGCCCGTTTCGTTTCGCAACTGGGCTTCACAGTCGCCCCGCGGGTGCGCACGGCGATCGAAGAAATGGCGCCGGAGCTGGGCCGGATCACCGTCGAGCGGGTGGCGGCGGAGCTGGACAAGCTGCTGCTGGGCGACGACCCGTGCGCCGGCATCGAGTTGGTGGTGCAGACCGGGATGGGCGACGTGGTGCTGCCCGAGGTCGGCGGCATGCAGATGGCGATCGACGAGCACCACCAGCACAAAGACGTCTACCAGCATTCGCTGACGGTGCTGCGCCAGGCGATCGCCCTGGAAGACCCCCTTCCAGACGGGGGCCCCGACCTGGTTCTGCGCTGGGCGGCGCTGCTGCACGACATCGGCAAACCTGGCACCCGCAAGCATGAGCCCGACGGCGGAGTCAGCTTCCACCACCACGAGGTGGTGGGCGCCAAGATGACGCGAAAGCGGTTGCGGGCGTTGAAGTATTCCAAACAGATGGTCGACGACATATCGCAGCTGGTGTACCTGCACCTGCGATTCCACGGTTACGGCGAGGGCAGGTGGACAGACTCGGCGGTGCGCCGCTATGTCACCGACGCGGGACCGTTGTTGCCGCGGCTGCACAAGTTGGTGCGGGCCGACTGCACCACCCGCAACAGGCGGCGGGCCGCCCGGTTGCAGACCGACTACGACAATCTCGAGGCCCGCATCGCCGAACTGGCCGCCAAGGAGGACCTGCAGCGGATCCGGCCCGATCTGGACGGCAACGAGATCATGGAATTGCTGGGCATCCCGCCGGGTCCGCAGGTGGGGGAGGCGTGGAACTACCTCAAGGAATTGCGGTTGGACCGTGGGCCGCTGACCCGGGATGAGGCGACGGCCGAGCTGATGACCTGGTGGAACTCCCGCGGGAACCAGTAGTGGTCCGGCGGCGTCGGACTTGGCATGGAGTACTGCTTGGGCGACGGCGACGGCACGGCCACGATCTGGGAGCGCGGCCCGGATCTCGACCTGGACGGGGACGGCCGCCTGGATGCGGTCGGTCTGGATTTCGACGGCGACGGGCTGGCCGATGACGCACTGGCCGACCTCGACGGCGACGGTATCGCCGACCACGTCGTGCTGGATCTCGACAACGACGGCATCGCGGAGAGCTACTTCACCGACGACGGCTCGGGGACCTGGGCGGTTGCGGTGAGCCCGCCCCGGCCCGGCCAGCCGCAACTGCGCTGGTTGGGGCTCGACGGCGTCGAGCACACCGGCGGCCCGCTGGTGGATTTCGATGGTGACGGCCGGGCCGAGGACCGACTGCTCGACAGCGACGGCGATGGGCTGGCCGACCGCGCGATCTCCACCGGCGACAACGGCGTGACGGGTTACGTCGACACCGACGGCGACGGACGGTGGGACGTCAAGCTGACCGACACCGACGGCGACGGCACCGCCGATGCGGCCAGCGCGTTGCAGCCGAAACCGTAGGTCCCCGTTCAGGTTTAAGCTGCCAGCGACGGTACGGCGACGTTGTGGCAATGCAGGCCAGGTATCGATCTGCGCGGGAACGGCCGACTGGACACGGCCAGTTGGATTTCGATGGCGATGGGCTGAGGGATGACGCCCTGGCCGACCTCGACGTGAACGGCATTGCCGGCCGCAACGGACAGTGGGAGCTCAAGCTTGGCGACACCGACGGCACTCATGATGCCGCCAGCGCGCCGAAGCCTGAAACGTAGGCGCCCGTTGAGGACACCGGCGCGGTACTGTGACGCCCCGTGACGTCTCTGATGGCTGAAGTCGCCAGCTTTGCCGGCTGCTTCGACCCGCCTCAGATTCTTCTCTGCGGTGCGTCTCCCGACGCTGCACGAAGGACCCGTCCAATCCCGGAAGGAAAACTACCAGTGGACGCCGACATCCTCCGCCACTGCACGGCTGGCGCCCCGATTCTCCCGGCGCCACAAGCCGCCGGTCCCGTCGGGACCCACTGATGGACGTGGAGCACTCACTTCCCGACCAGGTGAGCGGTGCGCTTGAAGAGATATTGCGCGACGACCTCAACGTCGACATCAGCCGAGTGACCCGGGAGTCCCGGCTGGTGGATGATGTCGGGCTGGACTCGGTGGCCTTTGCGGTGGGCATGGTGGCGATCGAGGACAAGCTCGGGGTGGTGATCAACGAGCAAGAGCTGCTGACCTGCGACACCGTCGGCGATCTGGAGCGCGTCATCCGGTCAAAGGTCGCGGTCGCTCCGTGACCGTGCTGGCGGCCGCGCTGGCCGCGGCCATGAACGCGTCGGCCCACGACCTGGTGGTCTTCGACCGGGATACCGAAAGCTGGATCCGCCATCCGTGGCCGGAAGTGCAGGTCCGCGCCGAAAGCGTCGCCGCCCGCGTCCTCGCTTTAGCGCAACCCGGCGCCGTCGGGCTGGTGGGCGAGCCGACCGCCGATTTCGTCGCCGCCATTCAGGGCGCGTGGCTGGCCGGCCAGAGCGTGTCGATCTTGCCCGGCCCGGTCCGCGGCGCCGACCCGCAGCGCTGGGCGCAGTCCACGGTGACCAGGTTCACTGGGATCGGGGTGCGCACCGTTTTCAGCCACGGACCGGCGCTGGAACTGCTGCGATCGGCAGCCGGGCCGCTGCCGGTACTCGACGTTGGCACCGCTGCGCGGGGTCAGCGCTCGGCCAGCCTGGCTGCGGTCGCCGGGGCCGCTGGCACGCCGGCGGTACTGCAGGGCACCGCGGGGTCCACAGGCATTCCGCGGACCGCGCGGCTGTCCCCCGAAGCAGTGTTGAGCAACCTGAACGGCCTGCTCGCCGCCTTCGGCGTCAAGGCCGCCGACGGCGACGTGGGGTGTAGCTGGTTGCCGCTGTACCACGACATGGGGCTGACGTTTTTGTTCAGCGGGGCGCTGGCCGGCGCTCCGATGTGGCTGGCGCCGACCGTGGCGTTCACTGCGTCTCCGTTTCGTTGGCTGACTTGGCTGCACGACAGTGGTGCGACGATGACCGCTGCCCCGAACACCGCCTACAACCTGATCGGCAAGTACGCCCGTCGGGTCGCCAAGGTCGACCTGGGCCGGGTACGGGTGGCGATCAACGGCGGGGAACCGGTCGATTGCGCTGCGATGCAACGGTTTGCGACCGAGCTCGGCAAGTTCGGTTTCGACGCGCGGGCGGCCACCCCGTCGTACGGCCTCGCCGAAGCCACCTGTGCGGTGACGACTCCGCGCGCGGGTACCGGTCTGTGCTATGACGAAGTCCGGCCCGCGACAGGCGACTCCGGTGAGTCGATGCGCCGCCACGCAATCCTGGGCGAAGCGATCCCCGGCATGCAGGTGCGGATCGGCACGGTGCAAGAGCAGTCCGCCGAGCTCATCGATCGCGAAGTCGGCGAGATCGAGATCCGCGGCGCGTCGATGATGTCGGGGTATATCGGGGAACCCGCGCGAGAGCACGAAAGTTGGTTCAAGACAGGCGATTTAGGCTACTTCGCTGACGGTGGCCTGGTGGTGTGCGGGCGGGCGAAGGAGATCATCACGATCGCCGGCCGCAACATCTTCCCCACCGAGGTCGAAGGCGTCGCCGCCGAAGTCCGTGGTGTCCGTGAGGGTGCGGTGGTGGCGGTCGGCACCGATGAAGGAGCGACGAGGCAGGGCCTGGTGATCACCGCCGAGTTCCGTGGCCCCGACGAGTCCGGGGCGCGCAGCGAGCTGGTGGCCCGGGTGGCGTCGGCGTGCGGCGTCGTTCCATCCGAGGTGGTGTTTGTCGCGCCCGGGTCGCTGCCCCGCACGTCGTCGGGCAAGCTCCGGCGCCTCGAGGTGAAGCGCAACCTGGCGGCCCCGCACCTGACCGAGGCCACGTGACCGATCCGGCCACCCTGGGCATCGACGAGTACCGCGCGCTGCTCGACGACGTGTTCGACCGGCAGATCGTCGAGTGGACCGCGGAAGCCGAAGCCAGCGAGCGGTTTCCGCGCAAACTGATCGAACACCTCGGCCAAAGCGGGGTATTCGCGCACAAGTGGGGCGACGGGCAGCACCCCGACGTGGCCAAGCTCATCGCTCTCGCGTTCGCGCTGGGCCGATTGGGTTCGGCGGGTATCGGTGTCGGAGTCAGCCTGCACGATTCGGCGATCGCGATCCTGCGCCGGTTCGGTCGGTCCGATTATCTGAAGGCCATCTGCGAGCAGGCGATCCACGGCGAGGCCGTGCTGTGCATCGGCGCCTCCGAGGAGTCCGGCGGTTCGGACCTGCAGATCGTCGAGACCGAAGTGCGTTCGGCGCGAGACGGATTCGAGGTTCGCGGAGTCAAAAAGTTCGTCTCGCTGTCACCTATCGCGGACCACATCATGGTTGTGGCGCGCGGTGTGGATCACGACGAAAACAGTCGGCACGGCAACGTGCTGGTGATCGCGGTTCCGACCTCGCAGACCGATGTCCAGGAGCCGTACCGGAAGGTCGGGGCCGGCCCGCTGGATACCGCTGCGGTACACATCGACACCTGGGTGCCCGCGGATGCGCTCATCGCGCGTCCGGGCACGGGTCTGGCCGCGATCTCGTGGGGGCTGGCGCACGAGCGCATGTCCATTGCGGGGCAAGTCGTTTCAGGGTGTCAACGGGTACTCGGCATCACCCACGCCCGGATGGTGAACCGCCGCCAATTCGGCGCCACCCTCTTCGAACACCAGGCGCTCCGCATGCGCGTCGCCGATCTGCAGGCACGCGTCGATCTGCTTCGACACGGGCTCAACGGAATTGCCGCGCAGGGCCGCCTCGACCTGCGTGCGGCGGCGGCGGCGAAGGTCACCGCGGCACGGCTTGGCGAAGAGGTGCTGTCGGAGTGCATGCACATCTTCGGCGGCGCCGGCTACCTGGTGGATGAGACGCCCCTCGGCCGATGGTGGCGCGACATGAAGCTGGCCCGGATCGGCGGCGGCACCGACGAGGTGCTCTGGGAACTGGTGGCCGCGGCGATGAAGCCCGATTACGACGGCTACGCCGAGTTGATCGGCGAGCGCCCAGAATAAGTCTCCGGCCGGGGCAACGCGTATAACGCCATCCGACGATTGCTCATGTCGTGCTCGCCGAGAAACGTGCAGCCGGTGAACTCGCATAACCGCCGCGCCCCTTTGTTGCGATGGTCAGGGTCGAACATGATGCGGCGACAACGCGGTTCGAGCTCGAAGATGCTGGCGACGATGCGCGGCAGCAGAAACGGGCCAAGTCCCTTGTTGACGATCGTCAATTCGGCGATGGCCGCGTGCAGCCCGATATCGTAGGGATCAGCCTGATACCGGGTGGCGATGGAATCCTTTGCCGCTCTGTATACTTCGACGTATCCGCCGTCCTGGCCGTGCATGCTGCCGATGAACGGTCGAGAATAGTTGCCGTCGAGCTGCGCACGCAGGTATGCGCGCCAGCGCGCCGCCGCCCAAGCGGACTCCCACGTTTCGGCCAGATGCGGCATGTTCATCCACTGGGCGATCATGTCGGCGTCGGCGTCAGGATCGACGAGACGAAGCGCGTACGGCTCGGTCAGTATCGGCGTGGGTGGCGGCGGGGCGTTGCGGACTTCGTCGGAAAGCCCGTCGGTCAGCTCCCGCGGCAGGATCGGGCCGGCTTCAGTCATGTCGAGCGGCGAGCCTACCGGAGTGAGCAGAGCGGCAGGGACCTTCCGTTACCGCCCTGAGCCGGGCGGCCCGGCAAACGCCTGGGCGATCTGGAGCCACTTCCGCGCGTCGTCGCCCTCTGCCGTCACGTCGAGATCACGCAACGCGCGCCGCTGGGTGACCAGAAAGCAGAAGTCCTCGGCACCGCCGGAGACTCGCTGCGCCGCGTCGGCCGGGCCCCACGACCAGGTGCCGCCGTCGGGGGCGTGTAGCTCGACACGAAACGGCTCGGTGGGCGCGGGCAGCCCGTGGACGGCGAAGGCGTAGTCGCGGGTGCGCACTCCGATGTGGGCGACGGAACGCAGCCGTGCGGTCGGTGCACGGGTGACGCCCAGGGTGTCGGCGACGTCGAGTCCATGCGCCCAGGTCTCCATCAGTCGCGCCGTCGCCATCGACGCAGCGCTCATCGGCGGCCCGAACCACGGTAGTTTGCGGCCGTCGGGAACCGTCAACAGCGCGTCGTGCAGGCGCGTGCGGGTGAGCCGCCAGTCGGCGAGCAACTCGGCCGGCGGGGTCGCGGCAAATTCATTGGCGGCCGCCTCGACGAAGCCGATCGGGTCGGCCGCAGCGGTTTCCAGCAGTCCGGCGAACGCCGCCTCGTCGATGATCGCCGTCAGCGAGCCGCGGTCGGTCCACAGCAGGTGCCCGATCTGGTGCGCAATGGTCCAACCCTCAGCGGGCGTCGGCGCGGCCCAGCGATCCTCGGCAAGCGGCGCGACCAGCGCATCGAGCTCGTCGCTTTCGGCGCGCAGGTCGGCCACGATCTGTTGCACGGCGGCCATCTGTGTACCTTAACGATCCCCGGCCGGCTGGCCGCGGCGGCCGACGATGCTGTGCGCGGCGAGCCCGCATAGGTAGAGCACGGTCCCGGCCAACACCAATGCGGGCGAGTGGCCGTCCTGCGGGACGACGGCCGCCGCCGCCGTGATCGCGCCGATGAACGCCAGCCAGAACAGCGAATCCTGAACGGCGAACACATGTCCGCGCAGCGCATCGTCCACATCGACCTGAATCGCGGTGTCGGCGCAAAGCTTGACTACCTGGCCCGCCGCGCCCAGGAGGAACCCGCACACCACCATCACCGCCAGCTGCAGACCGGCCCCGGCGAGCTGGACCGCGGCGGCAATCGCCAATGCCCCGTTCGCGGTGGCGCAGCGGCCCCAGCGGCGCACCGCGGGCGGGGTCACCACATTGGCCAGAAAGGATCCGGTGCCGGTGGCGGCCAAGAACAACATCGCACCGCCCAGCGCGCCGACAGATGCGGCGCCGCCGTTGCGCACCAGCAGCAACACCACCAGGGTGTTGAGGCCGAACACCATTCGGTGCGCTGCCAACCCGGAAAGGGTGGCGGCGACGGTGGGACGCTGCCGCACGGTGCGGATGCCGTGCATCCAACCGGTGATCACCGCGTAGATGACCGATCCGTGGATCGCCCGCCGGGTGTGGTCGGGACCCAGCACGTGGGCGCCGAATCGCCATGACAGCAGCAGCGCAATCAGCATTGGAATGGCGACCAGCAAGATGATCGATGCGGCCCCGGTGTCACCGGAACCGAACAGGCGGCGGGGTATCAGCATGAAGGTTGCGCCGAGGAATGCGGCGATCGCACCGGTCGCCGACGCGATCGAGTTCATCGTGACGACCTGTTCGCGGGGCACCACATGAGGCAGGGCGGCCGACAGGCCCGAGGAGACGAACCTGGCCAGGCCGTTGACGACTAGCGCGCCGCACAGCACCAGCACGTTGCCGGTGCCGACGGCCAGACAGACGCCGACCAGGGCCACCGACACCAGCCGGCCCAGGTTGGCGCCGACCAGCACCAGCCGACGGTCCCAGCGGTCCATCAACGCGCCGGCGAACGGACCCAGCAACGAGTAGGGCAAGAACAGCACCGCGAAGGCACCGGCGATCGCCATCGGGCGCGCGGCCCGCTCGGGATTGAAAAGCAACGCCCCGGCCAGACCGGCCTGGAAGAGGCCGTCGCCGAACTGGCTTGCGGTACGCAGCTCCAGCAGCCGCCAGAAGTCGGGCAGGCTGCGCACCGAGCGCCACACGGCGACGGGTGCGCGCGTGTGAGTCACCGAACCTACTTCCGGTAATCGCAGACCGGGCCTCCGGACCCTGTTAACAACAGTACAAATATCGCGGAGCGCGCTGCTTGTTCACGACAGCGGCCCCACCTGGATGCCATGATGGAGGCGTGGCGCAGCCCGAGGACCCGGAGGACTTTATTGCCCCCGCCGCGCATCGTGTGCGAGCGGGCACTTTGCTTTTGGCTAACACGGATCTGCTCGAGCCGACGTTCCGCCGCAGCGTGATCTACATCGTCGAGCACAACGACGGGGGCAGCCTGGGCGTGGTGCTCAACCGGCCCAGCGAGACCGCGGTCTACAACGTGTTGCCGCAGTGGGCCAAGCTGTCGGCGAAACCGAAGACCATGTTCATCGGGGGGCCGGTGAAGCGTGACGCGGCGCTGTGCCTGTCGGTGCTGCGGGTGGGCGCCGAGCCGGACGGCGTGCCCGGGATGCGACACGTCGCAGGCCGGATGGTGATGGTCGACCTGGACGTCGAGCCCGACTCGATCGCCCCGCTGGTGGAGGGAGTGCGGATCTTCGCGGGGTACTCCGGCTGGACGATCGGTCAGCTCGAGGGTGAGATCGAGCGCGATGACTGGATTGTGCTGTCGGCGTTGCCATCTGACGTTCTGGTCCAGCCCCGGGTGGATCTGTGGGGGCGGGTGCTGCGGCGCCAGCCGCTACCGCTTTCGCTGCTGGCCACCCATCCGATCGACATCAGCCGCAACTAGGCCGGCGCCTGATCGCGGGACAGTCGGCTGGCAATCACGGAGCACACCACCAGCTGTATCTGGTGAAAAATCATCAGCGGCAACATGATCACCCCGACAGTGGCGGGCGGGAAGAACACCAGCGCCATCGGAAGACCTGACGCCAAGCTCTTTTTCGAGCCGCAGAACAGCAGCACGATCCCGTCGCCGCGGTCCAGCCCGGCCAATTGACCGATCAGCCAGGTGAATAGCAGCACCGCCAGCAACAGCGCGGTGTCGACGACGGCGACGACGACCAGTTGCCACGGATCGACGCTGAGCCAGATGCGTTCCACCATGCCGATCGAAAACGCCGTGTACACGATCAGCAGGATCGATCCGCGGTCGACGGCTTTGGTCAGGAGCGAGTGCCGGGTAATCCAGCCGGCGATCCACGGCCGCATCAACTGACCGAGCACGAACGGCAGCAGCAACTGCAGCACGATGTCGCGAATCGCGGTGGCGTCCATACGTGCGGCGCCGGTGGTGTCCATCAGCAACACGACCAGCAACGGCGTCAGCGCCACCCCGACGATGTTGGACAGCGAAGCACTGACCAACGCGGCCGAGACATTGCCCCGCGCAATCGATGTGAACGCGATAGAAGACTGCACGGTCGACGGGACCAGACACAAGAACAGCAGACCGTTGTAGAGGTCGAGGTTCAGCAGCCAGGGCACCAGCCCACGCGCGGCCAGTCCAAGCACCGGGAAGACCACGAACGTGGTGGCCAGCACCAGCAGATGCAGCTGCCATCGTTTGACGCCCTGCCATGCCTGCTGCGGTGACAGTCGGGCACCGTAGAGAAAGAACAGCAACGCGATCACGGCCGTGGCCGCCACCGACATCACGTCGGCGGCGGCGCCGCGGGCCGGCAGCAGCGCCGCAAGGGCCACCGTCGCGGCCATCGCCAGCAGGAAGGTGTCTATCGGCAGGGCCGACAGCCGCTTCAGCACCAGTGCCGGCGCACCGTTCTCAACGGCAAGCCAGGGTGCAGGTCGCGCACGCGCCGCCGCAACCTGCCGCGGCCGCTTCGCGGCGCAGCGCGTACCGCGCGCTCTGCCAAGAACCGACGGCGACGGTGCCGACGGCGCCCACAATGCACACCCCGACGCACACACCGACGACCGGCGGCGCGGCGTCGCGCGGCGCGGCAATCGCCACCGCGCCTCCGGCCGCCAGCATGACCGCCGCCGCCAGTTGCGGCGGCGCTACGGTGCGCATCACCACCTGGGCGGTGTCAGGGGCAACCGACCGCGACAGCGACCACAATCCGCGCACGGCCATGACGACCGCCGCGCACACGCACAGGACGCCGGCGATGAGCATGGGGCCACAATACGAGGCGGCCCGATGCGCCGCAGCGCCCGGCTGCTAGTGCGCGAGCGCTGTCGCCGGGGGAGCCGCCGGCGGGGGTACTGCGGCCGGCGCCGGCGCCGCGGGCCCCTGCGGCGGGGCGGGCGGTGGGATGGACCCGGGCGGGCCGACCCGGAACCCGTTGACGATCGCGTCGGTGGCCGGCGCTTCCGCGACTGCCGTGGCGGCATCGGTCGTGACCGCCAACGACACCAGGTACTTGTCCGGTCCGGAGGTGACGATGACGTGGCGCCGCGAGGTGTTGAGCGTCATGTCATTTTCGCGGTAGGTGCCCTCGATGATCGACGACGGGGAGCCGTTGAAATCGGCCAGCGTGGCGTTGGTACTCCGCCAGGTGGGCAGTTGCGCGCTGTCGATAAAGCCGTGAGTGATGGCCTCCTTGGGATCGAAATCGCCGACCAGCCGGTACACCACCAGCTGGGTGTTGGAGGTGTAGAAGCTGCTGCTGTGCCGGTTGGCGGTCACCACGAACGCATCGGGAACATTGGGATCGGGCACCTGCGTCCAGCCGGGCGGCATCGGCAAGGAGAAGTCGAGCGCCTTGAAGTTCTGCGCCTTCTGCGGCTCCATCGCGACGCTCTTGCTGGCGAAATAGTCACGCAGCGTCCCAGACTGGGACGGAACGAGCATCGGCACCGGTGGCGGGACCGCCGGGGCTGCCGCTGGGGCGGGCGCCGGCGCGGCGGGAGCGGGCACCGCGGGGGCAGCGACCGCCGTGCCCGGAATGGGGTTACCGACGGCGCCGGGCATGCCCGTGACGGCTTGCGGCATCAGGGCCGGGGCGGGCACCGGAGCGGGATTGGGTCGGGGCGGAAGCACCGGATCTGCCGACGCGGTGGGGCAGGCAAGGCCCAGCACACCCACGACGCCAACGGCTAGACCTGCGACCGTTACCCGCCAGCTACGGGCAATCTGCATCATGAGAGTCGGTCCTTCCCAAATCGCTCAGCGGCAAAGCATGAGTCGGACTGTAACCGCGGGCACGTCGCAGCTACCAGCACCTCAACAGGGTTGGAATACACCTGGGATAAACCCCTGACCGGTCCGCAATGCAACCGAGACAAACGTGTGGCCGGCGGGCCCGTCGCAGGCGCCCTTATAACCTGTTGGACGTGACCGACTCCCCAACGGCCGCGACGGGCCCCGCTCCTGGTGCCGGCCCGCCTGCCCAGGCCGACGCCGATGCACCGCGGTATCGATACACCGCGGAGCTGGCCGGCCGCATCGAAGCGACGTGGCAGGACATCTGGAACGGGATGGGGACCTTCAACGTGCCCAACCCGGTCGGGTCGCTGGCACCGACCGACGGCTCCGCCGTCCCCGACGACAAGATGTTCGTCCTGGACATGTTCCCGTATCCGTCAGGAGAGGGCCTGCACGTCGGTCACCCGCTGGGCTACATCGCCACCGACGTGTATGCCCGCTACTTCCGGATGATCGGCCGTAATGTACTGCACGCGTTGGGCTTCGATGCTTTTGGTCTGCCCGCCGAGCAGTACGCGGTGCAGACCGGCACCCACCCGCGCACCCGGACCGAGGCCAACATCGTCAACTTCCGGCGCCAATTGGGCCGGCTGGGCTTCGGCCACGACAATCGGCGAAGCTTTTCCACCACCGACGTCGAGTTCTACAAGTGGACGCAGTGGATCTTCCTGCAGATCTACAACGCGTGGTTCGACACCGCCGCCAACAAAGCCCGCCCGATCACCGACCTGGTCGCCGCATTCGATTCCGGTGCACGGCAATTGGACGACAGCCGAGAATGGGCGAAGCTGTCGGCGGGCGAACGCGCCGATGTGATTGACGCGCACCGCCTGGTTTACCGGGCCGATTCGATGGTGAACTGGTGTCCGGGGCTGGGCACCGTGCTGGCGAACGAAGAGGTCACCGCCGACGGCCGCAGTGACCGGGGGAACTTCCCGGTGTTCCGGAAGCGGCTGCGGCAGTGGATGATGCGGATCACCGCCTACTCCGACCGGCTGCTCGACGACCTCGACGTGCTGGACTGGCCGGAGAAGGTCAAAACCATGCAGCGCAACTGGATCGGCCGCTCCACCGGCGCCGCCGTCCTGTTTGCCGCAGACACCGCCGTCGGCGAGACCGTCGACCTGGAGGTGTTCACCACCCGGCCGGACACTCTTTTCGGCGCCACCTATCTGGTCTTGGCCCCCGAGCACGAACTGGTGGACCGGTTGGCCGCGACCGAGTGGCCAGCCGGGGTCGACCCGCACTGGACCTTCGACGGCGCCACGCCGGCTGAGGCCGTCGCCGCCTACCGGAAGGCCATCGCCGCGAAATCGGACCTGGAGCGCCAGGAGAACAAAACCAAGACCGGTGTCTTTCTGGGCGGTTATGCGACCAACCCGGCAAACGGCGCACGGGTGCCGATCTTCATCGCCGACTACGTGCTGGCCGGATACGGCACCGGGGCGATCATGGCGGTGCCGGGCCACGACCAGCGCGACTGGGAGTTCGCCCACGACTTCGGGTTGCCGATCGTCGAAGTCATTGCCGGCGGCGACATTTCCGAGGCCGCCTACTCCGGCGACGGGGTGCTGGTGAACTCGAGCTACCTGAACGGCCTGGACGTGGCGGCGGCCAAGGACGCCATCGCCGCGCGACTGGAATCCGACGGGCGTGGCCGGGCCCGCATCGAATACAAGCTGCGTGACTGGCTTTTCGCGCGGCAACGCTACTGGGGTGAACCCTTCCCGATCGTCTACGACAGCGACGGGCGTGCGCACGCGCTGGACGAGGCCGCGTTGCCCGTCGAACTGCCCGACGTCCAGGACTACTCGCCGGTGCTGTTCGACCCAGACGACGCCGACAGCGAACCATCCCCGCCGCTGGCCAAGGCGACCGACTGGGTGCACGTGGATCTGGACCTCGGTGACGGGCTGAAGCCCTACACCCGCGACACCAACGTTATGCCGCAGTGGGCCGGCAGCTCCTGGTATGAGCTGCGCTACACCGACCCACACAACTCAGAACGGTTCTGCGCCAAGGAGAACGAGGCCTACTGGATGGGCCCGAGGCCGGCCGAGCACGGCCCCGACGATCCGGGCGGTGTCGACCTGTACGTCGGCGGCGCCGAGCACGCGGTGCTGCACCTGCTGTATTCACGGTTCTGGCACAAGGTGCTCTACGACCTGGGTCATGTCAGTTCCCGCGAGCCCTTCCGACGGCTGATCAACCAGGGCTATATCCAAGCGTTCGCCTACACCGACGCCCGCGGCGCCTACGTTCCGGCCGCCGACGTCGTCGAACGCGACGGCGGGTTCTTCTACCCCGGGCCCGACGGGGAGGTCGAAGTCTTCCAGGAATTCGGCAAGATCGGTAAGAGCCTGAAGAATTCGATATCGCCGGACGAAATGTGCGACGACTACGGCGCCGACACGCTGCGGGTGTACGAGATGTCGATGGGCCCGCTGGAGGCGTCACGCCCGTGGGCCACCAAGGACGTCGTCGGCGCGCACCGCTTCCTGCAGCGAGTGTGGCGACTGATCGTCGACGAGCAGACCGGCGACATCCGGGTGGTCGACAGCCCCGAACTCGACACCGACACGCTGCGGCTGCTGCACCGCACTATCGCCGGTGTCGCCGAAGACTATGCGGCACTGCGCAATAACACTGCGGTGGCCAAACTGATCGAGTACACCAACCACCTCACCAAGCAACACCGCGACTCGGTTCCGCGCGCGGCGGTCGAGCCGCTGGTGCTGATGCTGGCGCCGTCGGCGCCGCACCTGGCCGAGGAGTTGTGGCAGCGGCTGGGCCACCCGACGTCGCTCGCACACGGGCCGTTCCCGGTGGCCGACCCCGACTACCTGGTCGAGGACACCGTCGAGTACCCCGTGCAGGTGAACGGCAAAGTTCGCGGCCGTATCACGGTGCCGGCCACCGCAGCCGCCGACGCGGTAGAAGCCGCGGCGCTGGCCGACGAGAAGGTGCAGACGTTCCTGGCGGGCGCCACACCGAAGAAGGTGATCGTGGTCGGCGGACGGCTGGTCAATTTGGTCGTCTAGCCGCGCGGACGGAGCACCACCTCGTGCAGGTGACCGTCGGGCGGGGTGGCCACCGCGTGGGCGACCACTTCGGCGACGGTGTCCGGCCGCAGGAATCGGTCGGGGTCGTAGTCGCCGCCTTCCGAGGCGACGAGTTCACGCTGCATGTCGGTGTCGGTGCGACCGGGGTAGACGGTGGTGATCCGCAGCGACGGCTCGCTCTGCCGCAACGAATCGGCGAACGCGCGCAGCGCGAACTTGCTCGCCGAGTACGACGCCATCCCGAGTGACGCGTTACGTCCCGAGCCGGAATTGATGAACACCACCTGACCGTGTGTGCGCCGCAGGGCCGGCAGCAATGCCAGCGTAAGAGCAACTGCGCCAATAACATTGACGTCAAAGGTGGTGCGCCATTCGTCGACGGTGGACTCGGCGACGCGGCCCGGGAAAGACACCCCGGCGTTGTGCACCAGCACGTCGAGCTCGTCGATCGTGTCGGTTGCGGAGAGGATCGCGTCGGTGTCGGTCAGGTCCAGCGGCAACGTGGTGGCGCCCAGCCGCTCCGCTGTGGCCTGGAGCGCGGCCGACGGCCTTCCGGCCAACAGTAGGGTGTGCGTCGGGGCCAGCGCGGCGGCGATGGCGGCGCCGATCCCGCGGCTAGCACCGGTGACAAGCGCGGTCCGCATGCCGGCCAGCTTAGGGGCAGCAAGCGTTCAGGCTGGTCAAGCCTGGATTGCTAAGCCTGGTCGCCGTTGGCCTCGGCGGCCGCCGGGCTGCCTACCGGCTCGCTGGCCGCCAGCCGCTCCAGCGGCGCGAGCGCCTTGGTCAGCGTGTCCAAGTCGGATTCGCTGAGATGGCTCAGCAGCGCTGCCAGGGCCGTGACCCGGTTAGTCATGGACTCGCGGTGAACAGCCAACCCTCGTGGGGTGATGTCGACCAGCACGGCGCGCAGGTCCGACGGGTCACGTGAGCGCTTGACCAAACCGATCTTCTCCAGCCTGCGGATCGCCACCGTGGTGGTGGGAGTCCGGACGCGTTCGTGTGCGGCCAGATCCGTCATCCGGATCGGACCCTGATCGAGCAAGGTGAACAGAATCGACAGCTGAGCCAGCGTCAGGTCCCCGGCAGCTTCCCTGCCGGCGCTGGGGTCCCCGCGGCGCAGGATCGAGAACAGTTTGGACAGCGTCCGGTGAAGGCCCTGAGCCAGCTCGGTCTCCGATACCGTGGCTTCGCGTTCCGCCATAGTTTGTCAGTCTAACCTGTCTGGGAGTTCAGACACCCAAAAATTGGTTTTGCTGTCAAAGTACTTGCGACAGGAAGCGCTGCAAGCGCTCGGTTTCCGCAGCCTCGAATATCTGGTCCGGCGGCCCGGTTTCCACTACCTGACCATGGTCCATGAAGACAACGGTGTCGGATGTCGACCTGGCAAAACCCATTTCGTGCGTGACCACAAGCATTGTCATGCCTTCGGCGCCCAAGTCCGCGATCAACGCCAGAATCCCCTTGACCAGTTCGGGATCCAGCGCCGAGGTCGCTTCGTCGAAGAGCATCACTTGCGGTGCCATCGCCAGTGCGCGGGCGATCGCGACCCTTTGCTGCTGCCCCCCGGACAGCGCGCCCGGACGGCTATCGACCTTGTGTTTCATGCCCACCCGGTCCAGTTGAGCCAGCGCCAGTTCGCGGGCCGCGTCGGCGGAGAGGCGCTTGAGCTTGCGCGGCGCCAGCATGACGTTGTCCAGCACAGTGAGGTGCGGAAAGAGATTGAAATGCTGGAACACCATGCCAATTCGCTGCCGCAGTCGATTGGGATCGTCATTCAGCACTGACGCGCCGTCCAGCAGGATGTCGCCGCGGTCGGGTTCGTGTAATCGGTTCAGGGTCCGCAGCAGGGTCGACTTGCCGGAGCCCGACGGGCCGATCACCGCGACCGTGCTGCCGGCCGGCGCCTCGATATCGACGCCGCGCAGCACCGAATTTCGGCCAAACGAAAGGTGAATATCCTTGCCCGCCAAAGATACTGACGTCAGTTGCGTATCGCCGTCGGTCACGTCATCTCCTGGCTGGTCGTCGAGGCGATCCGGTCGAGTGGGTCCTCCGGCTCGGTCGCGGCCCGGCCATGACGAAGGCGCTTGTCGACGAGGTTCACCAAATGCGTCAGCGGAATGGTCAACAGCAGGTAGAAGATTCCCGCCGCCACCAACGGTGAGAGGCTGCCGGTCTGCGCGTTGAAGTCACGGCCGACCTGGAACAGCTCGCGCTGCCCGGCGATCAGCCCGAGGAAGTACACCAGTGCCGAGCCCTTCAACAGCGCGATGAACTGGTTGACCAGCGCCGGCAACACCCGGCGTATTCCTTGCGGTACCACCACCAACCCCATCGCTGCGCGATAGCTCAGCCCCAGCGCGCGGGAGGCCTCCAGCTGGCCGGGCTCGACACTTTGGATGCCGGAACGGAAGATCTCGCCCATGTACGCCGCGGCCGTCAGCCCGAGCGCGGCGATGCCGAGCGGGTAGGGGTTGTTGTTGGTTAGCCCGCCCACGATCGGCCCGATGCCCAGGCCGATCAGCAGGATGATCACCACCTCGGGCAGCCCGCGGAAAATGTCGGTGTAGACGCGGGCAGGCCAACGTAGCCAGCGGGCTCGCGAAATACCGGCAACCGCCAGCGCAATGCCGACCGCCAACCCAATGACGCTGGAGCTGACGGTGAGGATCAGCGTGTTGGGCAGCCCCGTCTTCAACAGCACCGGAATGGTCTGCCGGTAAAGGTCCCAGTCGAAGAATGAGTCCCGCAGCTGGGCCAGCGTCGACTTCGGCGGGGCGGCCTCGTCGATCGCACGATGATGCCGCTCGGCGATCGCCGCGAAATCGGGCAGGTGCGGCGTCAGCGCCGACTTCGAACCCGGGTGCCAGCCCCGCGGCAACGGTCGCGGAACCCAGTCGGTGTAAATCTGCGCCCAGGTCCCGTCGGCGATCACGGCGTCCAGGCCGGCGTTCAGCGCAGCGATCAGCGGCGGGTTGTCTTTAGCGACCGCATAGGCCACGTAGTTGCCCAGGCCGAACCTGTAGCCGGCGATGCCGGCGGTGTCGCCGGGCCGCATCACGTTGGTCGCCTCCATCGCCGGCGCTACCCACCCGTCGATCTGATGGGTCTTCAGGCTGGTGTACACGGTGGTGAAGTCGGGGAACTTCACCGGTTGCAAGTGCAGGGTGTCGACGACGTAGGCCTCCTCGACGGTGCCCTGCACGACGCCGATCCGCTGTCCGGCGGCCAGGTC